>JAMPAB010000028.1 GCA_023667435.1 Corallococcus sp. | reverse complement strand
TCTACTTTTTTGATATTTTTTCGTATTATGTTTGTCATAGTAGTCTATTTTTATTTAGTTTCGGTAGTAAAACGACGAATTTACTTGATTTTCGTAGATACGGTAACGCCGTCGCCTATTCGGTGAAGAACGGTGTCGAAACGTTCGCTCGAAGTAATTTCATCGAGAAAGGCGCGCATATTGCGAGCGACGGTTATATGTTTGTGGCGTTTGTCGGATGGAATATGCTCCACCAATCCTTTGTAAAGCACGTTGTCGCATACCAACGTTCCGCCCAAAGCAAGCAAATCGTACAAATACGGAAGGAACGTTACGTACTGTCCTTTGGGACCGTCCAAAAAAATAAAATCGTATTCGCCCGTCAAAAGCGTTACTATTTCGCGAGCGTCTCCCACAAAAATATTTACCCTGTCCAACACCCCGAATTGCTCGAAATTAGCGCGAGCAAGCGCTGCGATTTCTTCGTTTAATTCGATTGTATTAAGCGTAGCTACGGAACATGCGGACAGCATAACTATGCCGCTGTATCCTATCGCCGTGCCTATTTCCAAAATGCGTTTCGGCTGAACTGCGGCAACCGTTTTGTACAGAAGTTCCTTAGTGTCGTCCAACATAACGGGTATATACCGTTCGCGTGCGAATTTTTCCAGTTCTTCAAGCTCGATCATGATTTTACCGCAAACGTCATACTTCCAAAATAACGGGCAGCACCACCGGATTACGTTTAAGAGTAACCCTGAAATAATGCCTGATCGTACGCTGTATTACGGTTTTGACAAATGCAACCGTACGCGTCGATTCCGCAGCTTTGGACAATTCTTCCTTTACAAGCTTTTTAACTTCCTCGACGGGATTTACCGCATCGACGTCGGTTGCGAAGAAGCATCCTCTGCTTACCATTTCGACGTCGCCGACTATTCTACCGCTGCGCTTGTCGAAACCGACTACGCACACGCATATGCCGTCTTCTGCAAGGCTCAGACGGTCGCGCAGGACGACATTACTTACGTCCCCTACTCCCAAACCGTCGACCATCACGTTGCCGCTTACAACCTGTCCTGCGACCTTAAACGTGGAATTGTCCACCTCTACGCAGTCGCCTATCTCGGGTATTATGATATTGCTGCGCTTGTGATGCAGTTGTTCTACAAGCATGGCGTGCTGTTTAAGATGACGGTATTCTCCGTGCACGGGAATAAAATATTTGGGCTTTACAAGCGTATATACTAATTTAAGTTCTTCCTGACAGGCATGCCCCGACACGTGCACCGCCTGCAATGCCGAATACACTACTACCGCACCTAAACGGTACAGCTTGTTGATGACGTTGTATATATCACGCTCGTTGCCGGGAATGGGCGTTGCGGAAATAACTATCGTATCGTTGGAGCCTATCTGTACTTTATTAAATTCGCCGCTTGCCATACGCGTAAGCGCCGACATCGGTTCGCCCTGACTCCCCGTAGAGAGAATGACAAGCTTGCCGTCCTCGACGGATGCCACCTTGTCCATATCCACGAATATTTTGGGATCGACGTTAAGCATACCTATGCGCTGAGCGGTTTCTATATATTTGAGCATGCTTCTTCCCGATACGGCGATTTTGCGTTTGTACTTTGCCGCAAGCTCGATTATCATACCTATGCGGTCGATATTAGATGCAAACGTAGCAATGATTATACGGCGTCCTTTAGCTTCGTGAAATACTTTGTTGATAGTATCCTGCACCACCGATTCGCTCATCGTGTAGCCCGGTTTTTCGACGTTTGTCGATTCGCTCATTAAAAGCAGTACGCCCTGTTTGCCTATCTCCGCTATGCGGTTCAAATTCATTATCTCATTACCCAAAGGAGTGTAGTCTATTTTAAAATCTCCCGTATGCAATACCGTTCCGACGGGGCATCTGAGACAAATTGCCACCGATCCCGCTACGGAGTGGGACACGTGTATAAATTCCGCCGTGAAAGCGCCCAGCGTTACGATTCCCTGAGAGGAAACCGCCACTAAATTTACCTTGTCGTATACGTTGTGCTCTATAAGTTTGTTTTCCACCAAAGCAAGCGTCAGCTTAGTTCCGTAAATATCTATTTTACCGCCAAGCTTTTCTACCAAAAAAGGAATTGCGCCTATATGGTCCTCGTGTCCGTGCGTTAGGAGTATAGCGCGGATTTTACTGCGGTTTTCACAAAGGTAAGACATATCCGGTATTACTACGTCGACTCCCGGCATATCGCTTCCGGGAAAAGTCATACCCGCGTCCAATACCACTATACTGTCGCCGTATTCGAAAACGGTCATATTTTTTCCGATTTCGCCTACTCCGCCCAAAAACATTATTTTAAGCTTACCTTGCGGTTTGCTGCGGCGGGCAAATTCCGACGGAGAGCTTTCGCGCTTTTTATTTTTTAAAGCGGAGTTATTGCCGACGTTGCTTTTCCTCGCCGCCTGCCTGCCGTTCGACGACGCGCCGCCGAAGTCCAATTTTGTGGACGAACCGTTGTTTAACGTATCGCGCGACGTTTGATTATTCGATTTGTTTTTCATATCTGCTTTCATATCTACCTCTTATGACTGCGTATTTCGACTTTGCGTCGAAAATGCAAATTATATACCGTTTGACGCGGCGTTAAAACGTACTTACGTAATTTGCCGCGAGCTTTACAAAAGCTTGCGCGCATAGACGGCAATCCAAACCTTTTGCCGCAAAAAGACAACAAATAAAGGCGCGTCTTGCCGTACGCGTCGGGAAACGGGAAAACCTATACCGCGCTTTATTTAAACGCGTTATTTTGCCGTTTACATTGATTCTGTTTTAAGCCGAACTCTGCGTTCGGTTATCAACTTAATTACAGTATCGTCAAATTCGCTACGGTTCAACCTTGCGAACAAAACGTCACTTTCTGCGTTGCGCGCGACGTTCGGTGCGCGCCCTTTTTCTGCCGTAGCGGTCCGTACCTTCGATAACGATTCTTTTATAGAAGTACGGACGGTTATTCGCCTCGAAGTATTCTATAATGTTTATGCACTTTACGTAGAAAAACAGCACGAAACTGCAAATCGCCACGACGGCGGTACAAACTATGGAATTATTTATATACATAATGGCGACAAGCGTAACAGCTACCATAACGGTCATTACGATAAGCGTTTTCCAGAAAATATGCCAAAATCTGTTGACAACCGCAGATACGCCTTGCTTAAAAGCTTTATTCGTCCCCATATCCTCGCATACTACCGCAGGCAGACAAAAAGCAAAGAAAGTTTGTCTTGCCGTATACAGCAACAACAGCAATACGCACGTCGGTATTATCGTCCACCAACCGAAGGCGACAAGGAATAATATATATATTCCCAAACATCCCGCAACGATTATGATATCCAAAGGCAAAGTGCATAACAGCTGTATGCAGGAGAATTTCCAGGTTTTACCTTGCTTTTTCAACAGAAACCAGGTAAACGGACGCGCGGCGTTGGACGTCATAAATTCTTCCAACTGGCACGCAACCGTCACGTCGGAGTAGGACACGAACAAACGGTAAACGAGCAATGCCAAAAAGAAAAGTATATACGACAGCGTTGCTCCGCCCCACGGATAGCGTATGGACTGTATTCCGTCCTGCAGGTTGGAAAGTATAGCGTTAAGCTCCGAAGTAAAATCGGCGCTGTTAAAGGTGCCGTTCATTATAGAGCTTACGGTAGCGTTTATAAAATCGCGCAAATTGCTTTCGGATATCACGCGCAAAATATCGTTGGCAAGGGTTCCGAACACAGTTACCGCAAAAGACAGCATAAGCACGGATACCAAAATCTGACATATAAGAGATTTGAGCAGAACCTTCCAGTTGTAGGAAGCAAGCGCTAACGGTTTAATCAATTATCTGCCTCCTAATCGAACATTTTACGGGTAATATCTCTGCGTTCGCCGCCGACGCTGTCGTGATACAGTTTGTACGCAAGGCACGGAACGTACGTAATCACAAGCAAGTATGCAACGGCGTACACTACCGCGTCCAAATAGAACGAAGGAATGAAGTACGCAAGCAGAAGAACGAGACATCTGCCCGCAACGTATGCGAATGAAAGTCCCCACGCCAACTTCTTTTTCTTAGACATAATGCGGACCGAATAGGACAGCGCCACGTTCAGATTGTAATTTTCGCTGAATTTCAACGGATATGCAAGAATTGTAAGCATAAACGCCCACGCTATCATCAATCGGATTACGAGCAGAAGCGCAAAGCTTGCCGCAGCTATTATTCTCAAATCCGATACCGAATTTAAAAGATACGCCATGCCTACGCTTAAAAGACAGGAAATTTCCGATATGACGAAGCAGCTTACGCTGAGCAACAACACCGAAGGGAAAATTCCGAACGCGCGCTTAAACGGCAGCGCGGGCATTTCTCCCACGTGCATATGCCTTCCTATCTTTACCATCATCATACTCACGGTATAAGCGAAAACAAGCAAAGCTATTATTCCCACCCACCAGTATTTTCCCAAACGCAGCACCGTAACGGCGTCTGCGTACGCTCTTACGAAGTTCTCGCGCGCGACCGTTCCGTCGTTTAGGATAACGCTTTGCAAAAATTCTATTTCGCGAGAAGGATTTACGAAAAAAGCCATAAGAACGCTTATAGGCAAAGTCACGTACAACAACTGCCAAAAATTTCTGAACATATACGCTATGGACGATTTGCGCTGATATCTCACGTTACTTTCTCCGAATACTCGCAAATAAAATATATTGTAAGTATACACTAAAAACGCTTATTTTTCAACTCTTTAAAGAACAAAACAGCTTGAAGCGACAACTAATTTCGCAAAAGAACGCGCTTGAACGCGTTTTTTTGCGAAAATGCCCGACACTGCGTATTCGACAATACAAAAAGGTCGGAAAAAACCGACCTTTTAAGACGAAGTATAACCCGCGACCTTACGGGTTCGACGACTGCACGGCTCGCTCTAATCGGGCAGAGTTCTCTGTACCCATTCGGTCAACGCGCTGAAATACGATCCCAAATGCATTCTTACAAAACTGTCGCAGTCCATCAAAAACTGCGCTTCTTCCCTTTTTAAATCGCCGAAAAACTTCTGCAATATATTGTATTTTTCCAAAATTATATTTTCTTTGTATCCCGTTTCGCCTACCTGAGCGTAAAGCTTTATTGCCGCGTACGCGCGATTGTTTTCCGCCTGACGGGCGGATTCCAACGCTTTTGCGCGAGACATCAGATATTTTTTCTCTTTCTCGTCCAACTGAGCGTTGTATTTTTCAATAGCTAAACGCTTGTTATATTCCGATTCGACTATCGCGTCGTAAGCCTTTTGCTCGGCGGCTTGCCGTTCGCTGTTTAAGGCGGAACACGCCGCTTCGTAAGACGCGTTTTCGGCGTCTTTATCTGCGTCGATTTTAGCGCGCAGACTGTCGGAATCCGCATTGGCTTCGCTGACGTTTTTGTTGTATTCCGACAGGGCGTCGCTGCTTGCTCGCTGCATTACCGAAGAAAACATAAGTCCGTTGTTTACTAATCTTCTGTAAGCGGAATTGTAATTTACGACATAATCCGCAAGCAGTTTAGCGCTTGTTCGGCGTAAATTTTCGTCAATATCCGTATAAGCTTCATTGATGCTTTGCAGCGCCTTGCCATGCGACGCGTCCAACTGTTGCCTGCGTCTGATATACGTCGCTTCGATTCTATTGACAGCCAACGCGCGCAATTCCGCCTCCGACTTTACTTCGTACGACAGCTTGACAAGATCGAGACTCTCCGGCATATCCATCTCAGGTTCGCAGTAATCCAAACTGTATTTTTTGTCGACCGCTTCCACTTTCGTTCTTATCGGTTTAAACATTTCGCGCAATTCCAGCGAGCGGTTATAACTAATCGACATAATCGTCCTCCGCGTACGTTTCGGCAGTCACTTCCAACAGCTGCACGTTCATACCGCCGTTTGCGCGGACGCGTACCGAAATTTCCTTTCCGCAACCGCACACGGGAATTTTTTGCGTAAAACGTTTACCTTTGACGCGTTTTAAGCGCGTTTCGTTGCCGACGGTTACGTACAAGTCCAAAGGATAATCCGTCTTAACCGATACGTATCGCAGATACTTGTCGCAAACGGTTTTAAAGTCGATTCCCGTTTGCCCCCCAACATACGTCGTCGTCATCTGCTTCGCCGAGAGTTTTAAATTGACCTTCTTCGAAAACCGCTATCGTTTCGTCTGCGTACGTGTAAATTTCTATTAAACCCTTTTGAAAAACTCTTTCGCAGCTGCCGTTTTCCACGTCCAAAAGCAGCGCCGTCTTCGTAGTTTTGCAATCGGATAAAAAGTATTTGCCTTCGTACGAATTCGCCCTGCACTCGCTCAAATCGAGATTGCTTGCGATACCGTCGCATACGCGCGTCAAACGGTCGCCGCGCAAAGCGTACAATCCGTTTGCGGCCGCAAAAACAATCCTGTCTCCGACAACCGCAACGCTGCGCTCGTTCACGCCGCCCAACCCGTCGGCGATTTTCTCCGCCTTAATGTCGTTGACGTTTGCGTCGATTTTTACCTTGTAACAGCTTTTTCCCAACGCGTAAACGTAACTGCCGAACCCGACGACGGCATCGCAATCGGTAGGAAGATCGATATAGTCACCGTCGTAAGTAAGTTTCGTATTTCCTATTAAACCGAAACACAGTCTGTTTCCGACAATGCCTATTACGCGCTCGCAACACGTTGTGACGCTATAAAAGGAATCGTCCGTTATCTTCGACAGGACGCCCGCCGTATCCACCGAATAAGTACCTGCGTATTTTGCGGAAAAAATCAGACTGCCGCGCATATTTGTCGAGGAAACGTATTTGACGTTTCCCGTAAGCTGCCCTATTGCCTGCAAATCGTTGCCGTCATACAGATAAATTTTGTTGACGCCGTACGTTACGTAACCCTGCGCGCTTCTGCCGACAATTCCCGACGAGACGTTTTTATCCGTAAGACTTTTCCATTTTTTATCGGAACGTATAGCTCCGCCGTCTGCGATTACCGCGCGGCAGGCGGCGACGTCGCCGCTTTGCGGTATGGCAAGTTTAACGCTGTGTTTTATTATTTTACCGTTTGTACCGTTCAAATTTACAACCACCTCCTCGAAGGCATACGCGCTGGATTAAATTTAGCCGTAGCGACGGAAAGCGCGTCAACGTATTTTTTTCTCCAGGAAGCGGACTTGCGTCGATCCTCCTGTTGCGAAAGAAATTCCGCTATTACTCCGTAAATGAAAATACGCTCGGTAATACGCGGAGAAGGCAGCGTCAAATCGTCCCCGAAATCCAATTCTTTGGGTAATTTGGCGTAGGACAGATTATACTTGCCGTCGCGTTCTACTGCAAGAGCGTTTTCCGCATATCGGTAATGAACGGGATTGCCGTCTGCGTCCGCCAAATTTATCACACGGCACAGTTTCAAGCCGTTTAAGTCCGCGCGTCCGTCTTTTACCTCGATTACGGTTTTGCGGCAATCCGCTCCGTAATCGCGGTACAACTCTTCGCTTACGAAATTGCAACACGTAAGCAATCTGACTGCCGCGTCGTCTTCCTTAAAATTTTCCGTTGACGGCGTCGTTTCCCCGTCCGTATCCAAATCGAGAATTTTTTTGCAAATATCTATTACTTCATTTACGTTCATATCTCCTCCTTTGTTCTATGATTTCCATCGTCGAATTCACGTTCCTTTCGACTGCGTTCTTTTCGACCTGCGCGTTGCGCGTTTCCAAGTCCGCAAAAAACCTCTCGGCATTTTCGACGCGCGAATACAAAGCGTAATCGACCGTTCGACTGTCTAATTCGTCGTAAGGCGAAACGAACGCCAATGTGTCGGGACGCTGTTCCAAATCATGAATTTCGAACTTAGACGTTTTTTTGTTGTAATACACTCTGTAACTGTCCTGTACGCTTCTCAGTCGCGCCGCTATATCGAACAGGTCGTTTGTAATTTCCAAAAGCGGCATATCGTCTCCTTTTTACGTCGCCGCAGGACGACTGCGCGTCCTGCGGCGGCAAGATTAAAATTTTTTAATTGTTACGCTTCGGTAATTCCGCAAATCATCGCTTGACCGATGGGTCTGTCGCAAATCATATCCGCGTATTTTACGAGCGTAGCCGTGTAAACGGGTTTGTTGGCAATTTGTCTTATGACGCGTCCGTCGTCCCCTTCCAACCAACGCCAGTCGCATAATTGATGCAAATGGAAATCGGAAGTATTAAGTATGTACATAGTACCTTCGGGCGCAAATCTGTCGGACACTACGGGAATACCGTTGTAGGAAATCGCTTTGTATCCGCCTTGCAGATTCATAACGTCTATGTTGGTGCGGTTGGTAATGAGGTAATCCTGATAAGCGCGCTTAACTCCGCTCGAGCACACTATAAAGTCCGCAGCGGACCCCGCAACCTCCTCCAACTCGTCCATAGCGGTCTGAATAATGATATCCGTTATCGCCGAAGACGTTTTCTTGTAGGGAGTAAGCCATTTGTTGCCGGAACGCGACAGTCCGTACAGCGTAGAGCTGTCGCCGAAAATCGCTTTTAATCCCGTCAATTCGTTGCCGTAGCTGCCTTGCACGGTAATTTTGTCCCCTTCTTGCAACGCGGACGATGCGATTGCCGCGCCGTCTAAGATAATTTTCTTGTTCGCTCTGTCTACTTCTACGATACGGCGTGCGGAAAGAGTTTTCGCTTCGGTGGCGGAGCTGATTACGTCTACCACCATTCCTTCCATAACGTTGCGTACGTCGTCGACCGTTATTACGTTGCCGGAATTCGACGATACCGTCGCAACCACTCCCGAACCGTCGCCGAATAACATTCTGCCGAAATTGAATTTGGACGCCTTTAAAAGTCCTTCCATTTCCGCTTCCAAAAGGTTTACGAACGCGCCGCTGCTGTTTTCGCTTGCGCGCATTGCCTTATCGGAAATTTCGATAGTACCGTAAAGGTTTTTAAGCGTAAGCACAAACTGTGCGTAATTGTTGGACGCGGCTTCGGGCAGCGTTCCGTCTTCAGTACCTGCGCCTATTCCGCCGTTAATGCCGAAAGGCGCAAGCTTGCGTATTTCCTTTCCCCACACGTCGGAGGAAGTCTGTTGAATTTTTGCCAAAAGCGGATTGACCGCCGTGTTTAACTGTTCGGCGACAACGCCGAGATACAAGGTTTTTAGCGCGTTATCCGCGCTTGAAATCGTTACCATTTTTTCCTGTGTTCTCCTTTTTATTTTTTTGAATTTTACCGTTTCGCATATTCTCTAAATAACGCGGCTGCCGATTTAACGCAACGCGTATTATCGAAAGAATACCTCCGTACGCGCGCTAGGAGTTGCGAAACAGTTCTTTTGCCATCACCGACGCTTCTTTTATCGTTTTAGGACGCGACGGCAGCGCCATAGAAACGTTTCCGCCCTCTTTCATCACTTTGGGCAGACGATGTTGTTGTTCGGAATGATCTTTCAACAGCGAGTTAAGCATATCGGGATGCTCGGCAAGGTATTGTCTTATTCGTTCTTCCGAACCGCTCTCGGTTTCGGCATTGACTGTCAAGGTACCGTCGGCGTCCTTAACGGGGACTGTTTCGATGCCGCAAGCGCTCGAGCTTGTTTGCTGCGGTGACGATTGCTCGCTTCTACCGCCGTTTTCAGTAAGTTGTTTTTCTAGCGCGGAAAGCTGTTGGCATTTCTGAGTAAAGCTTTTTTCCAACTCGGTATAACCTTTAAGCAGCTCTTCCGCCGATTCGAATTTTCCGTATTCAGTCATTTATTTTACCTCCGTAAAAGTTTTGTGTTCTTTAATGTGATTGAGTATTTTGTTCAGATCCGTTTCGCAAAGCGTATCGTAGGACGCGAGAATAAAGCGCGTATGCTCCTCTATATGCAAAGCGTGATCGTCCACTTCCAATACCTTCGCCGAGCCGATTTCTATGTTCTCCTTTTCGGCGCGCGCAATGTGCAACTGCGTCACGTCCTGCGCGTTATCCCAGTTGCCGAATCCCATAAGAGAAAGTACCTTCGCCTTCGCGCTTTGCGACAGCTTGCCGTCCTTATCCGTCAATACGCCTGCGTTAAGCAAATCGAACAGCATCGTCCTGCGCGTTGCCGGCGTATCGGTAAGCTCGTTTTCCGTTTCGAATACGATATCGTCGCTGCCGACGTCGCTCGACGTAAAGTAAAACACTTCGGCGCTGTTCTGTCCGTCGGAAAAACGCATAAGCTTTTTCGTATTGACGAATTGTTTGTACAGCCTCAAAACGAACTTCGATATTTTTCGTATAGACTGCTTTACGCTGTCGATACTGCTTGCAAGACGTATGTCGTCCTGCTCGGCGATAAGCTGCAGCGCAACGCCGCTTGTTACGGTAGTAGGCGTACTGCTGTTTCGGGCAAACTCCGATACGCCCGATACCGTTACGAATTCCGCAAGCAGTTTGTCTTCTTCGTAAGAAAAGTCGGCGGGTACTTCGCCGTTATCCATAAGAGCGGGCTTTTCCGCGCCCTGACGGTACACCAGAATCTTGCCGGGAGAAAGTCCTTCTTCTTCCAGACTGTCCGTGTCCACCGAGCCGTTTTCCACCGTCAGCACTCCCATAGACAAACGGTTGAGAAACTCGTGTTTGCGGTTTTTGACGGCGTTATAAGCTCTCTGAACGGGAATAACGCGTTCCACTACGCTCGCGCCCCAAAAACAACCTGCCTGTTCGGAAGATACTTGCCTTACAAACGGATAACACCTTTGACCGTCCTCTCCCATAGCGTAGGGAAGTTCTCCGCAATACAGCAGACAGTCGCCCGCAACTATTTCCAGCTTGCCGCAAGGATGCTCCGACGTAGGTTTGGAATAACGTTCTATCACCATAACCTGATTGCTCTTCGTCTCCTGCGAAACGGAAGGCACTGTCGAATTGTATCCCAGTCCGCCTAAACCCGAAGCGGAATCTACCGCAAACACTTTCACCGTTTCTCCTTTTACGTCCGCGCCCCACGTATCTCTGACCTCCTCTGCCGAATATACTTTGGCATGGATAACGGACGTACATTCCTCGATGGTCGAAGCCACGTTACTGTCGGGATAGATTTCGAAAGGCGAACAAACGCTTACGGAAACTTCCTGCTTTTCCTCGTCCCAACATACCTTGTAAAAAGAAGTTCCGCACACTTCGCTCCAACTCGTAGCTCTGCTTACGATTTCGTCGAAATGCAGCTTGTCGCGCACGCCGTTGAGTATTTTCGTAGTAAGCTTAGCGGCGTTCACGTCGAAATCGCTGTTGGAAAACGGACGGGCGACGGGACGCGGACGGACGCGGTTGAGACGCGCCAAACGCGTTTCTACGATGGGCGCGATGTGATTAAACACCTGCTTTTCCTGCCAGAAATAATATTTGTCCTCTTGCTCTATCGCGCCGCGCGGACTTATTCCGCAATACTGATTGCCCATGACGAAATTCATATTGAGCTGCCAGGCAAGCTCGTAAGGACGGCGCATTTTCTGCCTTGCGGCGAAATCCGCTTGCACGTCCTTTACTACGTCCTCCGCAAATTTATCGGCGAATTGCTTTGCGCGTTTACTCTTTGCCATAGCTTTCCTCCTCGCGTTTGCTGTCTAATGCGCGCTTGATGGCGTTTTGGGGACTTTTGGGCGTTTGCATCGCTACGCCGTCATGCGTCAGTTCGAAGAAACATTCCTTGCACAAAAAACATTTGCCGTTTCTCCCTTTTACCTCGAAGCAGTACGCTGCATTGTTTTTGCAGTTTGCTGCGTCGCACTTCGTTTTCACCGTCGTTATCCGTATCATTTTTCCTCCTGTCGTCAATTAAATTTTCTATTCCTTGCCGTATATTTTTTCTTTTATTCCGTTTCTGCGGCATTGCCGACGCTGTTCGACGTTTCGCATTCTTCGAGCAATTTTATCAAACGCAGTTTTTCTCGCTTAAGTTCGTCGTCCGTCATCTCGTTTATGTTTAAACCGTCGTTATCCAACTGCAGCAAAACCTTTACAGCGTTCACGTCGGGCTGAACGCGTTTTGTTATCACCTTGCTTTTGACAAGCTGTTTTTCTCCGTCGCTCACTACGAATTCGTCTGTTTTTTCTTTGTAAGCGTATCCCTTTGCTTTTTTCAAAAGAATCTTCACCAGAAGCTGTCTGTACGCGGACTCCATATTTAACCGCCCCTCTTTAACTTCTTCATCAAACGCTCTTTATCCTCCTCCACCCAACTTTTAATGCGTTTAAGAGTTTTTTCTTCGTAATTGCAAACGTAGTAACGCAGTTCGTCCATCGCGTGGTCGTCGCGTTTTACGGGCGCGTCGTCGTTTCCCCAAAAGTAACTTTTAAACTCTCTGATCATATTTACGCAACATGAAAACACATACAGTCGGGGCGGCTTGCCGATGGGTTTGAGCATAGCTTTAACCTTGTTAATGCCCGTATAAAGGCTCTTGTTTACGCGCGTATTTACGGAAATTCCGTTGTCGTAAAACAATTCGGCGACGCTTTTCCGACCGTTGAGCGTACGCTGATTCGCAGCGCTGTCCATCAACGCCTCGACATTGCCGCATTTGTCCCTTTTCCAGTTTAGACGGTCGGAAATTTCTTGTATGCGCTTTGCGTGATAAGCAACGTCGCGATCGGCTTCGTAATGCTCCGCAACCACGTAAACGTTACCGTCGTAATCGCGGCAATACCAGTGACAGGACAGCGGATTGCGCAATCCGGGATCTATCGAAAGCGTATCCTGCCATTCGACGGGAACGTCGAACGGTTCGATGACGTTTGCGTCGGAAAACTCTCCGTAAACAAGTCCACTTCCCGACGAAAAACGCCCGTAGCGTCGGCTTTCGAGCATATCTTTTGACATGCTTTCGGACATTGACGCCACCTCCTCCGACGAAAGATAAGGATTGTCCGACCACTCCATAAATTCACACCAGACTTCTTTGGAATTGTGACAGTTCAAATAGATTTCGTCGTATACCCAACTGAGGCCTTTAAGCGGCGTCATCGTTCCGAACATATGACCGCGTCTGTCTAAAATACGCATTTTACATTCTTCGTAAATTTCCTTAGGCGGTTCTTCGTCGAACCATACGAAATCCAGACTTACGCCCTGAAACTTGTCCCTGCCCGCCTCGCAGCTTTTAAAAGCGATCTTCGACGTTCCGCCCAAAACGTTCCGCACCGATATGTAGTCGATTACTCCGTATTCGGGACTGGACTTCGAACCCGATATCATAACAATCTCGTCTATCCAGTTTTCGTCGAGGTAGTACAGTACCTTTTGCTGAGCTACGTCCCTCTGTACCTGCTGCGACAGCGACACCACCCAACAGCTGACGTTGGATTTGTTTTTGCGGAAAGGATGAATCCCTCGCGCCAGCCACACAGTTTCCACCGCTCCGCACTCCGTCTTTCCGCTGCGGTTGCCGCCGAATACCCAACGGTTTCGCTTTAAACAGCGGTGAAACTCCATTTGCTTGACGTGCACTTTCGTTTTGTTGTACCGCGCAAGCGGACTTCTGCTTCGGCGCTTTTCCTCGCGTTCTATAAGTTTTATTCGTTCGATTATTTCTTTCATAGCTTCCCTAAGTTGTTTCGTAACAGTCAATACTTGTCTCAACAAGACATAACTCGGCAAAATACGATTTGCAATCGGAATTATAATTCAGCCATACGGTAGTCGAACCTGCAAGGTTTTGACGGCGTAATGCGCGCGTTATACTTCGTAGGCTTGTAGTATTCGATTACTGTATGGCTACCCGAATTCGCGGCGGATATCACGCTTCGACCGCGCTGCCCCGCGTACGGCAAACGAGGAAAATTTATGATTAAACGGTTGAGAAATCTGTTATTGACTGCATTGATACTTACCGCATCCGTTACGAACGTATGCTATCGCGCCGCGCCCTGCGCCGTTGCCGAAGATATTACCTGTCCTTGGGCAAGAGTGGTCAAAGACGAAGTAAATATCTATGCAAACGAAAACTGCGACAGAATAATTTGCCTTTTGGAAAAATCGTATTACGTGGAAATAGTAGAAACGCTGGATACCACGTTTTACGTTACCTTTATGCAAAACGTATCGGGATTTTCCAAAATCTCTGGATACGTACGCAAAAGCGAAGTGCAAACGTGCGACGTCGCGCCGCTAACTCCCTATTATCCTACCGTTAAAATTACCGTCACCGCAGATTCTGCGCAAATACGCTTTTTGCCGCTGGTATCGTCCGAAAGCGTAGTAACCGCAACGAATTCGCAAGCGCTCTACTACTACGGCAAAATAAATTATTACGGAAAAAAATGGTACTACGTCAGTTGCGCGGGAGTATTCGGCTACGTCGACTCGGCAAACGTATCCGCTCCGATAATTTCACTGCACCCTACGCCGCTGGAAATACCCCAACCCGTTATAAATCCGTCCGACCCTTCCGATACCGTTGACGAACCCGATACGAACGGCAATACTCCTACCGCAGAAATATTGCTTATCGTGTTCGTCGTATTGCTGGCGGTCGGCTTGACGTTGGCGCTGTTTCTGCCCGGTAACGTCAAAAAACAAAACGTTTTCGAACAAGATATTTAGTACGTCCGCGCGTTTTCAAATTCCGTATTATCCGCTTCTCGACGACTGCGCCGCAGACTGCCGCCGCTGTCAACGCAACCGAGAGCAAACGACAGCTTTACGCTTTTAAAGCGTCTGCAGTTCTTGCTTCTGCATCGGAATAGTTTTTTACAAACCAATTTTCGGTATATCCCAGTTGCTCGAGACAGCTTTTAAAATTCATACGCGCTTGATAAACTTTGCGATAAAGCGTTGTCACCGTAACGTTGTAACGGCGGCACAACTCGATTTTGTCAACTCTTTTAAAGTACACTGCGTACAAAAGCGCCCTATATGCCTTATCTGTAAGCTTCAACGCCTGAACGACCGCATTGTAAAACGCCAGACAATCATTTCTAATCTCCGTAAGCTCCGCTATTTTTTCTATTTGCCCCATTGTACCGTCGCGCCAGTTAAGCGTAGAATAGGAATTCACCGCTATATTCTGTATTTCCTTCGTCAAACTTTTGGCAGAACGTCTCATTCTGTCGGCGCCTTTTAACATAATCAATTCGTAATTCATTTAATCACCTCCCGCTTTCGCGACGTATCGAACAGTCGTTTCGTTAAGCGCTATTTATTTTGAAACAAATGTTCTAAATGTATTTTCGACCTGATTATAGCACACGAAATATGACAACAGTCTGGCAGTTTTTAATATTTTTTCGAAATTATTTTATTTTTTTAACAGAGTAAATCGAAAATAAACTGGAAAATATCCGCGCGCCGTATTTTTGCAAACGCCGACAGTGTTATAATTATCTTCTTCATAAAAAACCTCCAAAGTTTTTTTTGTAGCAAATAAAAAAGCGCGCCAACCAAAGTCAACGCACGAAAAATGCAAACTCCGACCGTCGCTACACAAATCTTACGCAGTATGGACTATTCCGATACACACATAAAAGAATTTCGCATTTTTGCCAAATTTAAAATGTGACGTATCGAAAAAACTTTTTTATGAAATTAAAAAACGCCCATACTCCTGATTTGGGTTGTAAGATTTATGTAGCATAAATACATATTCCAAACCGATTTGCAAGCGTAACGGCACTGTAAACGGTAAAAATTTCCCGATAAAAATCAAATTATCAGTACGCGCGCGTCTGTACTCGCCGCGTTGCGATAAGGTTGCAAATAAATCGCCTTTACGATTTTAGCGCAATATGCCTTAAATTGTTGAAAAAATCCGTTATATTTGATATACTGTATATTTATAGGAAGCGGCGACTTTTGCAAATGCCCGAAAAGACGAAACGGTATGCCGTCGCTTGCGCGTAAAATATTCCGTCTACAAAAACGGCGACGCAGTATTTTAGACGCGCAAAAACATATTGAAAGATAAGCGGTTTTTTTAAAGTACCTTTTAAGAGGAAATTATGAAAAGATTATTCGGCATAATTATATGTTTGATTCTGATCTCGGCATGCGTTGCCGCCCCTCTCGTATTCGCGGAGGAAGAGCAATCAACCGTTGCGGAAGAAGTCATACATTTCATCAACCCCACCGCCCTGACGGTTATGGGAAACAACCTGTACGTAGCGGACAACGTTGAAGATAACAAAAGCGCCATACTGTGCTTCGATATAGAGCAAAACGCTCCCGTATATCGCGACACGTACGAAGTAGACGGAAAAATTACAAAATTATCGAATAACGGTCAGGACTGCATTTACGCGGTACGCTCGAACGACGCGTTGGAAATAAACGTTAACGATGCGGAGCAGGAAAACAAAACGTATACCGTAAAACAAGGCGAAACGATAGTAGGCTTTGCGTACGGTAGACTGGGTACTGACGGTTATACGCAATATGCTTTAACCGCCAACTTATGGCGCAACTTCGACGGTAACTTCCAACCGCTGACAAGCGCCCCGCTTACGGCTACGAAGGACTGCCTCGCTTTGGACAATGATATATACTATCTATACGAAGAAAATTCAAACGTTGTGTGCAAATGTTACGACGGCCGCGTGAGCGGATATAACAGCAGCTTTAATGCCGGTTTTTCTATGACAACCGGTTTTGCTCCTACGGGATTGTTTGTCTGGAATAATCTGCTTGCAATGTACAGCGCAACAAGTATCCGTTATGTTGATACGGGCAAGCAATCTTACCCTCTGGCTCCGTTACTGGATTTATATGCCGACAACGACAGCCAGAACGGAATTAGAAGCGTAGATTCCGCCGAAAACAGATTATACGTTCTCAACAACAAAAATCAAGTGGAAATATACGAAAGAAACGGCCAGAACAATGAATTTATGCAAATTGCATCGGTAGGCAGCGACGAGGTTCATCTCGACACTCCCGTCGCTTACAGCTCGTTCGAGCTTGTAAAACCCGTCGGCTACCCCGCAAACATCATCTACAAAACGACAGGGAAAAACAGCGTCGAGGAAATTATTACAGACGCGACCGAATATACGGTGCTGGGTTACGACGGCGACGAGTCCGCGCGCTACTACTACGTACTTACGGGAAACAAGTTCGGTTGGGTAAAAAAGAGCGACAGCGCGACGTCCGTTTACGACGATTCCAAAATTGAGGTAAAAGACACGTCGGTAGGCGGAAATCAGGTGGGCTACGTTACGAAGTTTACATCTCCAAACGCGGTATACGTAAGCGATCTGCCGCGCAGCGATACGGCGATAACGAACACAGCGACCGTTACGCAAACGGCAACCGCGATGAAAGACGTAACTTTGCTGCAGAAATTCACCGAAACGAATAACGGAGAAACAACCGAGTGGTACTACGTGGAATACGACGACGGTCAAACGACGAAAACGCGCGGCTTTGTGCCTGCTCACGCAATAGGCGCTATCCGCTCGTTTACGAAAACGGAAACCGTTGAAGTTTTGGGAGATAAAAAAATAAATTCCAGTCTGTTCGACGCCGTCACGCTGTATCTTGACAGCGAGCTGACAACCGAATACAAACCCGACGGAAATCCGTTAAAGCTCTATTCGGGAGACAGAGTAACGGTAATAGAAGAAAAGGGCGACGCTTCGTTAATTATGCTGCTGTATAGCGACGGCTCGTACGAGCGCGGCTGGGTACAAACGGATAAGCTTATGGACGTTCACGGCATCACCACCAACGCTATCGTAGGATTGTCTTTGCTTGCATTTGCCCTTGCGTTGGTAGCTACGCTGTTGATTATTTACTTTAAACGCAAAAAGAAACTCAAAGCAAACCGCGATTGATACGACCCGAAAAAAGAGGCGCTCCCGCCAAGCGCGAAATAGACGATTACAAATATTTATAGAGAAAGACGTTGAAGAACAAAAATTTCAACGTCTTTTCGTATGGTTTGTATCTATTAAATCGCATAAAACGTTTAATAGAGCGTTTTTTTTGTTTGACGGAAGCCGAAACGCGCGCGTCCCTACGGCAAGATTACTACGACGTATTTATGCTTGGTCGCGCGGACATCGGGTTATACGCAGATTACGTTCAATAAAAGCTGCTTCCCCGAATTTATAAATTTCGTCAAAAAACTTTTACACCAAAATTTCTTTGGCTTCCGCCCCGTCGTCGATTACCGCAATTTTGCTTACAGATACTTCGTATGCAGTACGGGTAACGACCGTATCGTCGTCAAGCTTCTTCTGATAATTGCGCGACTGAACGCGCCCCACTACGTTTATATGTTCGCCCACCGACAAATTGCCCGCAAAACGCGCGTTTCTACCCCAAACTATGCAGGGAATATAATCGCTCTTGTTGTACTGTCTGTTGACGGCAATAAGCAGATCGCAAATTTCGCGGTTAAAAGGCGTTGTGCGGTATACGGGCGGTTTACAAATATATCCGCTCAGTTCCATTGTGTTGGGATTAGACGTTTCGTCGAACGGCAGAACGTCCCTTACGAACACCGTCAACATAAGCTTGCTTTTTTCGCCTACCGTCTTGTTGTAACTTCGAAACTGCCCTTTTACGGATATGTCGTCGCCGTCGTGAAAACTATCTCCTATAAGATGTTCCGACACCGAAATCGGCAAAATATCGTTCATTCCCGAAAGTCTTTTTACCGACAGAGTTACCTCGTAAAATTTTTCTCCGAATACCTCGTGCGAGAACTTCGGTTCGCCCGTCACCCTGCCCGAAAGCGCGACGGTATTGTTGCTAATTGTATTCATATTCTCTCTCCTCCTGCGTTTATCGCAATCATTTTGATGTCGTAATCTTGCCGTAAAGTATTTTCTGCGTAAAAAAGCAGAATACGTTTTCTTTACGGCTAACCATAGAGCACTCGGTCGAACACGGTTGTTGCGGTATATAGACTACGTATTGCCGTGTCACTGTCGCTCGCGCGTACGGTAAAGTACGCTCTCGTTCCTGTTCCTTGCCCTGCTTGTCTCTAT
>JAMPAB010000027.1 GCA_023667435.1 Corallococcus sp. | reverse complement strand
GTCCGACAAAGCGAAAGGACAACCGTAAGATTCTTTCAGTGTCGAGAATAATTCGCATATTCCCAACGACAAAGCAACCGCAATAATAGTCGCTATCGTACGGTTGTCGCGGGATTTGAAAAAGCGGGGAATAAGCGACAGCAACGCGCCGATTGCCATTCCTATTACAAGAGAAGCCGCGATTTCTACAATGGGCCACACTACGATATCCAATGCGGTAATTGCCGCTCCGCTTGCAATCGACAACGCAATGGAGTTAGAAATGGCGAATACTATCAAACCTATTGCATCGTCCAACGCAACTACCGGCAATAACGTTCCCGTAACTACGCCCTTAGCCTTGTACTGACGGACGACCATCAACGTCGCGGCGGGAGCGGTTGCAGTAGCTATCGCGCCCAGTATTATAGCCTCGTGAGCGGGTACGCCGACGCCGGGAATAAGACCGATAAGAAGCAATGCTCCGTCAACGCATAAAGTTGCGGCAAGCGCCTGAAACAGCGTGATTGTTACCGCGCTTTTGCCTATTTCCTTAATATGAGAAATCTTAAATTCGACGCCGATAGAAAAGCCTATAAAGCCCAACGCCACAGTATTGATGATTTCAAGCGCTTCATACGATTCCTCCGCGCCCGGTAAAAACTGTCCTAACGCGTAAGGTCCGATGATCAAACCTACGATAAGATAACCCGTAACATTGGGAAGTCCTATCAGTTTCATTAGGCGCGTCGACAGCAATCCGAAGATTAACGCTATCGCTATGATGATTAGAACGTTAAACATAATTTAAGCCTCTGCATATATATTAGTTGAGCAAAAGTTAAAGCGTTGAACACGTAAAACGTACTCAACGCGTTTTAAACTTGTTTTAAACCCAACATATTTTAGACCTTTTAATATTTTATGTCAAATATTTACAGTCGGTTACGCTCATAAAGCTTTATAAAAAATAACTTTTCGAATTATAGGAAATTTTTATATCTCCTTTGCGTTCAAACCGACTTCAACGCCCGACGTACCTGCTCTCCGAGATCGTCCAAACTGCCGTTGTTTGTCAACTTTAACGTGTATTCAACGCAAATACGCTGTTTGTCCGCAATCTTTAAAATCGTATCCTTTGACGACCCGTCGCGAAGCATTGCTCTGTTTATTCGCAATTCGTCGGCCGCTTCGACAAGCCAAACGGCGTTCCACTCGAATTCGAAAGCGTCGAAAACGGGAATTTCCACAAAAACGACTCCGCAAAGTTCCGACAGACGTTCGGTAAGCAACCGTTTGATTTCATCGAAAAATATAGCGTTATAACGGATTAAAAGTTCTTTATCGGAAAATACTTTGTCGCGTATCGCTGTTCTGTTAAGTTTGCTTCCTTCAACGAATTCCTCTCCCAGCAAATCGCGTACGCGTTCCGCCGTATCGTTGCGTTCCGCGACTTCCATTGCCAAAACGTCGCAACTTACGGTAGCGTAACCTTGTTCGCGGATAATCCTCATAACTTCGCTCTTTCCGCTGCCTATACCGCCCGTTACGGCGATAACTTTATTCGTCATACAAATCGGCTCCCTCGCCCGTTTCTACAGTCAAAGGACATGCAAGTTCAACGGCGTGTTCCATTTCGTAAGTAACGATTTCTTTTACGCGCTCTACTTCCTCCTCGTAGCAGTCCACTATCAATTCGTCGTGAATTTGCAATACGATTTTGCTCTTTAAACCCGCATTATTTATCGCTTTGTCCACGTTCAACATGGCAATTTTCATTATATCGGCGGCGCTTCCTTGCAGCGGCATATTCATTGCGGCGCGTTCTCCGAAGCTGCGCAGATTGAAATTGCCCGAATTGATTTCGGGAATTTGCCTGCGTCTGCCCAAAAGCGTTACCGCATAGCCGTCTTTCTTGACGGACGTAATGCAGGAATCCAAATACGATTTGATTTTGGGAAAACGTTCGAAATACAGCTGTATATAATCGTGCGCTTTCTTGACGCTCAACTTTACGTTTTGAGCAAGACCGTAATCGCTTATACCGTAAATTATGCCGAAGTTAACGGCTTTCGCCATACGGCGCATATCGTGATTGACCATTTGCGCGGGTATGCCCATAAGCTCCGATGCCACTCTCGCATGAATGTCCTCTCCGTTTCTGAAACAGTCCAGCAAATTGTCGTCCTTCGAAAAAGCGGCGAGCAAACGTAATTCTATCTGCGAATAATCCGCGCCGACAAACTTACCGTATTTGGAAACGAACAGTTTGCGTATCTCCTTGCCCAACTCGTTACGTATGGGAATATTCTGCAAATTCGGATCGCTGCTAGACAATCTGCCCGTCGAGGTCAACGTCTGATTATACGTCGTATGAACCATACCCTGCCTTAAAAGCGGTTTCAAACCGTCTACGTAAGTATTGAGCAACTTTGCAAGTTTGCGGTGTTCTAGGATTTTAGTTATAACGGGATGTTTGTCAACCAGTTTTTCCAACACGTCGTTATTCGTCGTATAATATTCGCGATGAGTCTTTTTGCCGTGAGGCAAATTCAACTTCTCAAAAAGAACGCGCGACAACTGCATCGGACTGTTAATATTGAACTGTTCTCCCGCAAGTTTGTAAATTTCAAGCGTAAGCTCGTCTAATTCCGCTCGCATTTCGACGGACATTTTTCCCAGTAATTCTTCGTCCACTTTGACGCCTTCTTTCTCCATACGGTAAAGAAGATCGGACAACGGAAGCTCGATATTGTAATACAGGTTGTCCATTTTGAGAGATGCGATTTTTTCGTCGAGTCTGTCGGCAAGAGCGTAAATACCGCTGCCGAACGCGTCGTAACCGTTTGCCAGACACAGACTTTCCAAATCCTTATAAGCGCGGTACTCCACAAGATACTGCATAATGCACACGTCGTACTTGACGGACGAAATTGTAACCCCGAGTTTATCCAAATCGCGCCGCATTGTCTTTGCGTCGTATACCGCTTTAGGAGTTGAGGAAGCAAGCGCGGGAGAAACGACGTCAAACGCAGTCTGAAGCGTCAGTTCGTCTAAAAAGCTGTCGGACAAGCGCGCGCGGTATTCGCGCGTCGCGTCGTTAGAGAGAATAATTTCCGACTCGGTGAAATAAAAAGCGAAATACGGCGAGGAAACCATTTCGTCGGCAACCCGTTTAAGATCGTCAACCGACGTAATTTCCACGCGCTCCACTTCCGTTACCGACGACGATACGCCGTCGCCTCCGAAATCTAAACGAGAAACGATGGACTTAAACTGCAGCTTTTCCATCATCTGACGCACGTTGCCGTTAAGCTCGTACGAGCCGCAATCGTTTACGTCGAATTCTACGTCGGCATCGGTAACGATAGTTGCGAGTTTACGGCTGATGTACGCCATTTCTCTGTCGGCAATAAGCTTGTCGCGCAGCGCGCCTTTTTCGTTTTCCACGTTTTCGTACAGTTTGTCTATATTGCCGTACTTACTCAAAAGCTGCATCGCGGTTTTTTCACCTACGCCTTTTACTCCCGGAATATTGTCGGAAGTATCTCCGCGAAGCGCTTTATACTCTATTACCTGATGCGGCGTTAAACTGTAATTCGTCATAAGCGACGAGGGGGTTATTACTTCTACGTCGGTAACTCCGCGTTTAGTGAACAATACCGTAGTTTTGTCGGAAACCAACTGAAACATATCCCTGTCGCCCGAAACGATATAACTGTCGCCGTCGTACGCTTTGGAAATAGTGCCTATAATATCGTCCGCTTCCATGCCGCTTTTTTCCACAACCGATACTTTCATCAACGCCAGCAATTCGTGCAGAATCGGCATTTGCGCCGCCAAATCGTCGGGCATACCCGAACGATTGGCTTTGTATTCGGAATAAATATCCTTACGGAAATTTCTGCCGCGCATATCGAAAGCTACGATAATTTTATCGGCGGAGTAATCCTGTGACGCTTTTAACAGTACGTTGACAAAACCGTAAATCGCGTTGACGTTGCGTCCTTCCGAATCGTTTAAAGGAGGAAGCGCAAAGTAAGCTCTGTTAAGTATGCTGTTGCCGTCTAAAAGCAGTAATTTTTGCTTGGTCATAATTCACCTGTTTTCCGTTTGTAGATATTTTACACTATTTACGTTATTTTTACAATCTAAAAAAGCAAAATACCGAAACAAACCGTAATAATAAAAACAATCTGCCGCATTTCCGTGAGCGCATTGTTTTTCTGCGGTCACTTCGACGTGATACGTTTATTACGTCAAAATAACGCGTTTACCGTTTTGTTACGAACAACGATATAGAAATTATTTTACGGCAGCCGCTCGATACGACATTTGCAACCGACACAGTATAGCTCGTGGCAAATTCGACAAACGCGTTGTTCCGTCAATTTAAGAACAACGCGTTTTAACCGTTTATTTATTCAAAACAGATTTTAAAAACCGTCCCGTGTAGCTTTCGGGAGTGTTCGCAACCTGCTCGGGAGTTCCGCATGTGACCACAGTTCCTCCTTCATCGCCGCCTTCGGGACCGAGATCTACAATGTAATCGGCGACTTTGATAACGTCGAGGTTGTGTTCGATGACTATCACGGTGTTACCGCCGGCGACAAGACGCTGCAATATCGTTATAAGCTTCGCTACGTCGTGAGTATGAAGTCCCGTCGTAGGCTCGTCCAGTATATACAGCGTTTTGCCCGTAGAACGTTTGGAAAGCTCGGTGGCAAGTTTTACGCGCTGCGCCTCGCCGCCCGACAGCGTCGTTGCGGGCTGTCCCAACTTGATATATCCCAAACCGACGTCGTAAAGAGTTTGTATTTTATTCTTAATAGAGGTAACGTTTTCGAAGAAACGCATGGCTTCCTCTACGGTCATATCCAACACGTCGGCGATAGACTTGCCCTTATACTTAACCGCCAGCGTTTCGCGATTGTACCTCGCCCCGTGACAAACCTCGCAGGGAACGTATACGTCGGGGAGAAAATTCATTGCAATGCGCAAAATACCGTCGCCGTCGCAATTTTCGCAGCGGCCGCCTTTAACGTTAAAACTGAAACGTCCCGCAGTATAACCGCGTTCCTTTGCGTCCATCGTTCCCGCGAACAAATCGCGAATCATAGTAAACACGCCCGTGTACGTTGCGGGATTACTGCGCGGAGTACGTCCTATCGCGCTTTGGTCTATCGCTATTACTTTATCCAAATGCTCCGAACCGACAATCTTGTCGCACAGTACCTCGACGGGTTTTGCGCGGTTGAGCTTTTCTTCCAAATACGGAAGCACGACCTCGTTTACGAGACTGCTTTTGCCGCTGCCGGACACGCCCGTTACAACCGTAAAACACCCTAAGGGAAAGCTTACGTCGATATTTTTAAGATTGTTCTTGCGCGCGCCTTTAACTTGTAAAGTATTGCCGTTACCCTTACGCCTTTCGACGGGAACGGGGATTTTCAATGCGCCCGAAAGATATTTGCCCGTAATGGAATCGGAACAGTTCATTATATCTTCCACCGAACCCGCGCAGACTATCTCTCCGCCGTGCACGCCCGCGCCTGGACCTACGTCAACGATGTAATCCGCCGAGCGCATCGTATCTTCGTCGTGCTCTACGACGATTAACGTATTGCCTATATCTCTCAACCTTGTAAGGGTAGCTATAAGCTTACCGTTGTCGCGTTGGTGCAGTCCTATACTGGGTTCGTCCAAAATATACAGCACGCCCGTCAATCCGCTGCCTATCTGGGTTGCCAAACGTATGCGCTGCGCTTCCCCGCCCGAAAGCGTTCCCGAGCTGCGGTTCAGAGTAAGATACCCCAAGCCTACGTCCACCAAAAATTTAAGACGCGCGTTGATCTCCTTAAGTACCATATAAGCTATTTTCGAGCGCGTTTCGTCAAGCTGCAAATTATTGAAAAACTCCAATGCTTTTACGATAGACAGCTCGCCTGCCTCATATATATTGAGTCCGCCGACTTTAACGGATAACACTTCGTCTTTAAGGCGCTTTCCGTGACACTTCGAACACGGTTTATCCACCATAAACTTTTCGTATTCCGTTCGGGTCCAGTCGCTCTTGCACTCGTTGTGACGACGCGTCATCATAGGAATAATCCCTTCCCACGTAGCGTTGAACGTCCGTCCGTCATCCAACTTGCAAACAACTTTTTCTCCGCCGTTACCGTACATAACGGTGTTATATGCCGACTTCGACAATTCTCTTACGGGTACGTCGCAGGAAAAACCGTATTTTTTGGAAAGCGCGTCGAAATACATACGCATCCAACTTGCCGCCCCCAAATTAAATCCCAAAAGCCTCACCGCTCCGCCGTGCAGCGATTTGCTGTCGTCGGGCAAAATAAGCTTTTCGTCGAACTCCTGCTTAAATCCCAAACCGAGACATTCGGGACAGGCACCGAAAGGACTGTTGAAAGAAAACGAACGGGGTTCCAATTCTTCGAGCGTGAAACCGCATTCGGGACAGGCGAATTTATCCGAATACGTTGTTTCCTGCCCGTCTGCCGATATTACCACAAGACCGTCGGCGAGCTTTAGAGCAACCTCTATGCTGTCGGACAAACGGGTGTTCATTTCCGCCTTTACGACAAGTCGGTCGACAACAACGCTTATATTGTGCTTAACGTTTTTTTCCAATTTGATTTCTTCGTCCAAAGTGTAAGCGTTGCCGTCCACTATTACTCTGACATAGCCCTGACGTTTGAGCTGTTCGAACTGTTTGGCGAATTCTCCCTTACGGCCGCGCACTATAGGCGCGAGTATTTGAATTTTCGTCCCCTCCGTCAACGTCATAACGCGGTCGCAAATTTGGTCTACGCCCGTTTTGGTGATTTCCAATCCGCAATTAGGACAATACGGTATGCCGACGCGCGCATAAAGCAAACGCAAGTAATCGTATATTTCCGTGACCGTACCTACGGTCGAACGCGGATTCGACGAAGTCGTCTTTTGGTCTATCGAAATAGCGGGAGAAAGTCCTTCGATACTTTCGACGTCGGGTTTATCCATCTGCCCCAAAAACTGTCTTGCGTACGCCGACAGACTTTCGACGTATCGGCGCTGTCCTTCGGCGAAAATCGTATCGAAAGCAAGCGACGACTTGCCGCTGCCCGATAACCCCGTAAATACAACCAGTTTATCGCGCGGAATAGTTAAGCTTACGCTTTTTAAATTATTTTCTTTTGCATTTTTAATTACGATGTCTTTCATAGTATCCGAATAAATTTTATTTTAATCTTACAATACGGTAAGCAATTCGCTTATTCGCTCCACCGTAACGTCCGCCCTTTCGGATTCGTCCGAAATTTTCCAAAACCTTCCGAATCCCTGCTTTATCCAAACCGTACGCATTCCCAACGACTTTGCGGGAATAATATCGTTATCCACTCTGTCGCCTATCATAACCGAGTGTTCCGCTCGGCACCCTGCGCGGTTTAACGCCGTTTCGAATATTTCGAGGTCGGGCTTTTCTATGCCGGTTTCGAAAGAAGAAACCACCAACGATACGTACGGCATAATCCCGAATTTCTTTAACCGACGTTCCGCCCCTTCGGGTTGATTTGCTACCTATCCTATACTTTTGATTTAACGTTTTCAACGTTTCCGACGTATCGGGATAGACGGTTTCATTGTTCGAATCCCATTGCGGTTTTGTTACGCCCAAAACTTTCGCCACTTCGGTGTCGCCTTTGAAATGTTCTCCGTACAACTCCACCGTCTTTTCATATACTTGCTTGTAAGAAATCTTAGCGGAATCCGCGATGATCTTTAAGCGGCGTTCGTATTCGGCGCTTTCGTCTATCAACGTTGACCCCATATCGAAAAACAGCCACTCGATACCGTCAAACATTTTATGCCTCGATTCCGATCAGTTTATACTCGTATTGCGGCGCAGCATACGTATAACCGATTTTCGTATACAGATGATTCGATATCGGATTGTTTTTGTCTACGAACAAATACGGAAGTTTGCCGTCGTTAAGAACGCTTTTCGTTAAATGGGTAACTACTCTGCGCGATAATCCGTTATTACGGTATCGAGGTAAAGTATAAACCCAACTGATTGCGCACAGACTTTGATTTTCACGGACTTTTGCCGCCAACGAGACGATTTTTCCGTCGCGCCTGATAAACGCAAAATCGCGTATAATGCCCTGCAGTTTTTGCTTGTAATCCTTAACGTCGCTTTCGCCGAACGCTTCGTTCTCAAAAAGAGCGGCAAGTTCCGCTATCTCGTTCAAATCCTTCTCCGTCGCGCGTTCGACTCCGCAAACGTCGTCGGTTTCGGTTTGTCGGCATTGCATTATGTCCATTGCGCGATTTATTTCAAACCTTGCTCCCGTAAAACGCCTATATTCGGACAAAAAAATTTCACAAGTTTCTTTTGCGCCGAGAACCTTATTGAAAGTCAGTTTTTCTTCGAAAGCGACGCGGGCAAACTCGGCGCATAAAGCAACGTCGCCGAACAATACCAGCGGCTTTGACGAGCAATGAACCGCCAAAAGGTATCCGTTCCCGCATTGAAGTTTTATCAAAAAGTCGTTTTTATCCGTATTTTCGATACGCTTTGCGTTTAACTCGAAAAATACCGTTTCAAGCGGAAAATCCGCAAGTATTCCGTTGTTATCCGCCAAAAAGTCTTGTCCCGACTTATACAGCTTGTGCATATTACCCTCTCTTTTTACGGCGTTCGCGTTCCAGCTGTTTAGACAGTTTGACCGCCTGCTCGCGCAACAGAATAGCCTTTTCGAAATCGAGCTGATTCGCCGCAGTTTTCATACGGGCGGTGACGCTTTCGATTTCCCGTTCCAAATCCTTTACGGACATACGCAAATTATCCTTTTGCGTTATTTCCAACGTATTTTCCACAAAGTGTTCTATCGTTTTGGGAGTTATGTTGTGTTCGACGTTATACTCGTGCTGAACCTGTCTGCGGCGGTTAGTCTCGCCGATAGCGCGCTTCATACTGTCCGTAATTACGTCGGCATACATAATCACTCTGCCTTCGGCGTTACGGGCGGCGCGCCCTATCGTTTGAATCAGAGCGGTATCGCTCCTCAAAAACCCTTCCTTGTCGGCATCTAGAATGGCGACGAGTTTCACCTGCGGCATATCCAGTCCTTCGCGCAGCAGGTTTATTCCCACCAACACGTCGAATTCGCCTTTTTTAAGTCCGCTTACTATCTCGACGCGTTTCAACGTATCTATATCGGAGTGCATATATTTTACTCGCACGTTATGCTTTGCGAGAAAGTCCGTAAGACTTTCCGCCATACGTTTTGTAAGAGTAGTTACCAGCACTCTGCCCTTTTCCGATACTACTTTGTTTATTTCGCCCAAAAGGTCGTCTATCTGCCCGTCGACTTTGCGCACTTCCACACTAGGATCCAGTAGCCCCGTAGGACGTATGAGTTGTTCGACGACGTTGTCGGCGCGGTTTATTTCGTATTCGGCGGGAGTTGCAGACACGCAGATAAGCTGTCCCAACTTCGAATCGAACTCGTCGAATGTCAAAGGACGGTTGTCGTACGAGCTTTGCATACGGAAACCGTAACCTACCAGATTCGTCTTCCTTGCTCTGTCTCCGTTAAACATTCCGCGTATTTGGGGAATCGTCATATGACTTTCGTCTATAAACGTAACGAAATCGTTTGGAAAATAGTCCATCAACGTATACGGAGGTTGCCCTGCCTGTCTGCCGTCGAAATAACGGGAATAGTTTTCGATACCGCTGCAATATCCCATTTCCTGCATCATTTCTATATCGTACGACACGCGCTGTTTGAGACGCTGAGCTTCTACAAGCTTGTTTACGGCGTTAAAATCCGCCACTTCTTCTTCCATATCCGCCTTTATCTGCTCTATCGCGTTTTCCATAGTAATACCCGAAACGACGTACTGCGTAGCGGGATAAATCATAACGTGCAGTAAATTTGCGACAACGTTACCCGTCAAAGCGTCGATTTCCGATATTTTTTCCACCTCGTCGCCCCAAAATTCTACGCGTATCGCGTGTTCGGAATAAGCCGACGGAAATATTTCGAGAGTATCTCCGCGCACGCGGAAAGTTCCTCTGTGAAAGTCCATTTCGTTACGCGTATACTGTATGCTTATAAGCTTACGAATTACCGCTTCGCGCGAAACGGCGTCGTTAGGTCTTAAAGACAAACTCAACCGAAAATACTCGTCGGGCGCGCCCAAACCGTAAATACACGATACGCTTGCGACTACAATGGTATCTCTGCGTTCGAACAAACTGCACGTCGCCGAATTGCGCAAACGGTCTATTTCGTCGTTTGTATCGATTTCCTTTTCTATGTACAAATCGCGCGACGGGATGTAGCTCTCGGGCATATAGTAATCGTAGTAGGAAACGAAGAATTCCACTCGATTTTCGGGGAAGAACTCTCTGAATTCGTTGCAGAGCTGCGCGGCAAGAGTTTTGTTGTGGCATATCACAAGCGCTGGACGATTGACGTTTGCGATGATATTTGCCATCGTAAACGTCTTACCGCTGCCGGTAACTCCGCGAAGCACCTGCGTCTGCAATCCGTCGTTGAGCCCCTGCGTAAGCTCCTTGATTGCCTGCGGTTGATCTCCGCACGGTTGATATTTGGAATGAAGTACAAATTTATGATCCATATTTCTCTTATTTAAAACATTTGTTCATACATATTCTAAATAAATTTCAAACGGTTTGTCAACGGTTTGAAATATCTTAAAATACAGCGAGTATAAAAATTCGAATCCGCGTTTGGATACGGTTTGGCGGATAATGTTCAGTCGTGATGCATTTGACGCGCGTAAGAACGGAACACGGCGCGTACGGTACGCGGCGCAGGAATCGAAGTTCGTTTGCCGACTAAGCGTTTGCGTTTAAACAATAAATCTCGTAAAGACCTTTTAACGACAGCTCTCTGTCGATATTGTCGAATAAGGGTTCTACGCCGTAAATAATATTTGCGAGTCCGCCCGTCGCTATGATCTTGGCGTTTGCGAGCCCTGTTTCGCGTTTGATACGGTCAATCATATATTTAACCTGTCCTACCGCGCCGTAAATCACTCCGCTCTGAATAGCTTTTCCCGTCGATTGCGCTACGGTTTTTTTAGAAACTTCCAACTCTACGTTGGGTAATTTCGCGGTGCAAAGCGCAAGACTTTCCATTGTCGATTTCAGTCCCAACGTTATCGCGCCGCCGATAAATTCTTTCCTGTCGTTGACGACGTTAAAGGTTGTAGCCGTGCCGAAATCCACTAAAATAAACGGAGCGCCGTACTGTTTTGCCGCCGCAACGCAGGTTATGATTCTGTCGCTGCCCAATTCGCGCGGAAAATCGTAACGTATGGCAAGACCGGTCTTTACGCCCACTCCCACCACCAACGGTTTAACGCCGAAAACGTAGCTTATTACGTTTGTAAAGGTATAATCCAACTGAGGTATGACAGACGATACAATCGCCCCGTCGATGGATTTTTCGTCGATTTTCGAATGGGATAAAAGTTGCAACAGCAACGCTACGTACTCGTCCGACGTACGTTTGACGTCGGTAGACATTTTAAAAGACTTATTCAGTTTTCCGTCATCGCCGAACAATCCTATCTTAATATTCGTATTTCCTATATCTACAGCTAAAATCATAATTGTTTTCCTCTGCCGTCACTCTTTAATATCGTCGTTATCTGCGCTCGTTTCGTGTTCGGACGACGGAACGCCGTCTCTTTTATCTTCGTTTTCGGCAATAACGTCGGCGATTTCGCTTGTCTGTTCCTTTTCCGTTTCGCATACGTCGTTGATATGTTTCCAATTGTTTCCGTCGATTCCCAGTTTTAATCCCCTGCGAACTCCCAACGTCAACGGAGCGACGCCGAATAAACTTACCAAATATTCCGGAAGCATACTTGCTATTTCCAAAGTGGCGATAGCTTCCACAAGCGATCCGTAAGCGTTTTTAAACAAAACCGTCGCGCCCAAAAACAGAACCGTGTTACATATCAATCCGACGAAGCTTGCGGGTACAATGGCGATTGTCTGACGCAAAGCTTTATTCTTAACTTTACGAAGCAACAGCAGCATCAGTTTGTAAACGCAGAATGCCGCAAGTCCTACGAAAACGCGCGGCAAAACGGATACAAGCGGGTTTTGCGGAACCAACTTACCAAACATAAACGCCGTAGCAAAAGACGAAAGTCCCATTAACGTTCCCGCGAGCAAACCGTCGAGCCACGAATTAAATAAAAAGCAAAGCGATAACGTCATAAGCATTTCTATCGTCGCTCCCGTTATCGGCATATACGCGGTTAACGTCCTGTCCAAAACGGTGGCAACGAATATCAACGCCAACATAACGGCATACTTTGCTACCTGCCAAGCTTTGTTGTGAAAGTCTACCATAAAAAACCTCAATTTCGTCCGCAGTTGCGGTACGAATATCTTTTTCTATTCGGTAAAAGATATAAAATTATGTAGTATCGTTTTCCTGCGAAATACGACCGTATATATTTTACCATATTTATGCGATTAAATACAAGTTTTTGAAACTAATTGATTCGTTATAAAAATTCCGTTACCGTCGAGACTTTTTATAATGCGAAAGTAATACGGATACGCTAATTCGGCAGCGCGATACAATAAAAACAATTGAACTTCTCTATATACGGTTACCTGCTATATTATTTGATAAAAACTGAATATAACGGCAACGATCTATCGCTTATTACGCCGTATCCAGTCGATTACAACCTTTAATAATTTCGATACGGAGCAAAAAAAAGATTGACCGCATAGTCAATCTCTTTCCGTTACTTATTTTCCGTTAAATATTCGCCTGCAAAACCTTGTCCAAACGGTCCAGTACCGCATCCTTGCCCGTCTTGTCGGTAGAGGAGACGGCAATAAGGTTACCTTCCGCCACTTTCAGAAAATTCGCTATGCTCCTAAGTCTGTTTTTAATTTGACTTTTGGATATTTTGTCGGACTTAGTGGCAACAATGGTAAAAGGAACGTTGTTTTTAAACAGGTAATTGTACATCGTAATGTCGTCACGCGTAGGGTCGTGACGTATATCCACCAAAAAGAAAACGTGTTTGAGCATCGTTTCTTTTGCAAGGTATTTTTCCAACAAATCCGCCCATTTCAATTTTTCCTCGTCGGAAACCTTTGCAAATCCGTAACCGGGCAAATCGGCAAGAAGAAATTCGTCCGACTCGCCTTCGTTGATAAGAAAATAGTTTATCAGACGCGTACGACCGGGCAACTTCGAAGTGCGGGCAAGCTTTCCGTCGTTGACGAGATAGTTAATAAAACTGCTTTTGCCTACGTTCGATTTGCCCGCTACGGCAACCTGCAAAAGGTCCGATACTATACACTGTTCATATTTTGCCGCGCCTTTGACGTACGAGGCTTTTTTGATAACCATTTCCGTTTTTTCCTTTGCCCTATTCTGTCGCCGCGCAAACTTATACGAGCGCGTGTTTGTATACCGTCTCGATATCTTCCGCCAAAACGAACTCGATTTTGTCGCGGATTTCTTTCGGTATTTCTTCCAAATCTTTTTCGTTATCCTTAGGAATGATAACCTTGCGTATACCTATGCGGTAAGCTGCAAGCGTTTTCTCGCGCAGACCGCCTATGGGCAGAACCTTGCCGCGCAAAGTGATTTCGCCCGTCATGGCTACTTTGCCCGAAACGGGTTTGCCCGAAAACGCCGACATTACAACCGTCGCCATCGTTATGCCTGCGGAGGGGCCGTCTTTCGGAATTGCGCCTTCGGGTACGTGAATGTGTATATCCGTCTTTTCGAAACGCGACTTGTCTATGCCGTATTTGTCTGCGAGACTTTTAACAAGCGATATCGCCGTACGCGCCGATTCCTTCATTACGTCGCCCAAATTTCCCGTTAATTGAACTTCGCCCTTACCCTGAAATAAAACCGCGTCTACGTTTAGAGTAACGCCGCCTACGCGCGTCCAGGCAAGACCTCTTGCAGAACCGACGGTGTCGGGAATGATACCCAGTTCGTCTTTGTGTTTTTCCGCTCCGAGAAATTCCCGTAAATTTTCCGCCGTAACTTTGATTTTCGCGTCGGGGTTTTCTACAAGTTTAAGAGCTACTTTACGGCATATCGCGGCTATTTGCCTCTCGAGACTTCTTACGCCCGATTCGCTCGTATACCGCTCTACGATTTTAGCGTAAGCGTCCTCCTCGATATCGACGGCTCCGTCGGGTATTCCGTGTAAAGCCATATTCTTTTTAAGCAGGAATTTATTCGCTATTTCTATTTTTTCAAGTTCCGTATAGCCCGACAGTTCTATTACTTCCATTCTGTCAAGCAGCGGTTCGGGGATATCGTCCGTTGCGTTTGCCGTGCATACGAACAACACCTTAGACAAATCGTACGGAACCTCCATAAAATGGTCGGTAAAGCTGAAATTCTGTTCGGGGTCGAGAACTTCGAGCATAGCGCTTGCGGGATCTCCGCGATTGTCTTTGCCCATTTTGTCTATCTCGTCCAACAGTAAAACGGGATTGATGCATTCCGCCTGTTTCATCATATAGATGATTTTGCCCGGTATCGCGCCTACGTACGTTCTGCGATGTCCGCGAATTTCCGCTTCGTCGCGCACGCCGCCTAAGCTTACGCGCAGATATTTACGGTCGAGCGCGCGGGCGATACTCCTTACGATGGACGTTTTGCCCACTCCCGGAGGTCCCACGAAACACAAAATGGGACCGTTGAGCTTGCCCGTCAACTGCATTACCGCCAGATACTCTACTATTCTGTCTTTGATTTTTTCCAGACCGTAATGATCTTCGTCTAGAATCTGTCTGGCGCGTTTTAAGTCTTTGTTGTCCGTCGATTCTTTCGTCCAGGGTACGTCGCATAACCAGTCCAAATAATTGCGTATTACCGCAGCGTCGGGGGAAGTAGGCGACATTTTGGAAAGTCGCGACAATTCCTTTTTAGCTTTATTGGCGACGTCTTCCGGCATACCGCTCGATTTTATTTTGTCGAGATAATCCTGTTTTTCGTTGGCGTCTTCGCCCAGTTCGACGGATATCGCCTTCATCTGTTCGCGCAGATAGTATTCCTTTTGACCGTCTTGTACCTGCTGCTTTACACGGTTTGCAATACGTTTTTCGGCGCGGACGATTTCCATTTCGCCTTCGATATAAACGCAGATTTTTTCCAACCTGGCTTCGACGGAAGTTTCTTCCAAAACGGACTGTCTGTAATGCAAACGGTTGACAACCTCGTTGGCGATGATATTCGTAAATGCATAGTAGTCCACATTCGCCGCATTTGCGAAAGATTTTAGTTCCAACTTGCTTACGGATTTGTCGCTATCGGCAAGCTTACCCAAATATTTGAGAGTTTCTTCGAAAAGCGCGCGCGTTTCGACGTCGTTTTTACACGTATAGTCCAAAGTTTCGACGTTGGCAAAAATTATTTTGTCCGTAACGGTCATATTGACGACCTTCGCGGCCTCCAACGTACGCGCCATAATAACGGTAGACTCGCTTGTGGCGCTCTCGACGGAAGCTATCTCGGCAATGACGCCCACCGCGTACATATCGGTAGCTTTGTCGGGGACGGCTTTGACGCCGTCTATCTGACTTACCATAAAGAATTTTCCGCCGTTATCCAACGCGAATTTAATCGCGTTGCGCGATACATCGCGCGCCACTTCCACTTTGGCGCGGATATTGGGAAAGAAGAAATTCCCTCTCATAGCCAACACGGGCAAATTGTCGTAATGTGTCAATGTGCACCTCTTTAACGTTTTTCGTTAGTTTGTATATTTTCGACAATAATATTTGTCTGAATTTGCTTGCGCCTGTCTGCTACGCGTCGAATAAGTCCTTCGGTTTCGGCGTTTGACAATACAGAACCGCATTTTATATCGGATATTATATATTATTTTGCATTTTCTTGCAACAAAAAAAGACTGCCTTGCTAAATAGACAGTCCTTGCTCCGTATTTTTGCAACCGTCGATTATCCGAATTCGGCAAAACCGTATTGTCGGTCTATGCAGTATCGAGCGGTATTGCGTCGATTATCTGTTCGACGGACGCGGACAAAGTAAGACAACGGCGCGCTAACGCTTTCCTTTGCCGAATACTCAGACGGAACACGCCGTCGGAATCCCGAATAATGAATACTCCGGCCGTTATCCTGCGCGACGTATCAACTGAGGCTCGGTATTGTTTTCCACGCATTGACGGGTAATGCGCACCGCAACGACGTCGCCGCGCGACGGAGCTTCGTACATACACCCCAACATGACGTTTTCCAAAACGGAACGTAAACCTCTTGCGCCCGTTTTGAGACTGAGAGACTTCTGCGCTATCGCGACGATAGCGTCCTTGTCGAATTCGAGATCGATATCGTCGATTTTGAACAGCTTAGTATATTGCTTTATAAGGGAGTTCTTCGGTTCCGTAAGAATTTTTATCAAAGCGTCTTCGCCCAAAGGAGACAAACCTACGGTAATGGGCAATCTGCCGACAAATTCCGGAATAAGACCGAACTTAATAAAATCTTGCGGCTGCAACGATTTGACAAGCTCCGCGTGGTCGATTTCTTCGACGCTTTTGATTCTGTTGCCGAATCCCAACCCTGCGCCCTGTTGACGTTTTTCCGCTATTTTGTCAAGTCCGACGAAAGCGCCGCCACAGATAAACAAAATATTCGTCGTGTCGATAGCAATGCTTTCCGCCTGCGGATGTTTGCGTCCTCCCTGAGGCGGAACGTTTGCCACCGTGCTTTCGATTATTTTTAAAAGCGCTTGCTGCACTCCCTCGCCCGATACGTCGCGCGTAATGGAAACGTTTTCCGATTTTTTGGCTATTTTATCGATTTCGTCGATATAAATGATACCCTTTTCCGCGCGTTCGATATCGTAATCGGCGGCCTGAATAAGCTTAAGCAGAATATTTTCGACGTCTTCGCCCACGTATCCCGCTTCCGTAAGCGTCGTTGCATCGGCTACGGCAAAAGGTACGTCCAAAATCTTGGCGAGCGTTTTCGCAAGCAAAGTTTTGCCGCAACCCGTAGGACCGAGCATAAGAATATTGCTTTTTTCCACTTCAACGTCGTCGTCCGACGTCGAAGCGCCTTCGGACATTATACGTTTGTAGTGATTGTACACCGCTACGGCAAGAGTACGTTTCGCCTCGTCCTGCCCTACGACGTACTTATCCAGCTCCGCTTTGATTTCGGCGGGCTTCAACAACTTGAAATCGTTATTTGTTTCGCTCTCCAACGCTTCCTCGTATTCCAGTATAGACAGGCAGGTATCTACGCATTCGTCGCAAATACACACGCCCGAAGGACCCGCCAAAAGCTTCTTTACCTTATCTTCGCTTTTTCCGCAAAAAGAACAATTTTGCATTTTAACTCCTACACAACAAATTAAGTTTATTCTACTTCCTGCTATAGAATACCTGATCCACTATTCCGTAATTTTTAGCTTCTTCCGCCGTCAAATAGTTGTCGCGATCGGTATCTTTTTCCACTTCCTCAACGGGCTTGCCGACGTTATCCGCAAGCAATTTGTTGAGCTTTTGTTTGATTTTCAACAGCTGTCTCGTCTGTATCTCCACGTCGGACGCCTGACCTTGCGATCCGCCCAACACTTGATGTATCATAATTTCGCTGTTGGGCAGAGCGTAACGCTTGCCTTTTGTTCCGCTGGATAAAAGAAACGCGCCCATCGAAGCCGCCATTCCTATACATATCGTGGAAACGTCGCAACGTATATAATTCATCGTATCGTAAATCGCCATTCCCGCAGTCACTTCTCCGCCGGGACTGTTTATATAAAGAGATATGTCCTTCGTCGGATCCTTCGATTCCAAATAAATCAACTGAGCGACAACCAGATTCGCCAGTTCGTTTGTAATCTGTCCCGACAAAAATATTACCCTGTCCTCCAACAAACGCGAGTAAATATCGAAACTTCTTTCTCCGCTGTCCGTGCGGTCTACTACCATAGGTACGAGAGTCATAATTTCCTCCTAAAATATACGTCGGGCAAATAATTTATTTCCCCGACGTCTCAAACGTTTTATGCCAGTGTATTCTCTTTCTTCAGCAACTCGATGAGCGCTTCCGTAATTACCTGATTTTCGAAGTAATACTTATCCTGTTCGCGAAGCTCCGCTTTGAAATTTTCATACGGTTGTCCTATGCGTTCGGCATATTCTTTGATTTTGGCGTCTACCGCTTTGGCGGAAGCTTTGATTTTTTCCGCTTTGACTATTTCTTCGAAAACAAGTCTTGTGCGGACTGCTTTTTCCGCGCGTTCGCGGTGATCCTTGCGCAACTGCTCCATCGTGGTATTCGTATACTTGAAATAGTTGTCTATGTCGAGACCCTGATAAGAAAGCTGATACTTGAAATCTTCCACGTACTGATCGATTTGGTCCTCGATCATAACTTCGGGAACATTGATTTTCGTATTGTCAACGATAGTTTCCACCAATTTGCTTTCGTTCTTTTGATCGGCGTCTTTCTGATATCTGTCTGTTATCGTCTTTTTGATATCGTCCTTGTACTCTTTGAGCGTTGCGAATTCGCTTACGTCCTTTGCAAACTCGTCGTTAAGCTCGGGAAGCTCTTTCTTGGTAATTCCGTTGATTGTAACGGTAAATACGGCGGGTTTGCCCGCAAGATTTTCGGCGTGATATTCGGCGGGGAATGTGACGTTGATATCCTTAGTTTCGCCGATATTCATACCTACAAGCTGTTCTTCGAATCCTTCGATAAACGCGTGCGATCCGATTGTAAGAGTCTGCTTTTCCGCCGTGCCGCCTTCAAAAGCCACCCCGTCCGTCTTGCCGCAGTAATCTAAATTGACTTGATCGCCCTCCTCGACTGCCCTGTCGGTAATTTCGATAAAGCGGGCGTTGCGTTCCTGCACTTTGGAAAGTTCTGCGTCTATATCGGCGGGTTTTACTTTTTGCGCCGCAATCTTTTTCACCGTCAGTCCCTTGTACTGTCCTAAAACTATTTCCGGTCTTACGGTAACTACTACGGAATACGTTACTCCTTTGTCGTCGATTTTTAACGACTGTTCGTCGATAGAAGGACGGGAAACGGGTTCCGTCTTTTTATTCTTATCCAAAAACTCGTTATAATATTCTTGCGCCGATAAATAAAGCGCGTCTTCGAGGAAAAGTCCCTTGCCGTATCTCTGTTCGAGAACGTTCTTGGGAACGTGTCCTTTACGGAAACCGGGAACGTTGTACTTTCCCTTATTCTGTTCGTAAGCGCGTTTGTCGTATGCCGCCCATTCCGTCAAATCCATCTTAAACGTGATAGTCAGAGTATTTTCCACTCTATTCTGCGTGTATTTCATTGTTATCCTCCATAGCCGTTTACGCCGACTTAATACCGTTAGGTCATCGGCGCGCAATCTGCTAATATATATTAGCATAAAAAAAACCATTTAGCAAGTTATTTTTCTTCAAATTCGCGGAGCATAAAAAGGCGAATAACGCTTGACAATTTTCATCAAAAAGGTAACACTTGTATTATGACGTAAAACAATACGTCAAATTGCGGTAAAATACGGGGTAAAGCATTTGTTATGGCGTACGATGCGTTAAGTCTGTCGGTACTGGCGAAGGAATTCGCAGATACCTTGATAGGCGGAAAAATCACAAAAATATATCAACCGGAAAAGGACGAAATCGTACTGTTTGTATTTAACAAGAGGACATTTAAATTGCTTATTTCGGCGAACGCAGGAGTTAACAGAATTCACATTACCGACGCGTCGTTCGACAATCCCAAAACCGCGCCGTCGTTTTGCATGCTGTTACGCAAGCATATAACCAACGCTACCGTTACGTCGGTTTGCCAAATGCCCTACGAAAGAGTGTTGGACTTCGGTTTGTCGGTGTCGGACGAATTGGGTTACCGCAGGGATATGCGGTTGATATTCGAGCTTACAGGCAAAACTTCCAACATAATACTTACCGACGACAATTATATTACGTTGGACAGCATAAAGCACTTGCCGCAAGATCTTGACGGAAAACGCTTGATAATGAGCGGAGCAAAATATACTTTTTTTCTTCCGCAGAACAAGATTCCTCCTTTCGATTACGAAAAGGTAGCCCT
>JAMPAB010000026.1 GCA_023667435.1 Corallococcus sp. | reverse complement strand
TTTCCGTCCCTAATGCCGGTACCGCTGCGGTGACGGGAGTTACCTATAGTTATCAGTGGCAGAACAGCAGCGGAACGAACATTTCGGGAGCTACGAGCAGCACTTATAAAATTACAAAACCCACCTATACTACGGGCACAACCTACAAAGTAGTGGTGACGGCAACCCCGAAAGACAACAGAACGGCGGCTAAATCTTCGACGTATACCGTTACGTTGAAAGTCAACAAGAAAGGCGTTACAAAACCTTCCGCAGTTACAGGTCTTGTTTACGACGGAACGACCAAGACGGGCGTATCTTCCGCAAATACCGCGCTTTACACGGTAACGTCGGGTACGGGTACCAATGCAGGTTCCTATACCGCTAAGGCAAAGCTTGTAGATACGACGAACTACTGCTGGGGCAGTGACGGCGGAACGACTACGGGCGAACAATCGATAGCTTGGAGCATCGCCAAAGCTACCGTTGCCGTTCCTACTGTGACGACGGGTACGTTTACCTACAACGCTTCGGCGCAGCAGCCTACGTTAAGCTACAACACGACGTTATGTAACTACACGGCGGAACCCAAGACAAACGCGGGATCTTACACCGTAAACGTTACGTTAAAGAATACGACCAACTACAAATGGGCGACTACTCCTTCGGGCGGAACCGAAAGCGGAGCATATCCCCTTACTTGGAAGATAAACAAGGCTAATATTACGCTTACCGCTCCGTCCTATACAACGACGGTATCCAACAACGCTAACTCGACCGTTTACGTAGGTTTGAATTTGGGACAGTTGACTCTGACGCAGAGCAGCGGTACACACGTACGCGCAGGCTCCTCCGCAAACGTAGAGGGCGAATGGTCTTGGTCGGATGCCGCTTCTACGGCGATTACGGCTACGACTACGGGCAAGACGGCTAAATATACGCCTACCGACAAGACAAACTACAACGAAGCTACGATTACGGTTGATATTGCTCCGCAGCAGCTTTACGTTCAGGTTTACGAAGTAAGATTGCAGTTCTACTACTACAATCAGGACGGATCCGTACACGAAGTTAACGTAGCTACGGCAACCGTTTCCGAAACGCGCAAAATCATCGGCGCGAACAGAATTCTCTCGGCGACGCCCGTAAGAATTCCCGTAAACTACGGCAGTAACTTTACTATCGCCAATCTTAAAAACGCGTCGGTAAACGGCGTTAATATGGAATGGCAGAAACCCGCCGGTTACGAAATGAACTTCTATCGCGGAGTGACTGCGTCCAACACGGGTTCGGACAGATACACCGTAACGTCGTTGGATAACATTACGGTAAATCAGACGATTTACATCGCGTACGTTGCGCAGGAAGTAAATTACACCGTATATCAGGTATTCGAAAGCCTGCACCCCGACGTTGCGGACGGTCACACTCCGTTGCCGGCAGACGTTCTGACCTTAACTGCCGATCAACTCGAAGAATACGGCGTCAAGAAGACCGTCAAGAAAATTGCCGCAGGCAGTCTTGTAAGCTTCCCCACCGAACCAGTGGAAGGATTTACGCGCGCGCTTGATTTGAAAACGGTTACCAACGGCAGAGAAGGCTGCATAAGCGACGACCAAAACAAATTCGTACTCGGCACGGGCAACACCGTATTGATTACGTACTATTCCAGAAATACTTACCGTATCACATGGAACTACGCAGGCGGTTCGATCGACACGTTTGGAAATAAGAAACAGATTACCATGTATTACGGACAGCAAATCGCAAATCCCGGTATTCCCACGTACCCCAACAGCGAGTACACGTTCTCCGCATGGTTTAGCGATTCCGCTTGCACGCAGCTTGCCAACGTTATCGGCACGGAAATGCCTGCAAACGCGCTTAACCTCTACGCAGGACGCAACTCCAAATCGTTTACCATAAGCTACAACTACAACTTCGAGCTGTTGGCGGAACAGTTAAACGAAAAACTGAACCTGTCTTCCGGCACGGGAATTAACGTAAGCTATTTGCAACGCTTCTATGAAGTAAGTCCCGCAGTTACGGAACTCGGACCTACCGAATATACGGTCGATCAAGTTATTTCCAACAGTATGATTCGTCTGACGACTCCGTCTATGTTGGGCTTCACATTTAAGGGTTGGTACTACTATCCCGGAGGAGACATCAATGCAACTCCCGTCAAACTCGGTAACATTACGCGTTCGACGGTAGGCGATTACAACCTGTTCGCTCAGTGGGAAACGAAGACGTTTACCGTTACGTTGGATTCCAACGGCGGTAACAGACTCAGTCAGTCTTTGCGTCTGGATAACTTCTCGTTATTCCCCGACACAGTTTTGGAAGGCAACAATCAAATAGTACCCGTCCGCGCAGGTTACGAATTTACCGGATGGGCGTTTAAGAACGACGCCGACGAGACAGGCTTTACCGAAATTATGGACGGCGACTGGTACAACCGCGCTCAACACGAAGCGAAACTTTACGCTACGTGGAAAGAAATTCCCGTATCTATAGTATATACGGACGACGCGGACGTAGGTTTGCTGGATTACGACTCCGTTCAGATTAAGATCGGCGAAGACGCAAACGCTCGCTGGTACACTCTCGACGAGATCGAGAACCTTGACGACGACGAACAACTTACCGTCGGTAAGGTCATCACGATGCGCGTAACGCCTATCGACGGTTACGACGTAGACTATATCACGTTGGGCGGCGTAAGCTTCACCAACGGCGGAAGATATTCTATCCGTACGTATACGAACAACGAATTGAAGCTCAATATCAAACTGAGAGCGAGAACGTATACCATCACTTATATATGGAACGGCGGTACAACGCCGGAAACTAATTACGTCAACACGTATTCTATCGAAGACAACTATATCGACATTATCGGCGGCAAACTGATAGACCGCAACGGTTATACGTTCGTCGGCTGGTCGGTTGACGCAAACGGCGAAAACGGAACGATCAACGACGGTCAGCAGGATAAGTACCGTCTCGACAACCCGTTCGACGAATTCGAGGGAAGAAGCGTAATTCTTTACGCGCAATGGGCTGCGGCTCCCGTCAAGATGGTTTACAGCAACAACTTCATCACCAACGGCATAAGCGAAAGAGTCGTAGAACTGTCGGGCCGCGACGTCAACGAAGTGGAAATCGTAACAGGCAGCGAAATTACGCTGTACGTACCCGAAGCGTCGTTCATCCCCGCAAACCGTGAAATTATCGGTTGGGCGGAATCTCCCGAAGGCACCGTCAAGTACAACGTCAACTATAAGTACGAAAACGGCGAATTCGTAGCTCAACCCGTTAAATACACGGTAAGAGCAGCCGAAAAGGATGCAAACGGCAACTATATCGACAGACTGTACGCTATTTGGCGCGTAACAAACGTTCAGTACCTTACGTTCGACGCGCAAGGCAACAACTCCACGTACGGAAGCGGATCGTTTACGGGCGTAGACGTTACGGCGCGTCCCAGATACGCATACGAAAAAGAAGCAAGCTTGCAGCTTACTTTCTACTGGTACAAAGTAGACACCAACAGCAGCGCTTGGCACGTATGGACGCAGGAAGAAATAGAAGCCGAATTTACGGGCGACGCTTTGACGCAAGCTCAAACTTACGTAGGTATGTACAGAATCCCCGAATCGGCAACGTTTGCTTACCGTTCGCAGGTAACGGGAGCTGTTGACGACGTAAGTCAGATGTCTAAGTTAAGCGTAGCCAACGTAAGCGAATCGGGACTGTACATTTGCAGACTCGACGCTCGCGGAACGGCGTACTCCTCGACGGGAACGCTTTTGGGCGACTCGACGGCTACGATGTACGGTCAGTATCAGGTAATTATCAATCAGGCAACGTTACCCGTTCCCGAATTTACCGCTCCCGATACTAACCCCGTTTACGACGGAACGAACAAGACGCAGACCATCGTCGCACCCGCTACGTGGACTGCTATCGACGGAACTCCCAACGCGTACAGATTACCCGACGACAGCGCTATCGAAGTAACCTATACGTATACGAACCTCGACACGAATCAAAGAGTAGTGAACACAGGCGTTTCCGCTGCGGGCGAATACAGCGTCAAAGCGGTATACTCCTTCATTAAGGACGCTACTTTTAAAGACAACTACGTATTGCCCGACGAGAAGATTATCGGTTTTGAAATCGATCAACGCGAAATCACTAACGTTACTTACTCGATCGAAAAATACGTTGACGGCGCATGGCAGCCGATAGGAAGCGCGGAAGCAAGCTTTGCCGATAACGTTTACTCCCGTAACCCCATACGTATCGTAGCCGTATCCTCTCAAATTGCTCAGGGCGACGACGCAACGATCGTTATGTACTACGACGGCGACATAACAGGCGACAATTTCACGGCTCCTACTAACGTAGGTAACTACGTTGCTTACTGCGACAGCATATCGGGAGACGAATCCGCAAACTACACGCTTTCGTCGAATCTTCCCAGCCGCGCGTTCAACATTATCAAAGCAACGCACAATATCGAAATCGTATTCGAAGACGCAAGCGCGACTTTCGACGGAGAAACTCATACTTTGAAGATTTCGAAAGTAATCGACAAAGTTTCCGGCGCAGAGTTGGAAATTCAACGTATGTCCAACGCTCAGGACAGATTTGTAATCGCCAGCGACGAATGTATGATTACGGTATCTTACGACGTATCTTACGAAGCGGTTGACAACGATTACGCAGGCGCTACGGCAGGTCAGGTAAGATGCGGCGGTATTCACGCAGGCGTTTACACGGTAACCGCGTCGTTTATGGATACGACCGCAAATCAAGTCAACTTCGAAGTTCTTGACGATATGGAAGCGGTTCTTACCATCCAACAGGCGGTATACAGCGCCGACGGAACGAATCCCGGTCTTACGGACGCTCAACTTAATAAGTACGAAGCGGACGGCGAAACGCTTAACGTAAACGGCTTCGGCAGCAATCATACCGTAGCTCGCGGAACGCGCGTTGCTCCCAAACTTAACTTAGACAGCAACTTCAAAGTTGTTTATAAGTACGAATATCAACGTACGGGCGCGGCTTCCTTCGAAGACGAGAAATACCTGTACGACAGTACAAGCGCCAACGGTTTGGTAGAGCAGCTCACCGAACCCGGACGTTACCGTATCACGGCGGAAATCAGCTACCTCAACGGTCATCAGTATTCCAACGACTATATCACGCTCGGCGACCAAGTCATAGAAGTTATGATTTTGCCCGGCGATCTGAAAGGTCTTAAAGCGGTTTACACGCAAGACGCAAGATACGACGTTTACAAGTACGGCGATACGTTCGACTTTATGGATCTTAACGGCGGTTACAACTACGAATACGCCAACGGCGACAGCGTAGACGTAAACGACAACAGAGCTGGTAAGTACACGGTAAAAATCATCGCCGAATACGAAGTAGTAAACAGCGGCGTAACGTCTACCGTATACGAAATACTCGAAAACTCCAACTGTCTGTTCACCAACGAAGACGGCACCGAATTTACGACCTTCAACAAGGCGACTCGCGCTCCCAGAACGGGCAGCGGCAGCTCGTACGCATTCGGCGCATTGATCGACAGCGCGGATTACAAGATTAAAGTAACCTATTACGGACAAAGCTGCGAATTCGAAATCAAGGTAGAACAAACTACTCTTAACAGCAACGCTATCTCGTTTGACAGCGACAACGTAGAAGTAGGCGACCTTGTAAACAACGGTAGCAGATGGTCCTACACGTTCAACTACGACGGAAAGGCTCACAGACCCGAACTTGCAGGCGCGGACCTTGCTTACAACATCGTCGGTATCAACGCTTCCGACCTTAAAGCGGGCGATATTACCGCAACGTACAAACTGTTTGTCGGCGTAGGTCAGACAGGCGCGGACAACGAAGGTTATGCCGTTCCCGACAACTTCACGGGATTCTTAACCGACGCGGGAGCGTACAAAATTAAGGTAGAATTTACCAACAACAATAAAAACTACGAAGCGTTGTCGGCGCTTGCAAAGCTTTACTGCGACGTTAACGTAGAAAAGAAAGTGCTTACCGCCAGCGACATTATCTGGCAGTACAAGAACGTTAAAGACGCTAATGCCGAATGGACGACGTTGCCTTTGGGTACCAACCTTACCTACATAGGCAATCAGGGTTACAGCGTTCGCGCGTTGTACAGAAACGTAGCGGTAGACTCGGCGGCTTCGGCAACGGAACAAAATCCGTACTACTACGTTGTAAAGAACCTCAAAGACAACGGCACGCAAGCGGCTTTGGGCGAATCGGCTACGGCTGTTAACGCGGCATCCTATACGTGGATTATAGATCAGCTTGCAGACGCTTCGGCAGCTAATTACAGCGTAAGCGGAACGTTAAGCGCAAGTCTTACCATCGACCCGAAGGAAGTTACCTTAGTTTGGGAAATCTCCTACGGCGGAGCAGGCAAAACTCAGCTTGTTTACAGCGCGGCAAATCAATTCGATAAGATAAGCGCTCATTACGTAGGACTTGACAGCACCGATCCTATTGACGCAGTCATTTCTGTAGACAACGTAGACGCAGGTCTTGAATCTACGATGATTAACGCGGGCACTTACACGTTGCTTGCTACAATCAGCACGAACTATAAGGCTACAAACGCTACCAGAACGGAAGAAATAGCGGCTTACAAAGTTGCCAACGACAACACGCTCGTTTGGACGTACAAAGTAGGTCAAAGCGGCGAAGCTCAAACATTAGGCGACAAGCTTACGTACGTAGGCAACGACGTTAACGTGTTCGTGACGTTCGCAGCTTTGGAAAACGACGCAAGCGCAACCGAAGGTAAGCTTACCGTTGCCGCGAAAGACTCCAACAACAACGCACCGCGCGGAGCAGGCAACTATACGGTTTCCGCAGGCGTAATCGACAACTACGATTTGAGCGACGTTAAGTTTGCGTTCGAAATCGAAAAGGCTACCGCAACGGTTACGTTCGGTAACTACGAGAACTTAGTTTACGACGGATCGGAACACAGAGTAACCGCTTACGCTTACGGCGTAGGTTTGGAAGCTGCGATATCCGTTATCGACCTCGAAGGTCACGCTCAAACCAACGCTTCGCAAGGCGAAAGTTATGTTGCGAAAGCATTCTTGAACGAAAGCTATAAAGACAATTACGTGCTTGCAAACGTTGCGGCGGACGGAACGGTTCATCGCGAATGGACGATTGCAAAACGTCCCGTTACGGTTACGTGGTCTACAAGCGGACTTGTTTACACGGGCGCTCCGTTAACGAACTGGAAGGCGGAAATCACCAACCTCGTTAAGGACGGTCAAGGCGTTGTAATAGACGAAGCGAATTTGACGTATTCTATAAAGAAAGGCGACGAAAGCGCTGCGATGATTACGGCGGGAACTTACACGGTTCAAATTACCGGTATTTCCAACTCCAACTACGTAGTAGAAGGCGCGGCAGCTCAACCCGTAGAAGTTGTAGTTGCTAAGGCTAACCCCGTACTCAGAAACGTAGAATATACCGAATACGCTAAATCCAACACGGCGTATACGGGCAACATTCTCCGTAACGACAAGCTTGTATGGGAAAGCGACATCAACGGTACTTTGGTATTCGTAGATACGCAATTGCCTGAAAGTACAACCAACACGGCGTTCTACTGCACGTTTACTCCTTCCGATACGGAGAACTACAATACGTTAACTTACACTAACCTTACAATTAACGTATTGCCCGATACGATTCAAAGACTTGAATTAGACAAGAATAGCGGCCGTACGAGCTACTCGAAGGGACAAATATTCGACCCGTGGGCAGTTTACCAAGTATTTATCGTTTACTCGAGTTACTATGAAGAAAAGAACGCGGAAGGCGCAACTGTAAGTTACGGTACATACGAAGAAATGGATATCGACGATGTAACGTTCTCCTTTAACGGCGCAATACTTCAGAATCGTTACACGTTTACGGACGCGGACGTTGAAAACGGCGAAAATAACGTATTGCTTATGTCTATCAGAAGAAATTCTCAGACCATACGCGGCTCTATCAACATCACCGTCATCGAATCCGAACCTACGCATCTTCAACTTACCAACCCCGAAATCTTCAATAAGAAGTATTACGTGGGCGGTACGATGGATTACAGCGAAGCGTTGTTCGACGTTACGTTCGAAAACAAGACGAGCGGTCAGATTTCCGCAACCGAAGTTCAGATGTCTACGGATCCCTGGACCGAACCCGGCGTATACGAGATTACGTTTACGTACGCAGTCGGCGACAGCAGCGTTACAGACACAATCCAAATAGAAGTCTTTGAAAAGGAAACGGTAGAATTGTTCTTCAACAATCAGACGATTGCCTACACAGGCGCGTCGCTCGAATTCGCCGCTCCCAAGACGAAAGACGGCAACTTGCCCGAAGGCATAAACGTAACGTATCTTATCACAAACGCCGAAGGCGCAACGGTAAGATCCATAATCAACACAGGCGTTTATACCGTACGCGCTACGTTTACCGTAGATCCCGTTATGTACAACCCGATCGAAGCTATGACGATTACCGTAACGGTAAGAGAAGTTGCCCCGTTCGTAGTTGAAAACGAACTTGTTAAACCTGTTGAAGAACTTACGTACAGCGGCGCTTACGTAACGAATTACAAACTCAGCAATATCGTGATTAAGGATATTGACGACACGGTTTACACGCAGGTAGGCGAAGTACGTTACACAATCAACGGCGAAGACGTAACAGACACTACGATACGCGCAGCCGGCGCATACACGATCAGAGCTTACATCACGGTAAGCATACCCGACGAACCCGACAGCACGATTACGCTTGACCCTGTTATTTACACGATAACGGTTGCGAAGGCAACGGATAACTTCCTTGCATTCAATATCCCCAGTTACAAGGTAGGCGAAGCTGCAGCGCAGACTCTCGACAAGAAGTACGGCGACGCAACGGTAACTTATTACAGAGTAACTACCGACGCGCAAGGCGCGGAAGTTCGTGAAATCATCGGCGGCGTAAGACCTACTGCTATAGGCAATTACGTGGCGACGGCAGTGATCGCGGAAACGAACGATTACAACGGCGTAGAAAGAACTTGCTACTTCTCGATCAACAAGGAAAGCACGTCGGCTACCGACCCGAGCGGCAACGCTATGATTGACCCCGATACGGGCAAGGACGTCGTTAAGATTCAAACCACAGTCGGCGTAGATCCCAGCCTTACCCTCAACGTAACTGCTTTGAGCGAAGATGCAATAAGCGACGTAAACATCAAGAACCAGAAAGTTCTCGGCGGTTACAACCTTAAACTCATCGACGCAAGCGGCAACGTAGTTGACGTAAAAGAGAGCGGCACGGAATACACCGTAAAACTCCTGTTGACGGCGGAACAAAAAGAAGCGAAGAACCTCAAAGTTTACGCAGTTGACGGTTACGGCGTTGCTAAGGAAATATCCGGCGCAACAATCGACGAAGACGGTTACGTCACTTTCAAGACGAACGATTTCTCGACGAGATTCGTTATCGGAGCTAAGGACGCGGCAGCAGCGAGACAAGTAGGACTTATTGCCGGCGTTTCCGTAGGCGCAGTTGTGGCGATAGCAGCAGTTGCAGCATTGATTATAGTCTTCATCAAAAAGAAAAAGGAGAATGACTAGAAAATGTTATACAGATTGCTTTTGTCAGATACCGGATTTATTGTAGGCATTATAATAGAAGCCGTGGTGGCTGTCGTAGCAGTTGTATTACTTATCCTATTACTGGTCTTTGGGTTGCCTAAGTTCAAAGAAAAGCAACCCAGAGCTCCCAGAGAAAAGAAAGTAAAACCGTCGCCCGAGAAATACATTTTGAAATATGCTTCGGGCGAAGGTTACGGCGAAGCGCCTGCTTTGGAACAGTACGCAAAAGGCGACAAGGTCGTGTTGAAATCGAATATGTTTGAAGCGCCTAACGGCAAACTGTTTGACGGTTGGTCGGACGGCGAAAAGAAGTACGAATCTAACAAAAAATTTGTTATGCCCGCTCAGGCTGTAACGCTTACGGCGCAATGGACGACGCCTGAGACGAAATACGCGTTGAGATACGTAGCAGGCGAAGGCAGCGGCGAAGAACCCACCGTCGAAAGTTACGTAAAAGGCGCCCGCGTAGTTCTTAAAACAAATATGTTCGTCACGCCTGCCGGAAAGCAATTCGACGGTTGGTCGGACGGCGAAAACAAATATGCCTCTAAGTTTACGTTTACTATGCCTGCTCAGGCGGTAACGCTTACCGCTCAGTGGGTAGAACCCAAGAAAGAAACGGCGGCAGAGGAAGAACCGAAGGAAAAAGCGAAGGTTGCTCCCGCAAAGAAAGAACAGCAAGCGGCTTCCGCCGATGCTCCTCAACAGATCGATCTCAAAATCGACGGTTCCAATGCGGAGTATACTACGCAGGACGGCGGTACGACTCCTGACGGCAGACCTATTATCGTAAACGTATACAATACTCACAAGAATAACGATAAGACCGTAGAAAAGGAAATTATTCATACGGTGGAAAAAGAAGAAATCGACAACGAAGGTTTGGAATTTGCCGACTACACGATTTTGCAGTTGTACGAAATGCTTACCGACGAACAGAAAAAGTATTTCGACACTTTGAAAGAAGCCGCTCTTGCCAAACCCGAAGCAAAGCTTATGCCCGGCCGCAGCTTCTTAAATATCAAAATCGGCAAACGTTCTCTTTTGAAATTGCGTATTCGCCGTATGGTGACCGTAGGCGAATATTCGTTGGAAAACGATATTCTGAAAGATTTCAAAAAGAGCGACACCAACAAGGCGGGCAACGCTAAAATTAAAGTTCGTCCTACTTTGGTGGCCGTTACGGACGAATCGGCTTTGGAAACGGCTTTAAACATGATAGACCTTGTTTATAAGCAAATTCTCGAAAGTTAATTGATTTAATAAAACTATTGGAAACAGCGTTACAATTTGTGTAGCGCTGTTTTGCTGTTATAAGATTCTTTGTCAAATGCCGTAGCGTAAACGTTTTATTTCGTCAAGCAATCAATGCTCTCTTTTCGTTGTAATTGTCGGATTGTATCCAAACGAATACCGTAACTCATGTCGACGGTTTCGAGGTATATTTTCAAGTCTTTATACTCGATTAAAGTACGGCGCCGCTTGCCGACTGCAAAAAAATTGCGCATACGGTTTATACCGACAGGCGACACACTGCAAGCGTTTTCGTGCATAAGAAGTAATCGTGCGTTGCGGATGGATCGGAATTGCCGACGGTTATGAGTTTTGTTTAACCGTAACGAAGATACACAAGCCGGGAAAGGTCGTGTCTACGGAACGTAGAATTGTTTTTTGCGTGTTAGACGTTTTAATATAACGGCAGTAGAAAAATAGTAGGTTTACATTTTTGTTTAAATTTGGTATGATTTTAACGTAATAAATTGTAAGCGTCAGATACAAGCGTGCGTTTTGTCGATAATAGCGAATACGTAAATTATATTTTTATCGCGGTTTGCAGATTTATAGAAATACTTCGCCGTACAGTTGTCAAAGTGTAATCGCATACAATGTATCAAGATCGCGTAAAACGCTTAGTACAGATTTGTTGAGAACGGTTACAAACGCCTGCGGTTATTAATTATATAGTACCGCGTTGTTGATAATAAAATCTTGGAAACAACGTTGTCGGCACAATATAATACGGTTTGAAATAGGCAATTTACGGTATACTGAAATATTCGTTTAATGTCGGCGTCAACATATTTAAAAACAGTATACAGTTTGATGACTGAGCAACTTTGTTGAAAATCAAGAGGAGAAAATATATGGCACACAATATAGGAAAGACGATATCCGCTTTACGCAAGTCCAAAGGGTGGACGCAGGCGCAGTTGGCAGAGATGCTCAACGTTACAGTCAAAGCCGTTTCTAAGTGGGAATTAGGCAACGGCACACCGAGCGTCGATATGTTTCCGTTGCTTGCCGAAACGTTTTCCGTTACGTGCGATTACTTGCTTACGGGAATAAAGAACGAAAATATTACGTCGGAGTTACAGCTGTGCGTTAAAAACGGCAATATCGACAGGGCAGTTAAGCTTATCGACGAAAAGGACGACAAAGGCAAGAGCGTATTCGATTACGCGATAGAATACGGCAACTCGGAAATGGCGAAAAGACTGCTCAAATCGTATCGCAACATATTCGAGCTTGTCGAAAGAAACGACGAGACGGCGTATTGCAATATGTTAACGCGCCTGCTGCCTCTGGAAGTAGAGCGTACTTTCGTAAACGTTTATTTCGGACGTTATTATCGCAGCTATTCGTCTCATGATTATTACAACCGCGCGTCGTATTCGTTCCCTCCCTGCGAACTGAACAATTTCCGCGCGACGTTGAGCTATTCCGAGTTTATAAATGAGCTTATCGAAAGATACGACGTTCTTTCGCAGGAAAGCAGGGAATATTACTTCGGAAACGACAAATCCGTCGGTTGGATTTACGCTTATCCTAAGTATATAGTTTTAGCTTATAAAAAAGGGAAAAAAGAACTTTTTAAAAAGCTTATAAATACCTATGCGGGATTTAACCGCAATTCCGACGTAAATATAGACAGTTTAGCCGATTTATATTTTGCCGTTTTCGAACAGGACAAAGAAACGGGAGATCTGATTCTTCCGCTATTTAAAAACCGTCTGGGCTGTTGGGATGAAAAATGTATGACGGGCGAAGTTATGAAGTGTTATAGAAAATTCGGCAGAAGCGTAGGGGACGAATTAAACGAAATATTCTGCACTCGGATAACGGAAGACGTCATATACGGACTTTTGATAGACGGCGACGCAAACAGAACTGCCGCGCAGAAAGCCGAAGACAAATGCGTATACAGGGGAATTTTGTGGCTGAAAAAAGCATTGCAGTCTGACGACGTCAAATTACTCGGTAAACTTTTTAAAAAGTATCCGTTAACACTTACGGAAATGCTCGAAAAAAATATTAAAGCTAAGGATTACAAATATATCTACGCTTACGCCGTCGATAACGGTTTAAGCAAGGTTGCGGATGCCTGTATCGAAGCTTGCTGTATTGACGAGTTGGTACGCGTACCCGATTTGTACAACTCGTATGATGACAATGAAGTAAACGAAGGGTTATGCTCGTGTGCTTTGGACGTTTACAACTGCCTGTCTAAAGAGTATACGGAACTTTCGGACGAACTGCTTAAACAAGTGTTGAAATCGAATGCCGATATTTTGGGTGCGTACGGTAAAGAATACGACCTTAAAAACAACACGGACAAAACGCCTTATTCATGCTATTCATCTGTACGCCGTTATCAGGGCGTTGCCTCCTGTTTGGACGGCGCAAACAAATCCGTCCCCGTAGCGGAACGTCTCGATAAATCTTTGGAAGAGTTGAAAACTTTTTTAAACGGATACAGAGAAAGCAAACTGAATAAGCTTACTCAACTGAAAGAAGCCGAGAACGTAAAAACCGATTTGAAACAGTTAGACGAACTTAACAGAGATTATTTCGAAAGCGAACGCGACAGGGAAAATTACGAAATAGTCATAATCAAGCTGTGCAAACGCTTAGAGTCCTACTTTAAATACGTTCTTAAATACGAAGGTACGTTATACGAGATGATGGACAGATATTGCAGCGAGGTTTGCGGAGAAAACAGTTCTACCGCCTCAAATCTGAATAAGCTTAGGACGTTGCGCAACGGTATAGCTCATTCAGACAGTAATTCGCAAACGGTCAATGCCGCTCAAATTAACGGTTACATAGAGCTTGTTTTCGACGTGACGGAGGAGGAAGATCAGGATGAATAAATATCAGAAATATTTTATTGAAAAAACGCTTTGCCGCAACGGCGAGTTTGCGTTAAGGCAAGTATATTCCGTAAACAGCGGCGACGTCTGCGGAACGATAGATTTCGGCAAACGGGAAGTTACGGTCAATCAGGAAGAAGACATTTTTTCTTTAAAATACAAAGCTGTTCTCGACGCGTGGGGCGAAGGTCTTTCTCTGGCGGGAGACAGCGTGTACGCTCCCGTAATAAAAGGAGTATACGTCAAAAAATCGGATAATCAGTGGAAGGAACTCGACAACGGCATGCATATGGTCGAACGGCATAAAGCGGAAAGTACCGTATACGAAATACCGCTCGATTTCGATGACAGAACGTCTGCCGTCAAACTGTCTTTTGCGGGAGGTCTCGTAGACGATATGATTTTTAAGGTTGTCTACAACGAAGCAGATAAGGACGCCTATTACAATAGAAAGAAAGAAGCGGAACGCCGCGCTCTTATATCGCAAGCTCATATCGAATACGTGTCGTGCGTCAACTTTTTGCAGGTGTATTTTACTCCCTGTAACGGCGACTACAACAAAGCGGAAGTTTCGCTGTATAGAGGTAAGGATCAGTTTATGGCGGACTACGCCTCCGTTAAAGGCGTATTTTGCATAACGGCGATGGGACTGGGGCACGGCGATTATTGTTTCGTTTACCGCCAGTTTGACAAAAACGGCAAAATCATTTTTGAAACGCGCAAGATAGATTTTACTGTGGACGACACGTCGAGAAGAAAACAACTAGGTTGATGCGCGCGAGGACGACGTGACGTGGTCGGCGCGTATTTGATGCGTGATAGAATATTTTACGGCAATGCGGAAGTTTCGTAAACGGCAATTGAAACAGCTTGCGTTACACAGTCGAAAACGAATTACCCGACCGAAAAAAATCGATCGGGTAATTTACATTTTAAAATTTTCGGATATGAATTATGAAACTGTCGGCGCCGCCGTACGTCTGTGTAGTAGATTGCGGCGCATTACTGTTTTGGGGCGTCGGTATAATTTTCATGCGTATGGCGGCATAAATGTTTAAGGCGCGGTTTATAAAATCCGATTGATTTGCCGTTACCATTTGTTGAATACTTTTTCCGCAAAACCGATTTTATCCGATATCGTCAATTCGCTTCCGTCGTCAAGTGTCACAGTTCCGCTGAACGCGCCGAATACCTGATGCTGCTTGGACGCGATTATGCCAATGTCCGTTATGTCCTTGCGGTCGATTATGGGACGGAAGATGAGATTGAGCCGTCCTTCGTTGTCCGTAAACGTCCAATCGGACATAAAATCGTCTTTGCCGTTTTTTTGCGGAATATTGAATACCACCCTGTCGAGCTTGTGCGCTATTCCGTCTACAAACAGCATATTTTCCGAAGCGGCAGAAGTGTCTCCGAATCCGTACCCCAGATTGAAACCGAACGTTCGTCCGTCGTCGAGGCGAGTTTGCAAGCTAGACCAGTACCAGGTGTTTTTGTACGTCCATATACCGCGTCCCCAGTCCAACGTGCCCAAACTTGCGTTTTTGTCGAATTCGTACCTCGTTCCTTTTACAGTACAGTAACCCTCCGCTTTCATACAGTTGATTTTCGTATTGTAGTAAAAGGCGTGAGGTTTGTCAAACGGCGTGGCTATAGTCATTTGGTCGCGCGGAAAATCCTTCAACGTAAACTCGCATTCGAAATCGCTTCCGTCACAAAACTTTTTGAACTTGCATTTCAGCAGTCGGGAATCTTCGTTTCTTTCAAACGCCGTTTCAACCTTCTTCGATTTGTATTTGACGTCGCCTTGTTCGGGGCAAGAGGGTAAATTCACCGATCCGAATGTAAAGAATTTGATTTCGCTCGTCGTCTTGTAGCAGGGCGTTTCGAAGTCGATATAGCTTGCGGAAACCAACGACATATAGCTGTTGTCGGCGATTGTAAGCGCTACGGCTTTTTTGCCGTCGGTTACTATGTAGTAATCCCATTCTTTAATTTTCCATTTGTGTCCTACAATGTCGTTCCTATCGTAAGCTCTTACGGTTTTTGTGGAATATCCTGCTTGCGCGAGCCGTCCGTTTTGCAATAATTTTCCTTCGGTCAGTAATTGCTGCATAACTTTTCTCCTATAATTTAATCATAACAAAGTATTAGCATATTTGCAAGGTGAAATATTTCGCGTTTGCTTCTGTCGGAAAGATTAAACACCGAATAAATATCCGTATGCCGTCGTTATTTTTTTACGGTATATATTACGCCGTAAACGCATAGTAAAGTTCGCAGGCCGTTGCGCAGGGCAGTTTCTGCAGCACACCTGCGGCAATCTCGCGTCTTTGCCTCGCAGATTCGATTACGCTATTGTTAAATGCCTAACCGCCGAATGCGTCAACGACGTCCGCTTGACAATCGTCGCAAGGTGTGATAGCATTATACAAAATGGAATATTATGTCCCTAAGGAGATTCGTATGAACATAAGACCTTATAACAAAAAAGATTTCCGTTACGTCCAGGATATTTGTATGGCGACGTCCGATTATGCCAACGACGACACGCCTTTTAACCGCGCGTTTTTGTGCGCTATGTATTGCGATTATTATTTGGATAATCAATCGGAATTTTGTTTCGTTGCCGCAGACGGCGACGATGTTCCCGTAGGATACGTTTTGTGCGCCGCCGATTGCGCCGACTATACCGAAAAGATGAGTGATTTGTATCTGCCTTTCGTGCGCAAGATAAACAGCGGCGAATATTATAAATTCAACGCTATGATTAAGGTCGCGGAAAAATACGCGCGGCAGGGTTATACGGCGCATTTGCATATCGACATTTTGGAGGGATATCAACAACAGGGAGTGGGTACCGAGCTTATTCATACGTTGTTCGGCAAACTTAAAGAAATGAACGTCGAAGGCGTCTATCTTATATGCGGACTCAAAAACGAATCCGCGCGCGCGTTTTACGAATCCTGCGGTTTCGACGATATCGATTATCTCAGCGGCGCGGTCGTATACGGCAAAAAATTTTTCGAAGAATAACGGCTTATGGATTTCGGCAGAATTTTAACGGAAAAAGAAGCCGAGCGCGCAAACGGTTTGGTTCTTGCTTACGTCGGCGACGCCGTTCAAAGTCTGTACGTAAGGCATCGTCTTGCCGTCTCATGCGACCTTAAAGCGGGCGATTTGCACAAGTTGGCATCAAATCGGGTTAACGCTCATACGCAGGCAAACGCGGCGGACAGACTGTTTGACGGCCTCACGGATAGGGAAAAGGACGTATTTTTGCGCGCTCGCAACAGCAAATCGCATCACAAGGCGAAAAATCAGACGGGAGCGGACTATCGCAAAGCTACGGGGTTGGAAGCAGTATTCGGGTATCTGTATCTTACGGGCGACGTCGAAAGATTAGTCGCGCTTTTGGGAGAAGCATATGAAGATTGAAGGCAGAAACAGCGTGTGTGAAGCGTTGAATTCCGACGCTGTAACAGTCAACTGTTTAATGTGTGAAAAAGGCAACGCCAACAGCATTGTCGCTCTTGCCAGACGCAAAGGAGTAAAAGTTACTTTTGTAGACAGAAGCGTGTTGGATAAGGAAAGCTTATCCGGCAAGCATCAGGGGTACATTGCCGACGTTACCGATTTCCGCTATTGCGAAATCGAAGATATTTTGGAAAGTTCGGAGCAGCCGTTTGTAGTGATTTTGGACGGAATTAACGACCCTCACAATTTCGGAAGCATTATACGCGTCTGCGAATGCGCTGGCGTTGACGGGATAATTATAGGACGCAACCGTCAGGTTGCCGTAACCGATACCGTAACGCGTTGCTCGGCGGGCGCAGTGTCTCACGTTAAGATCGCGCGCGTTACAAACGTAAACAACGCAATTAAGCAATTGCAGGAAAACGGCGTGTGGGTGTACGCTTTGGATATGGACGGCGAGGAAATCACGTCTGTAAATTTGCGCGGCGCGATTGCGCTTGTAGTAGGCGGCGAAGGCGACGGAGTTTCCAGACTTACGCGCGATTTATGCGACGGCGTAGCGTCGCTCAAACTCAAAGGAAAAGTGAATTCCTTAAACGCATCGGTGGCGTGCGGAATCGCGTTGTACGAGGCGGTACGGCAAAGAGGTTAAATGAAAGATATTATCGACAAGGCTAAATGCGGCGACCAGCTTGCTATGGAGCAGATTGCTTCCGCATATAAAGGACTGGTGCGGTCTCTTGCCAACAAGTTTTTTTTGGTAGGCGGAGATAAGGACGATTTGCTGCAAGAGGGAATGTTGGGGCTGTTTTACGCGGTAATGTACTACGACGAAGAAAAAGGCAGTTTTCCTTCGTTTGTAGAGCTGTGCGTTTTAAGACAGCTTCTTGACGCCGTCAAAAAGGATAACGGAGTAAAAAACAAACCTCTGTCTAATTATGTGGATATTGCCGTAACGGAAAATTTGTCCGACGGATCCAATCCGTTGGAAAATATTTTGGAAAGGGAATACGCCGACAGAATAAAAAAAGTAATCGACGGTAACCTTACCGCTATCGAAAAGAGAGTTTTGGAACTGTTTATCGACGGTTTCAGTTACGAGGATATAGCAAAAAAAACAAATAAAAGTTACAAAGCGGTAGACGGCGCGCTTCAACGCGCGCGCAAAAAGCTGCTTGCAGCTAAGGAGTGATATGAATTACGTTGCATTGTATCGCAAATACCGTCCGCAGATTTTCGACGACGTTATAGGTCAAGACCATATTATAACGACTTTGCGCAATCAGATATCGCGCGATAAAGTTTCCCACGCCTATTTGTTTACCGGAACTCGCGGAACGGGCAAAACAAGCACTGCGAAAATTTTCGCGCGCGCAGTAAACTGTCCCGACGCTAAGGAGCATAACGGCAATCCTTGCGGCGAATGTTCGGTATGCAGGGAACAGGGCGCGGCGAATTTGGATATTATCGAAATGGACGCGGCAAGTAACAACGGGGTGGATTACGCAAGGGATATACGCGAAAAAGTGCAGTATCCTCCCGTTAACGGAAAGTATAAGGTTTATATCATCGACGAGGTTCATATGCTTTCGGTCGGAGCATTCAACGCGTTGCTCAAAACTTTGGAGGAGCCTCCCGCGCACGCATTGTTTATTTTGTGCACAACCGAAGTACACAAGATACCGGCAACTATCCTGTCCCGTTGCATGCGGTTCGATTTCCGTCTTGTGCCTACGCCCGTTTTGACTGATCTTGTAGCGAAAATCTACGACAAAGAAGGCAAAAAATACGAAAAAGAAGCGATAGCGGCTATCGCGCAGGCGGGAGAAGGAAGCGTAAGAGACTGCGTGTCGATTGCCGACAGATGTCTTTCCGTTACCAACGGAAAACTGACTTACAGCGACGTGTCGAAGGTTTTGGGCGTTTCTTCCAAAACAAGCGTTGCCGCGTTGGCTAAGGCAATATTGAACGGTCAGGCTGCAAATATATTGACGGAGATAAACAAAATCGTCTCCGACGGCAAAGACGTGGCGCGTTTGGCAAAAGATTTGTCGCTGTATTTCAGAGATTTACTGACAGTCAAGCTCTGCTCCGACGCAAGAGAAATGCTTGCTTTGCCTGCGGACGTTTACACCGATTTGAAACTCTGTTCGGAATCGGTTTCCGTAAAAAAACTGCTGTACGCAATAGACGTTTTAGTCGGTTTGGAAAGCGGTTTGAGGTACGCGTTGTCTCCTCTTATGCTGTTGGAGGCTACCGCCTTAAAGATATCGTGCAGCAGCGGCGAAACGGATATCGACGGCATAGAAAAGCGTTTGACTCGTTTGGAACAGCTTCCGCAGAATATTTCCGCCAAAAATCAAAGCGTATACGTTGTAGACAAGCACAACGCAAAATCGATCTGGAAAGGGGTTAAGCTTTCTTTCGACGTCAAAAACGAGCCGCTTTTGTCGGGCGTTTGGAAAGACGTTTCCGTCGGTTTCGATTCGGACGGTAATTTTGCGGTTACGTGCAGCAACGGAGCTTACTTGCTTATCGAAATGCAGTACAAAAAAGCAATCGAAAACGAGATAGCGAAGTTTTGCGATAACAAGGTTGTTTTCAAAAAGGCGGAAACGGTTACCGACGGCGAGCTTGACAGGCAACTGCAAAGTTTGGGTAACGACGTTAAAATAGATTCGGGTACGACAAAAAAATAAAGGAGATTTATTATGGGAAACAAATATGGTTACAACGGCGCAGGCGGAGGTTTCGGCGGCGGAGGCGGAATGCAGAATCTGATGAAGCAAGCACAGCAAATGCAGCAAAAACTTCAGGAAGCGCAGCAGCAGCTTGAAGAACTCGAAGTGACGGGTTCGGCAAGCGGAGATATGGTTCAGGTAACCGTAAACGGAAAAAAGAACGTTCTGTCGGTGAGAATAAAGCCCGAAGCTTGCGATCCCGACGATACGGAAATGCTCGAGGATCTTATTATGGCGGCGATACAGGACGCTTATGCCCGCGCGCAAGCGGAAGAAGATCGCATTATGGCGCCGTTTGCCGCAATGAAGGGACTACTGTAATATGCCTAACTATATCGAACCGATAGAGAGATTGATAAGACAGTTTACAAAGCTTCCCGGCGTCGGTTCTAAAACGGCGCAGCGATACGCTCTTACAGTGCTGTCTATGACGCAGGAAGAAGCGGAAACGTTTGCCGAAGCAGTGACCGATGCAAAAAGGAACGTAACGGTATGTTCGGTTTGCGGAAACTACACCGACACCGATCCCTGTCATATTTGCAAGACGCGCGACAATTCCGTCATATGCGTAGTGCAGGAAGCAAAAGACGTGCTTGCGATAGAGCGTTTGGGCGAGTATAAGGGCGTATATCACGTTCTGGGCGGAGTTTTGAACCCGCTCAAAGGAATAGGCAGAGAAGATTTGCGCCTCGCGGAATTGTTTGAAAGACTTCGCGGCGACGTAAACGAAGTGATACTTGCAACCGATACTTCTGCAGAAGGCGAAGCTACGGCGACGTACGTCGCTCGTTTCGTCAAGCAGTACGGTATCAAGGTTACGCGTCTTGCGCAAGGTATTTCGATCGGCAGCGAATTGCAGTACGCCGACGAGGTGACGCTTTCGCGCGCGTTCAGTAACCGTAAAGAAATATGAGCATCGGGGTGTCGAATTGTTCTAGGTTTCCCTCGCTGCGCTCAGTATGTCGCATCGGGTATTCGCTCAAAAAAGGCTTCACTTCGCCTAGCG
>JAMPAB010000025.1 GCA_023667435.1 Corallococcus sp. | reverse complement strand
GTGGCGTAGATTATGCTAATGCAAATAAAGCAACCTTGCAAAAAGTTAAAATAAAGCATACCGCTTGCGATATGCAAAAAAGTATATAAAACGCCGCGCAGGACAAGCGGCAAAATGCCAGTAAATCCTCGCGCGGCGTAAGTTTAGTTAAATTTAGTTAAAATAAATTGAGTGTCAAAACAAGTGTCAGCAGTTTTGCCTAAAAATGTATTTTTGTTGTTTTAAGCCCGTATTTTGGGCTGTAAGCGGTGTTGCGCTTTTCTTTTGAACTCGTTCAAGTCTCACATCTCGCACCAAAAAAAGAACCGAGTATTCGGTTCTTTTTTTCTGCCTTTCCGCCAATCTCGCAATATTGTTCGGCGGAATACTCCGCTCCGCTTCGTGGCGTTCGCAATTCTTACGAATTGCTCGGCTGAGGGGCAGACGCGCACGTTTAAGCGAGCGCACAGGAGACCGTGTGAGTGACGCGATTTCTGCGAAATGCGCTATTCCGTCGCTGCGCTCCTTACACGTCTCCTCAACCGAGCCTACGCAGTAGGCGAACATCACGGAGTGAGCAACGCGAACAAAGTACATCTCGCACCAATACAGCCAAAATAAGGGTTTTTGGTTGCGTATGGTTACATTATCCGTTGAAAATCGTCCATTATATGGGCGGTTTTTCTTATGTTTTTGCAAAAAATTAGTCGGCGTGAGTGTCAAATTGTGTGTCAATTTTTGCTATTTCTTTCCGTTCAAAATCTTTGTTGACGTGCGTATAGACGTTTAGCGTCATTTCAAGCTTTGTATACACCGGTATGCAGTGTGTTTATTATATTTTCTTATTTCTATTTTAGATTTTAACGGTTTTAGTTTCAGACCTTTAAATCAATTTTGATTATCGCTAACAGTTGACGTTCTCCTTTTTAATAACAATAACGCAATTTAAATTTTCGGAACAGTCTGTTGTTTCCTCACGTTGCCTGCTCTAGACAATCTTTCGCATATCTCTCTGAGCGCGTTATTATACTCAATCGGATTATCCAAATCCGTCAAATGCCCTGCGTCTTCTATCCAAAACAGTTTCTTGTCCGGCGCGGAAACCGCGCCGAAATATTCTTCAACTACGACGCTCGGAACTTGCCAATCGTTTTTTCCGCAGATAAAATATACGGGCAATGCAAACGACGTATAACCGCTTGCGTCGTAATTCGCAAGACATTTTAAAAGATTGATATTGACCGTCATCGCTTTGCGCATGACGGAAATATCGGGAAAACGGAAAACGGGACTTTTAATAAAGATTTTTGCAAGCTTGCCGCTGCCTCCGCTATATCCCGTCAAACCGTATTTTGCTTGAATTTTTCTAAACTTCAAACACTTTTCGTTGACGTTTTCTTCGGTAACGGAATTAGGATAGTCGCCGATTTTCGACAGTTTTCTTTTGTCGTTTCCGCAAGCAAGCTCAAAGCAATGCTCGTAAGCGACCCGCTCGCCACGCTTAAAATCAACTACTTGTCCCATTCCTACGTATGCGTCTACCGTCTCGGGAAATTTCTTAACGTACTCTATTCCCAAAATCGACCCCCAAGAATGTCCCAGAAGAATCAGTTTTTTATCTGGATAAATTGTTCTTACGTAATTTACCGTTTCTCTCAAATCTTCCAAAAGCGTTTCTAACGTTATCTCGCTCGGCTTGCTTTTGTTTTTAAGTTGAGTTTTACCTGCGCCGCGCTGATCGTAATATACTACTCCGCAAGTTTTAACGTCCAAAACAGTTTTATAAGACAGCTGCGCTTCCGATTGACCCGGACCGCCGTCAGGGTAAAGGCAGCCTTAACGTCAAGTCCGTCAACAACAACGGAATTCACACAAAGGACGATTTAACCGTCAAAAATCTGTCTTTGCAAGTAGATTGCAAGGATAACGCGCTTAAAGGAAACGACAGCGTAACTATCGAATCTGGCAACGTCGTTTTGATTGCGCGTAAGGGCGACGGCATAAAAACTACCAACAGCGAAGTTTCAGGCAAAGGCAAACAGCGCGGTTCGGTTACCGTTTGCGGCGGAGACGTTCTCATTTATGCCGCATGCGACGGCATAGACGCCGCGTACGACGTAATTATCGACGAAAGCATATCTAACGTAAATCTGCAAATTTTTACCGACAAGTATTCCGAATATTCGGAGAAGGTAACGGCCGTTGCCGAAAACGTCTATTACGTACGGTACAATTCCACCGCATATTCGTATTCGTTAAAATTCTACAATGACGAAACTGACGCCGTATGGCGCAATTCTTCTTCCTGCATAACCGTAGGAAATTACCGTTATTTTCCCGTTACAAAACCGAGCGGTTACGCTTACGTGCAATTATTCATTTACGGCAGCTCGCAGCAGCAAGGTCAGGAGGAAAATTACGTCGCATGCACGGACGGTATGACCGTTAACGGCAACTACGATACAATAGCATTACAGTCGCGCGGCGGAAGTCTTTCGTATACTTGGACGAACTACACCACTAATCAATGGGGATTCGGTCCGGGAGGTCACGGCGGCATGGGCGGCGGTTTCGGAGGAACGAACGACGGAAACAAAGACAAGGGAGATTACTCCACAAAAGGAATAAAGGCGGACAACGCGGTTACGGTATCGGGCGGCAACGTGACGATAAGCGCCTATGACGACGCTATTCACGCAAACAATACGGCAACGCTAAAAAACGGCAGCTCGCCTTTGGGTAACGTTACGGTTACGGGCGGCAATTTGGTTTTACGTTCTAACGACGACGCCGTTCACGCGGATAATAAAGCGACTATAAGCGGAGGCACCGTCTCCGTAATAAGCTCCTACGAGGGGATAGAAGGCCGCTCGGTAGAAATCAGCGGAGGTACCGTCTCCGTCGTTTCGAGCGACGACGGCATAAACGGAACGGCGACGTCGGGAACAAGCATCACCGTTTCTGGCGGTAAACTGTACGTATACGCAGGCGGCGACGGAGTGGATTCCAACAGCACGTCATCCTACAACGGAATTTTATTTAGCGGAGGCACGAGCGTAATTATATCTACCGGTCAAGCCGATTCGTGCATAGACAGCGAGCGCGGATACAAATATACGGGAGGTTACGTTGTAGGAATAGGAAAGAGCGGCGGTATGAGCAACGAAGCTACTAACTGTCAAAACTTTTCTACGGTAGGAACAAGCAAAACTTTAAGTTTGCAGAAAGACGCGTATCTTACGGTGGCGGACGTCGTCACGGTAAAAATGCCCGTATCCATGAGCGTCAACGTGATTTGTTTGGGAAAAACAAACGCAAACATATCGTCAGCCGCTTCGGTAAACTGCGAGACGGACGCCGACGGAGTGTACTGGTACGCGCAGTAATAAATTTTAAAGTATAACGAACAAAAGACGGCGTAGATCGAGTCTACGCCGTCTTTGCCGTGTCAAAATTTATTTGTTCGTTATAAAGTAATCGATACGCGGTACGGCGTAATAAACAACAGTCAAATGCCGTCGGACGCAGTCGGTACTTTAATATAAACCGTAAATCTACCGCGAATACCCCTATAAACTCAGTCCTTGCAAATTGCGACTCCGCAACTTGCGCCGATACGGTCAGCGCCGGCATTCACCATCGCGACCGCTTCGTCGTAGTTATGTACGCCGCCGCTCGCTTTTATTTTCAATCCGTGTTTATGCACGGTATCCGCCATCAGTTTTACGGCATGAACGGTTGCCCCGCCCTTGCCGAAGCCCGTGCTTGTTTTAACGAACTGCGCTCCGCCTTCTACGCAAGCGTTGCAAGCGGAAACTATCTGTTCGTCGGACAAATTACAGGTTTCGAGTATCACTTTCAACAATATATCGCCGCAAGCTTTCTTTACCGCCGCAACCTCGTTTTTCACTGCGGTAAAATCGTCGGATTTTGCATAAGACTGATTCATTACCATATCTATTTCCGTAGCGCCCTTTTTTACGGCGTCCGCAGTCTCGTAGACTTTGACCTCAGTAGTGTTTTCGCCCAGAGGGAACCCTATTACGGTGCAGACTTTAACGGACGTATTTGCAAGACACTTCGCCGCAAGCTCTACGTGGACGGGATTGACGCATACGGATGCGAAACCGTATTCCTTAGCTTCCTCGCACAAATTTCGTATCTGCTGCTCGGTAGCCGGTTTTAAAAGAGTGTGATCTATCATTTTAGCAATATCTTGTTTAAGCATAATTTCCTCCAAAGTATAATAGTAAAACGACTTGCGCCGTTCGGTTAGCCATACGGCAATCGAAACTTGTTTTATTTGAAAATATTGTATCATACGTCAACGTTTTTTTCAATACTTTTTAAACGTTTTCAGACGACACCGTTTTTAAAATATGTCGTCGCGACAACAAATCGCGTTGCCGCAACCGAGCGGTCGGAAACGCAAGCGTGTAAATTCGCAAGATTTCATCTGTCCGAAAACCGTCGGCGGTTTACCGAAGCTTTTCCGATACCGATACAGAATTGCGCCTACCGTTTGCCGTCGGATTTTTTCGATTTGCTCAACTTAATAATAAGCTCGTCTTCGTCTATCTCGAATTCGTTGCGGAATTTCGACCGCCCTTTGCGCTTTCTTCTGTCAACGACGACTTTAACCGCAACGTACGCAATATACGCAAGAGCTAAGGTTATGCCGATCGAGCAGATAATAATTAACGGTAACACTTTGTTCATTCATATTCTCCCGCAAATAATTTTAACGCGGCAAAGGTGTTGAAAAAACGACGTTTTTGCGCTCTTTGACGTTATTTTGACGTATAAGCGAATAATAAAATCCGTTTACGCAAATACTAGCGTAAAATCGAACTGCACCGATCGCCGATTGACGGAGAACAGATTCGACGGAAACGGCAAATTAACGAAAGGAGAATAAAGAATGAAAAAAATCATCACAGGGCTGCTGCTTGCGGCTACTTTGGCATTGTGCGTTTGCGGAACCGCATTCGCGGCAACGAACGAAGAACGAATATGCGAACTGGCAACAAGCAACGAAAAAGTAATAAGCGCCGAATGTGTAATATACCAACGGACCTGTCTTATTGCGATAAAGACGGAAAAATTTACGACTAAGAGCGCTTACGACGAGTATCTCGACGGACTGAAAACGCAAATTAAAAGCGACTTTGAAATCGACAACGTAATCGTAACGCGCAATCCGAAGATTATGAGCAAAATAAGCAAACTTCGGGAAATGTCTGATGAACAACGCAACGCGGAAATCGAAAAATTGATTCAACGCGAATTAAACCGCATCGATAACCACAAAAATATTATGCCGCGTTAACGAGCGACGTTTAGCACAGTACACGCTTACGCTTAACAGACGCACAACTTACACAACTCCCCGTCGGACATTTTCGACAGGGAGTTGTTATTTCTTTTATGGACGCGAATTCCGCGACACGAGCGTACTTACCGTACGCGACTGAGCGAAAACGCAAGTCTGACGCGGTATTGCGATGTTTATACGCCCTTACAAGTTGAGGATTTTCTCAACGGACGCTACTACCATCTTAAAGCTTTCTTCTTCAAACGGCGACTTCAAACCGCATTCTTCAAGCAATTCGACGAAAGTTTTCGTTCCGCCGAAATCGAGGAATTTGATGTACTTTTTAAAAGCGGCGGCGTAGTCTTCCTGCGACAGCGCAAGAAACTGCAATGCGGTAAACTGCGCCAAACAGTAATCGATATAGTAGAACGGACTCTCGAAAATATGCGCCTGGCGCTGCCAACGGCGTCCGTCCTTTACCGCAGGAATACCTTCGGTACTTGTCCAGGACAGGAATTCCCCTTCGATTTTATTGTAAAATTCGTTACGTTGCGCAGGAGTCATATCGGGATTGTCGTAACAGGTTTGCTGGAAGTAGTCCACTATTGTCCCGTACGGAATAAACGTCACGGCGCCGCCGATATGATTGATTTTGTATTCCTCCGTTTTGTCGCCGAAGAATAAATCTATCCAGGGATATGCCAAAAATTCCATTGACATACTGTGTACTTCCGCCGTTTCCATAGATATACTCGACAGGAATTCGCTCTCTATAAAGAAAGATTTGTAAAACTCCAACGCGTGACCGAATTCATGAGTAAGCACGTCCACGTCGCCCGCCGTTCCGTTCCAGTTGGACAAAATAAACGGCAATTTGTATGCTGGCAGTCCCTCGCAGTAACCGCCGCCCCATTTTCCTTCGCGGCTCATTACGTCGAAGCATTCGCTCTCCACCATCGTATCGAACAGCTTGCCCGTTTCCTTCGACATTTCGTTGTACATCTTCGAAGCTGCTTTAAACATATATTCGGGATTTCCTATCGGCTTGGGTTCGTCTTTGGTAAAGACCGCGTTGTCGTATATGTATTCTTTTTCTATGCCTAAATCGGCAGAAACCTTTTTGCGGAGTTTTGCCGAAAGCGGCACCAAATATTTCAATACGTTAGCGCGGAATTTAGCGATATCCTCCTTATCGTAGCAATTGCGCTGCATCTGAAGATATCCCAAAGGAGAAAAGTTGTCGTATCCGAGTTTCCTTCCCATCGCCGTACGGACTTTTACCAACTTGTCGTAAATTTCGTCGAGTTGCTCTTTGTTGTCCTCTATCGCTTGACCGAACTTCATATAGGCGGCCTTGCGAAGCTCGCGGTCGGGCGAAGTGAAATATTTGGAAATTCCGCTCATAGGCAGTTTTTCGCCGTTAAAATCTATTACGATGTTGCTCATAAGCTTAGTATACGCCGTCGTAATCTTGTTTTCTTCAACTTTTTCAGACACGATACGCGGATCGCTTGCATCCACCGCCATTTGCAAATTGGTAAACATAACCTTAGGAAAGCGCTTTTCCAGCTCGCTGCGGAAAGGCGTATCCAGATAGCACTTGCAGATTTCCGCGCTTGAAACAGCCAGTTCGGGACCCACCTCGTCAAGATAATCCTGTTCTTCGGCATAAAATTCGTTGCGCGTATCCTGCGTAAAACGGATAAACGCTATGCGGATATTAGTGCCCAACTGCTCGTCGTACGCTTTGTACTCGTCGTGAACGGAGTAGAACTCCTCTACGGTCTTTGCTTCGTTAAAACGTTTTTTGAAATCGGCAAGTTTTGCAAGAACTTCGTCTTTGTTAGGTCTTACGTATTCGATTTGCGATATTTTTACCATAATAATCTCCTTTGCCGCGCGGACTTTTAACTCGAACAATGTCAAGCCTATCTTACGCGGACGTTTACGTTAATAATAAAACTTTTTAAATTGCGCGACGGAAATTTTCGCCGTTTTTTATCTACTTATTCAATACCTTGTCAACAAAATTTTTGACGATTTCGAAATAACCTTCGTTGTCCGTCATATAACTGCACGCGTGAGCGGCGCTGTCGACCAAATGCAATTCGGACAGCGGATTGTTGCAAACCGCGTACATATCCTCGCTGTGATGCGGATAAATAAAGTCGTCCGATTTGCCGTGAATAAAGCAAATAGGTACGTTACTCTTCCTTACGTCGTCGATGGGGTTGCACTTCGAGTAATCGTAACCGTATTTCATTTTCGCCATACTGCCCGTCATTTCCACCACAGGGAAAGACGGCAGACGCGTAAGTTTTTTAAACAATTCTCCGTAGTAGTTAAGCGTATGACTGAACGGGCAATCGGCGACGACCATATCTACGTCGTCGCGTATGCCGAGCTCCGTTAGCACCGTAACCGCGCCCATACTTTCGCCGTGCAAAGCTACAATACAGTCTTCTCCGAACTGCTCGCGGGCGTAATCGATTACCTTAGACAAGTCATGCCTTTCGTAAAAACCGAGCGTACAGAACTTACCCTCCGACAAACCGAAGTAACTGTGATCGTAAATAACGAGATTGAAACCGAGCTTGTAAAATACTTGCGCGTATTTCAAAGAATTGATACGGTTCCAACTGTATCCGTGACAAATTACGGCAACTTTTTTGCGCTGCCCCTTATCGGCGGGATTGACGATCATTTCTCCGCTCAATTTGCCGTGCAGACCGTCCAACTCGAACGAACGCTTGTCCCATTGCTTATCGTAAACGTCTAAGTCGATATTCTCCGTAGACGATTGGCGGATGCGAGCCTCGTCGATTGTATGAGCTGTGGGATGAACCGCGCCGTCCAACGTTTTGGCAGCGATAACCGCGCACGTAATAAGCCACAAAGCGACTACTCCCAACACAACGCCGAAAACGATAAGAGTAACGGCATACGGAGCGATGGGCGCAAACAATAATATCGATGACATACGTATTTTATCTCCCGTAAAAAATTTTCAATAAGTTTTTTCGGCAATATTTAATCTCGTAACGCTTTTGAGCGCGATTATGTCGAAATTTGCCGACAAAGAAAATGCGTTATATATAAGAACGTACCGTTAACGCAACTTAACGAACCTTAACGCCGCAGAAACTTACAGGTTGTTGGCGTAGTACGGCTAAACGTATAATTTACAAAACCGCGCCGTTGCTTCCGCTTGTCGCAAGGTCATATATCCGCTCGGCGACTTGTTCCGCCGTATATACGCTTGTATTCGTTTCTTTACAGAAATCTGCAATTTCCTCAGGCGTGTAACCCGAAGTCATGTCCGTAGCTACAAACGGCGGACACAGCGCGTTAACGGTTACGCCGGTAGCGTCCAACTCCGACGCCAAACTACGGGTCAACCCCACTGCGGCGTGCTTGCTCATAGAGTACGCGCTTTCGCAGCTTGCTCCGCGTACGCCCCATATAGAGGCGACGTTTACGATAGTACCGCGATTCTTTGCAAGATACGGCAATGCGTACTTACAGCAGAAAAACGCGCCTTTTGCGTTGACGTTCATTACGCGATCGTAATCTTCCTCCGTTACGTCCTGCAACTGTTTGCCGCACGGCACGCCCGCATTGTTTACAAGAACGTCCAAATGTTTAAAATACTTGCCGACGTAACCGAACATTGCGCATACCTCGTCAACGCGCGAAACGTCTGCTTTGAATAAATGGACGTCGCATCCCTGCAAGTTAAGCCGCGCCTGCAAATCTTTCGCTTGACATTCGCTTGCGTTATAGTTAAGTATGACGGTAAATCCGTTTTTCGCAAATTTTTCGACGGTTTTCGCGCCTATTCCGCGCGAACCGCCCGTAACTAGAGCTACTTTCATAATACAATTATTTAACCGTACACAGGATCCGCAATCCGCCGACATCAATGGCAGATTTCGACTTACCGCAAACAGTTGCCGACAGTGATAATATTATATAACATTATCGGCGGCAATGCAAGCACAATTTTGTTATAATAGATATGCCCGAAACCGGATTCTTACGCGCGGAACTGCCGTAAATCCAATGAAAAACGCCGACTGCGCCGTTTGCGTTACGGCAAACGTAAACTTACCGAAATCGCCGCAACCGAGCTACGTAGAAGAAAGTTCTTCCCACTCCGACATAATTTCTTCCAACTCGGCGGCGGCGCTCGACAAGCGTTCCATAACGGGCGCAAGTTTGGAATAATCGGAAACGTATTCGGGCAAAGCGGATTTTTCGTTTAAATCGGCAATTTCCGTTTCGAGCTCAGTAATACGCGTTTCCAGTTCTTTGATTTTCCTAGCGCGGTTAGTCTGCTCGGCGCGTTGCTTAGCGTTGCGGTAGGAGGATTTCTTGTCAGATTGCGCGTTCTCTTTAACGGGAAGCGACTTACTTACGGATACGAAATCGTCGTAATTGCCGTCGTAAAGAGTAACTTTGCCGTTTTCCGCCACCGCTATGACGTTTGCCAAACCGTTTACGAAATATCTGTCGTGAGACACGAAAAGCAGCGTCCCTCCGTAGTTTCTCAAGGCGTCTTCGAGCGCTTCGCGACTAGGCAGATCGAGGTGATTCGTAGGCTCGTCCAAAAGCAGTAAATTGCAGTCCTTCGCCATTATCATTGCAAGTCCCAGCTTTGCGCGTTCACCGCCCGACAAATCCTCAACCTGCTTGTACACGTCGTCCGCTCCCAAATTTACCTGCGCAAGCAAACTGCGGACTTCCGTTTGCGACATTCGGGTGTTGTCGAACCACAACTGATCCAATACGCGAAGTCTGCCGTTAAGATTTACGTTTTCCTGATCGTAATAACCTACGCGTACATTTTTGCCCAAAATTATTTTACCGACGTCCGTCGGGTTTGCCGAAGCTATCCGACGAATCAAAGTGGATTTGCCCGAGCCGTTAAGTCCCAGCAATGCCACGCGCTGTCCGCGCCTTATTTGCAAGTTTATGTCTTTAAGTAACTCTTTGCCGTCGTAACCTAAGGTTAAATTTGCGATTGTAAGCGGAAATTCCGACGGTTCGCTAGAATACCCGAAACTGAATTTAGGGGGACGCTCCGCGTGTACGGGAGCTTCCGTCAGCGTCATTTTGTCGAGAGTTTTCTGACGGGATTTCGCCATATCTGCGGTACTTGCACGAACCTTATTGCGCGCTATGTAATCCTGCAATTTGGCTACTTCTTTCTGCTGTCTGTCGTATTCGCGGCGCGCGTTTTCCAATCGCTCGGCTTTTAAAACTTTATATTTGGAATAGTTGCCTTTGTAGGCGGTTACCGAACGGTTTTCCACGTCCCACACGGAAGTGCACAGTTTATCGAGAAAATATCTGTCGTGCGACACCACCAAAAGCGTAGACTTTTTGTCCGAAAGAAAACTTTCCAACCAGTCGAGCGTTTTGTAATCGAGGTGATTCGTCGGCTCGTCCAAAATGAGCAGCTCCGGTCGCTGCAACAACAGCTTGCACAGCATGGCTTTCGTCTTTTCTCCGCCGGACAGCGAGGAAACCGTCCTGTTTGCAAACTGCGACATTCCCATTCCGTTAAGCACCGTTCTGACTTTCAACTCCGACGAGTACGCTTCGGACACTTCCGCCTCTACGGTTAAACGGCTGTATTTTTCCGACAGAATTTTATACTGCGCGCTTGACGCGCCGCAAGAGGACATTGCTTCGGCGGTTAAGTGAATTTCCTCGATTAAACGCGTCTGAGGGGCAAATACCGTCATCATTTCGGCGAACAGCGTATTTGAGGAAACGAAATCGCAATTCTGTTTGAGAAAACCGATCGTAAGACCTCCGCGCTTGTACAGCGATCCCGAAAACAATTCGTTTTCTCCGTAAATGCAGGAAAGAAGGGTGCTTTTGCCCGAACCGTTAGCGCCCACTATTCCTATATTGTCTCCTTCGTTTACGTCGAGATTGACGTCCTCGAATACCGTAACGTCGCCGTATCTGAATTCCGCCGACCTTATCTGTAAAAGCATATACAGTTTCTCCGTGATGCGCGAGAATATTTTCCCGCAGATATATTTCGAAATACGGCGTCTGCAACCGCAAAGTTTACGTTGATAAAAACTTTTAACTAATCTTGCGCAGTAAAAACGCCGACGCTCTTATTTAAAGAGCTTCCTGAAACGGAAGCTCCCGAAATTCTATTTTTTCTTTAATTTAAGCTTGCCCCTTTTGTAGTTAAAATTGAATAGCTTATTGCACGCGAACAAGATAAAGGGAGTTGCGAGTATTTCCACCAAAACAAGAAGTAGCTGCTCTCTGCTCAGAACTTCGTATTTAAAGAAATTGCTACTCAGCCACGGGACGGTAATGCAGACTATCACCAGCGCCCAAATAGACAAAAACATTGCCGTTTTCCATTTGTTGAAAGGTTGGCAAGCGTAATACAGCGCGAACAGTCCTCCGAACGTGTACGTCAACGTAACCATCGTGCTAAGATAATCTTTGGGCGGAACGAGCGTTTCGTCTACACTGTGCAAAGCGTATAAAACCGTAGTTGTAATAATAAACGTAATGGACGCGGGCAAACAGCGTTTGAGAACGTTTACAAAGAATTTACCTTCGATACGCTTTTCGTTCGGCTGCAACGCAAGCAACGTCGTAGGCAGCGCAACGACTATCCAGTCCATCAACATAACGCGTCTGTTAGTTAAAGGACTTTCCATAGTCTGACCGAACGCAAAATGCAGCAGTATAAGCATAATATTGATTACTATCACGTAAACGGTCTTCATAAAGTACATGCTTGTAGCGCTTTGAATATTGTTTACGACGCGCCTGCCTTCCGCAACAACCTTAGGCAAGTTGGCAAAGCTGTCGTCCATCAACACAAGATGCGAAACCTGTCTTGCCGCCGAACTGCCCCCTGCAAGGGAAACGGAACAATCCGATTCTTTCATTGCGAGGATATCGTTGACGCCGTCGCCCGTCATAGCTACGGTATGCTTTAAAGCGCGCAAAGATTTTACCAAAACGGCTTTTTGGTCGGGAGAAACTCTGCCGAATACGGTATATTTGTCGGCGCACTCCGCCACTTGCTCGTCGGTCATACCTTCCAAACTTACGTAGTTTTCGGCATCGCGCACACCCACGCGTAACGCTATGCTCGATACGGCAACGGGATTGTCGCCCGAAATAACCTTAATATTAACGTCGTTTTTCATAAACCATTCTATCGTATCGAACGCGTCCGAACGGATATGATCTTCTATTACTATTACGGCAACGGGACGACGTACCTGAGGAACGTTGCCGCTGTCGTAAATCGTCGTCGAAGAATGAGCGAGCAGCAATACTCTCAAACCTTCGCTTGCGTATTTTGCCACCAACTCGTTTACTCGCTCGTTGGGAACCTTCAAAACGAATTCGGGCGCGCCCAAAATATACGTTCCTGCGCCTTTAAACGACACCGCCGAAAATTTACGCTCCGAAGAAAACGGAATGGTCGTAACGGCTTCCAACGACGGTTTCTTGGGTATACCGAAAAACTTTTTCAGCGCCTTACTCGTCATATTGTCCGATTCCAACGCGGCGTTCATACTGGACATTATTTCTCTTACCGTATAGGTAGAACCGCTCGACCTCAGATCCAGACTTTCCACCACCTGCATCGTTCCGTCGGTGATAGTTCCCGTTTTATCCAAACACAAAGTGTCTACGCGCGCGAGCATTTCTATGCAATACAATTCCTGCGCCATCGTTTTGTTTTTGGCAAGACGCAGAAACGACGCCGCAAGAGCGATACTCGTAAGCAGAAACGGACCTGCGGGAATCATGGAAATAATAGAACCTGCCGTTTTGTTGAGCGCGTTCGTATCGAGATTTATCAAACTGAACCCTTCCCAAGTGTTGGACGGGTCTGCCTCGAAGTTGACCATATACAGGCAAACCGTCATAGGCACTATGATTATCGCTATAAATATAAGAATGTTCTTTAACGCTTTGAGCATTTGCGAACGCGGTTTCTGATACAGTTTGGCTCGTCCCGTAAGACCGGAAATATAATTGTATTTGCCTACGGCGCTCACTTGCGCGGTACAGCTGCCCGATACAATATAACTGCCCGCGTAAAGCATATCTCCCGCGCGTTTGGTAACGGAGTCGCTTTCGCCCGTCAATATCGCTTCGTTGACTTCTACAAAACCTTCCAAGACCTTGCTGTCGGCAGAAATCTGTTCGCCGCCCGAAAGATACACGACGTCGTCCAGTACCAACTCGCTTACGGCGATTTCCGACGTTGCGCCGTTTCGCACCGCTTTTATCTGGGGTTCCGTAATCAGGTTAAGCTTGTCAAGCGTCAGTTTCGCCTTGATTTCCTGAACGATCGCTATCGCGGTGTTAGCTATTACCACAGGCAAAAAAGTACATTCCGACGCCAAACCCGAAATGCACAGCAAAACGGATATAACGATATAGACGATATTAAAAAACGTAAATACGTTGGAAATAATAATGCCTAATACGCTCTTTCCGCGTTTCGCGTTGTCGCTGTTGACAAATCCTTGTTCTTTGCGCAATTCGACTTGCTCCGAACTTAAGCCCGTATCCTTTAAAGGAGCGTAGCGTTCGATTCCGTCAAGAGTCTGAGGTAGCTTGACGCGCTTATTCCGTTTTGTTTTCTTTTCTTCCGCCATAACTAATCTATTTTACTTAAAGCTCCGTTCTTCCATTCGTATACGGTTTCGAACCCCTGTTCTCTCAGTTGCTTTAACTGAAACCCGAAATTTTTGATTTTGACCAAAACCGTGACGTTCTGCCTTTTACGCATTTGCGCGCACTCCTGCATTATACGCGCGCGTTCTTCCTTAGTCAGATTTTTATCCGCAAGCACGGCAACGCCTTTGTTCTCCTTTACGTACGCGCCGCGTTCCTGCATCAAAAGTACGATACGCTCGAAACCTATGGAAAATCCGCAAGCGGGAACGTCGTTTCCGGTAATGCGTCCTATCATTTTGTCGTACCTGCCGCCGCCGGCAATCGCGCTGCCTAAACCGTCGGAAGATATTTCGTAAATCGTTCCGGTGTAGTAGCCCATGCCGCGCACCAACGTTACGTCGAACACAACGGTACCGTTTTTTACGGTTTTGTTTGCAACGTACAATATTTCTTCCAAATTTTTCTTTACTTCACTCGGCAGACAGTCGCCCAACTCCTCGACGCACGCGTCGAAAGGATTTTTACTTGCGGTAATACGGTTTATCATATTGATAAAATCAACAGATTTACCGGGCGCTATCGCCTCCACCTCCTGCATGACGCCGCTTACGCCTATCTTGTCGAGCTTATCCAACGCAATAAAAACCGCCGATTTCTGTTCATCCTTTAAGCCGCACTTTTGAGCAAGAGCGTTTAAAAGACGCCTGTCGGACAAACGCACGGTAAGGTTGTTAAATCCCAAACAGGACAGCGCTTGCGTAGTAGCGGTAATCAATTCCGTTTCGGCGAGGTTGGAACTTTCTCCTATTATATCTATATCGCACTGTACGAACTGACGGAAACGTCCGCGCTGCGGACGGTCGGCGCGCCATACGCTGTCCATTTGCATAGCTTTAAATACCGACGGAAGCTGTCCTATATTGTTTGCGTAAAAACGCGCGAGCGGAACGGTGAGGTCGTATCTCAATCCCAAATCGCACATATTGCCTTCCGAAGAATTTTCCAGTTTTTCGCCGCGCTTCAAAATTTTGAAAATAAGTTTTTCGTTGTCTCCGCCCTGCTTGGACGTAAGCAGTTCTATGTTCTCGACGGCGGGAGTCTCGATACGGGAAAAACCGTACGATTCGTAGACCGACTGTATCGTTTCCATAATTTGCTGCCTCAAAGCGAATTCCTTAGGCAGAAAATCTCTCATGCCCTTTGCAGGCGATTTAGATAACATATTTATTATCTCCTATTTTTACGGTTGTTTGCGTTCCGTCGTATTTTTCGGTTTACCGACGAAACTTAAATTATATATTTGCCGCTGTCTTTTACGGCGTTTTCCATTTCGCGAGCCGTGTTTTCGTAACCCTTCCTGCCGAACAAAGCGTAAGTGGCGTTTTTGCCGCCCTCGACGCCCGGTTGATTGTAAGCGTCTATATTAAGCAATTCTCCCGCGTACGCAGTCTGCATTTGCAAAAGATATATAAGCGATCCGACGTTGCGTTCGTCTACTTTATCCATAGAAACGGTATAATTCATACGTCCGCAGCGCGTAAGATTGTAACGCGTGGCAAACAGCTCGTTATTCATAAGCTCCGCAAGACTGTGTCCGCATAAAAAATTGACATCGGGATACTCTTCGCATCCGTTCGGAATTACGCAGTCGCTTCTGAAATTTTCCACTTCGAGGAACGTTACGACTTTGTCGTACGGCCCCTCGTTGTACAGCTGCACCTGACTGTGCTGATCGGTTACGCCCAACGCTTTGACGGGCGTCTGTCCTGCGTTTACCGTCTTACCGTTGCGGTCGCATTCCTTGCCCAGACTTTCCGCCCACAGCTGAGCGTACCAGTCGGAAAAGTATCGTAAACTGTCCGCATACGGCATCATAACGCTTATGTTTTTACCTTGCTTCATCGCCAAATACTGCAAACCTGCAATTATGAGAGCGGGATTGCGGTACGTATCCTCTGTTTTGCATTTCTCGTCCGTTTCCCTAGCGCCTGCAAGCAACTCTCTTATGTTTATGCCGATAACCGAAGCGGGGAACAGTCCTACGGGCGACAGTACCGAAAAACGTCCTCCGACGCCGTCGGGAATATAAAACGTAGTAAATCCTTGCTGTTTGGCGAGTTTGATAAGGTTACCCTTGTTCTCGCTTGTCGTGGTTATTATGCGTTCGCGCGCCTTATCGCCGAGTTTTTCGGTCAACATATGCATAACTATAAGATACTGACTCATCGTTTCGCTTGTAGCGCCCGATTTCGTAATAACGTTGAATACGGTACGTTCTGTATCTATAACGTCGAATAACGCGTTCATTCGCTCGGGATCGGCATTGTCTATTACGTAAAAACGAGGCGCTTTGCGAACTTTATCGGGCAATTCGTTGTAGTATAAATGCTTTAACGCGCCGAACAAAGCCGTCGCTCCCAAAGCGGAACCGCCTATACCCAGCACTACGAACGCGTCGCACTTCTTCCGCACGTTCTCTGCAACGCGCTCGATGCGGAGTATTTCCTCGTCCGATACGTACGGACAGAGCATCCACTCAGACATTCCTTGCCCGCGAATTTCCTCCACGTTATTGCGCGCTTTGACAAGCAACGGTTCGATTCCGTTAAGCTCTTCGTCCGTTATGCCGCGTTTTCCCAGTACGCGGCTCATCATATTGTTGTAATTAACTTTGATACTCATTTTTTTTACTTCCTTTTTATGCCCTATATATTCGTAATTTTACGATTTTATTCTATATCATACTTACCGCGCAACGCTTTGAGCGCTTTACCTTTGCGCTTGTTTGCGTGGTAGCAAATAAACATTACGTATTTTGACGGAATCCCCCCTACGCTCATAATCGAGATTAACGGGGTTTCCAGCGAGCCCTTGTATATCATTTTTGCTACGGGATCGTCGTAAGACTTGCTCGGCGACTGTTTTTTCGCCATTTTTCTCACGAAACGCATTATCGTACGCACAAGTCCTACGTCGTTTATCATATCCTCGAACGTATTGCGCAGCGTATACTCGCCGCGTTTAGGCGTTGCGTAAGTTTCTTTATTTTGATTAGCTAACTTGTAGAATTGACCTTCGTCTATCGAAAAACTGCCTACGACGGGTTCGAAATAGCAAGGGTAATTTTCTCTGTCGTTGCCTTTTACTTCGGATCCGTCCGCTTCGATTTCGCATGAGATTAACGTATCGTTTACGTTTTTGCAAACCGATACGGCATACTTGCCTGCTACCCGTACGAATTTGCCGTCTAGATAAATGCAAAATGCCCGTTCGTCGATATCCAAAGACACCGTTACGCTTTGTCCCGATTTGACGAATACCTTATCGAACGCGCGCAATTCCCGTTTGGCGCGAATATACCCGCAATCGCAATTATCTACGTATATCTGAACGACTTCGCTCGCGTCCCGTTCGCCCGTATTTGTCACGGTAACCTCGACGCCGTACGAGTTGCCTTTACGCGTTACTTTTAAGTTTGAATATTCGAACTCGGTATACGACAGACCGTAACCGAACGGGAACAGGACGGGAATACCGTACGTACTGTAGTAACGGTATCCGACGAAAATGCTTTCGCGGTGTTCGTCGACGTAACGGTTGTTTGCAAAGTAATTGTAACAGGGCGTATCTTCCAATCTTATCGGATAAGTTTCCGCAAGCCGTCCGCTCGGCGAAACGTCGCCGAACAAAACGTCGTAAGCCGCTTTCATTACCGACTGACCGCCCAAATACATATGCAACAAAGCTTTTACGTTACCGAGCCACGACATCGTAAACGGAGATCCGCCGAACGCGACAAACGCTATATTAGCGTTAACGCCGCGCAGTTTGGAAAGAAGCTGCGTTTGGCAGTCGGGGATATTCAACTTCGTTCTGTCGTAGCCTTCTCCCTCGAAATCGTCCGTCAGTCCTCCGAAAAACAGAACGGTATCGTATTTTTTTGCAAGCTCCAACGCTTCTTCTTCGTATTTTTTCACGGGACAGTCGCCCTTGACGCTATATCCCTTTGCGTATTCGTAGTTTACGCCGTAGTAAGCGAGTACGTCCAAAAAGCTGACGCAGTCGGAATTGACGTGACTGCTGCCTGCGCCCTGATAACGCGGTTTTTCTGCAAGTTCGCCCACAACGAGCACTTCGGAATTTTTGTCGAGGGGCAATATTCCGTCGTTTTTGAGAAGCACCGCCGAATCCGCCGCTATTTGCCTCGCTATACAGTCGTGTCTGTCGAGATAATCGGACGGAACGGAAGGTTTTTCCCGTCTGCACTTGTCTACGAGAGCGGCAACGTTTGAGCATGCGCGATCGAGAGCCGCTACGCTAAGTTTTCCGCTTTCGACTGCTTTTTCCGTTCTTCTTTCGTGGTAGTCGCCTCCATCGGGCATTTCAAGATCCATTCCCGCCTCGATTGCTTCCGCAACGTCGTAGCAGGCGCCCCAGTCGGACACGACAAGTCCGTCGAACCCCCACTCGTTACGCAAGACGTCGGTAAGCAATTTTCTGTTCTGAGCGGCGGGCGCGCCGTTTACTTTGTTGTACGCCGCCATTACCGTATAGGGTTTGGCGTTTTTAACTACCCGCTCGAATGCGGACAGATAAATTTCCCTAAGAGCTCTCTCGTCCACGACGGCGTTTACCGTCATACGGCGCGTTTCCTGACTGTTGACTGCGAAATGCTTGACGGAACAACCCACGCCGTTGCTTTGCATGGCGGAAACGTAACTGCTTGCCAACTCGCCCGCAAGATACGGGTCTTCGGAAAAATATTCGAAATTGCGTCCGCATAAAGGACTGCGCTTGATATTTATTCCCGGTCCCAACACTACGTCTACGTTTTCCGCGATCGCCTCGCGCGCTATTGCTTCTCCTACAAGCGCGGCGTTGCGCCTATTCCAGGAAGACGCGACCGAGCAAGCGGTAGGAAAGCAGGTGGACTTGACGCTGTCGTTTATACCTCGATTGGCGTCCGACTGTTTTCTCAGTCCGTGAGGTCCGTCCGTCATCATAACGGACGGAAGCAATCCCTCTATCGCATTGGTATGCCATGCGCCGTTACCGTGAACGACCTTTATTTTCTGTTTCAGCGTCAACTTGCCGACGATATCGCTCATAACGAATTATCCGTCCTTACAGTGATACGGTAAAACGACTTGCAATGCAAAACTCCCCACTTTACCGAATACAATTTTAGCACACTTTGTATATCTTGTGTACTGTTCAAAGACAAAAAAACGGGTACAATTTTTTAATATTAAAATATTTATTGAAAAAGCCGCCGAAAAGTTATATACTGGTAACGGTAAAGCATTCGGACGCTGCAATTCCGCGCCCTAAATTCAAGCAGTTTTGGCAAACGCAAAACGACGTCAAAACTGCAAAGCACCTACGTGGCGTAGATTGCGCGCTATCGGCATCATTGCGTTGAAAAGGCGTACTGTATGTACGTTAGAGCAACGGAATGGGTCAAGAGCGCGCAGGATATGCTTTGTAGGCTTGCAGCGTTCGATTACTGTATGGCTACGGCAAGGAGAATATTTTATGAAAAACCGTTGGTACAAGGAAGCAATTTTTTATCAGATTTATCCGCGCAGTTTCAAAGATTCCGACTGCGACGGCATAGGAGATATAAGGGGTATCATTTCCAAAATCGACTATTTAAGCGATTTGGGCATAGACGCGATATGGTTTTCGCCGCTGTACGCAAGTCCCAACGCCGACTACGGGTACGACATTTCCGACTATAAAGCAATCAACCCCGAATACGGTACGATGGCGGATTTCGACGAAATGGTAAAGCTGCTCCACGCAAAAAACATCAAAGTCGTAATGGATTTGGTTATAAATCACACCAGCGACAAGCACGAATGGTTTATGCAGGCGCGCTCGTCTAAGGACAACCCCTACCGCGACTACTACTATTTCCGCGACGGCAAGGGCAAAAACGGCAAAAAACCTCCCAACAACTGGACGAGCTTTTTTGTGGGAAAAGCGTGGGAATACGACGAAAAAACCGAACAGTGGTACCTGCATTTGTTCGACAAAAATCAACCCGATTTAAACTACTCCAACCCGAAAGTAATGAAAGAAATTCAGGACATTTTACGCTTTTGGCTAGATAAAGGGGTTGACGGATTCCGCTGCGACGTAATAACGCTGCTCTCTAAAGCTACGGGGTTGCCTAACGGAAAACCGAGCATTGCGCTGACCGGAAGCGAACACTACATAGACGGTCCCAAGATGAAAGAGTATCTCAAACAGCTTCAGGAGGTTTTGACGCAGTACGACGCGTTTACCGTAGGCGAAAGCGTGTTCATCAACGTAGACAAAACGTTGCTTTACGCCACCGAAGGCGACGAATACTTAACTACGGTGTTTTCCTTCGACCATACGTCTGCCGACAATCATTTCGGAGTAAAACAGCTGCCAAAGAAATTCAGTCTGAAACAGCTTAAAAACGCTTTGACAACCTGGCAGCAAGGATTGTACGGTAAAAGCTGGAATACGCTGTTTTGGGAAAATCACGACTGCGCGCGCATCGTAGGCAGATACGTTTCCGCAACGAAATGCCGCGAGCAGGGAGCAAAGATGCTTGGCACAGTGCTGCTTACTTTATCCGGCACTCCGTTTATCTATCAGGGACAGGAATTCGGCACTACTTCCATAGGAATGAAAAATATAGACGACTACAAAGACGTAGACGCCATAAGAAGTTACGATTTACTGAGAAAAGTATTCGGCAAACGCAAGGCGATGAAAATGATAGCCTACTGCTCGCGGGATAACGCGCGTACGCCCGTTCAGTGGACGTCGGGGAAAAACGCGGGATTTACCGACGGTGAAGAAACGTGGCTGCCGATAACTCCCAATTACGAACAAATCAACGCCGAAACGGAACAAAACGATCCCGACTCCGTACTGCATTACTACAAAAAACTTATCGCATTGCGCAAAACAGACAAGGCGTTTGTATACGGAACGTACGAGGACGTCGCCCCGAAAAACGGAAAAATTTTGGCTTATCTGCGAAAAAGCGAATACGGGCAATTGCTTGTAGTAAATAATTTTTCGCTAAAATCCGCAGCGTTTACTCCGCCTAAAAATATTGCGGCAGACGGTTTTAAACTTGTCACAAGCAACTATGCCGACTCGCAGGAAACGCCTGTCAAAATGACGTTACGCCCCTACGAAAGCGTCGTTTACAAATTGAAATAACGGGCAAGTCGCAAACACTTTATCGTAGACGCATTTAAAGCAAACACTCTCTGTTATCCAACGGATTAAATGATTTTCTATTTGGTTATTGATATTTTTACTCAAACACGCCGCTTGCTATAATCGTTTCAAGCGACTTTATCGCTTCGTCATACGATGCGTCGTCATATAACACGCCTTTCGTTACCATTTCGTAGTCTTGCTTATAAATTTCTTTATCAATAATATCACGCAAGATGCTCGGAATATGCTCGTCGCCCTGCTCTATTAAGTACCTTTCGTTTTCTTTGCGGGCATAGCGTATTTCTTTCACGAACTGTTTTAGTTCATCGGTCAATTCAACCTTCGTCAATAACTTGCTCAAATCGTAAATATGCCGCGACAACCCTGCAATCTTGCCCGACAATGCGTGATTGCAAAGCGCAAAAACTTTATCAATAAGCGTCCGTTCCAACGTCTGTACACGAATGTCGAAGGGTTGCATTTCGTATTGCTCAATCGCTTCCGTATCGCCTATCTCTTTCCAAAAGTCGTAAATCAAAGAAGTTGCTGACTTAAATTCGTCGGGATACGACTTTACCATAAACACCGTTTCCACCAATAAATGC
>JAMPAB010000024.1 GCA_023667435.1 Corallococcus sp. | reverse complement strand
CGGGTCAGAACAAGGACGCAAATCAAAAATCCCAAAAACGTACAGACGCTTTCGTAGAAAAACGTAGCTTGATACCACCCCGTCCCCTGATTGCCGTTGACTATCCAAACGGCGTAACCGTTAAAATGCGGAAGCACGCTTTCCGTTACGGGCGGCGCAAGATTTTCGATGAGATTGCCGTACGCTTCCTCGTTGAAATAGTTACCCCAGCGTCCGATGCTCTGCGCAAGGAAAAGTCCGGGCATTATGGAATCGACGACTATGCGGAAATCCTGCTTCTTGATTTTCGCGCAGACTGCGGCTGCCAGATATCCCATAATGACGCCGCCGTAAATGCCCAGTCCGCCGCTTCTGAACTGAAAATACGTAGACCAGTCGGAAGAACCGCCGTGCCAAGGGAAAATATATACGTAAGCGCGCGCTCCCAAAACGCCGATGGGAATAACCGCCAACGCGTAAATCGTTATGTCGTAAGGGTCGTAACCGCGCTTTTTAAAATACAGCCCCGCAGTCAAAATCGCCATACACATACCGAACACGATAATTATGGCGTAGAGATAAATTTCCAACCCGAATATGCTCAGATACGGATGTCCGTTATCCAAACAGAGACCGAAATTTTTATTGCCGAATATAAAACTAGCGAGTATATTAAGCAAATTACCGCTCCTTCGTTCATTAAATTAAAATATATTTTACTCTTTATATTTATTTATGTCAATAATTAGTCGGTCGAAATAACAATTTCGACAAAATCGAGCGAGCGGAGACGCGCGCCGTTTACCGAAGGACGCCGAACGTAAAACGGTCCAACCGCAAAAATCGCGTAAAAACGTGTAAAAAGCCGACGGCATAGCGCATATGCCGTCGGCAGTTTTCGTAAAAATCTACGCGGACAACGTCAAGTTGTCGGTTATCCTGTCAAGCGTAGCAAGAACGACGCCGAAACCGAGTATAGGAAGTACAAGCGATACGGTAGAGAGCACTGCGCTGTTGTGATACGGAACGGAATATTCGCAAGCGGCGTCTGCAATATCGTTAGCGCGCGTAAGCAGCCAGTACGCTCCGTAAAACGGTATTATATTTACAAGCCAGCATTCGAGCGTTGTACGGTTGCCTTCTTCTTCCAACCTGTCGGAATACTTTGCAAGCCAGTAAATCCAGTAGAACGGCACGAGGAACAGACACACTACCTGACCTACTCTTGCCTGTTTGTTTCCTTGCAGCACGTTTACTCTGTTTACGACGCGCGACAAAGTTATTACGTAGTACACGCCTAACGTTACGATACTGAGCAATACCGTTTTGACGATTCCCAGTCGGTTGCTCAAAACCGCAGATTTCGCGTAACGCTTCTCGTCCTCTTCGGTTGCCTCTTCGTATTCGCCTTCGGTAAACATTGCGTGGAGGGGTTCGGATTCCTCTTCGTATTCGCCTTCGGTAAACATTGCGTGGAGGGGTTCGGATTCCTCTTCGTATTCGTTGTCAAAAATTATATTGTCGTATTCGGAAATTATGTTGTTGATATCCTTGCTTATAAGGCACAGCGGAAGTATGCCGAACGGCAGTATCGACGTTATAAGATACACCGTCGGCGACAGACATTTTCTCTTTGCGTAAATATCGGCAATCGCCGCAGATAAACGTTTCGTACGCGAATAGTACCAGTATATGCCGTAGAATAAGCCTCCGAACAGATACAACGCAACTTCGTCTCCCAGTCCTGCGGCATTTTCGCCGCTTAAAACGCGGACGTTGCGGGCGTTTCTGTAAAACCATACGTAACCGTAAATGCCTAAGGTAATAACGGTCAGAAATACGTTGAGAGCTATTTTCTGACGTCTAAGCGCATTGAGCGCAGAGGGCGATGGCATTCCTCCGCCTGCGGCTTTTGCGGCGAATACTACCGTTTCCTTTTCCGTTATTTGACAGTTAGCGGAAACGAGATACAGCGCTATAATTCCGCATACGGCGGATATTAAGAAAAACACGTTCGGTATGCGGTAAGAAACTCCCACTTCGGCGATAGTAAGCGATCTTCTGCTAAGCTTGTAGAGAGACGCTTCTTTTGCAAAACCGAAATAGGAATAGGACGACGGCACTACTTTGTAATCGTCCGTAACGTCGAGACCGACGCCGCAAGTCATTTCGAATACTTCCCGCGCCGAACAGGTTTTGCTTTCGGATTGTCCGACCAGTTTGCACAACTGGTACGTATTAAGCGGATTATAGTAAGATCCCGTAGTGTCTTCCAACATTATATACTTTTTGACGCTGCTCGTACCGCCGCTAGGCGTTGCGTCGGATATATCGTAGCAAAAATAAACGTCGTTATAATTAACGGTATTATCTATCTGAGATAACGCGGCGCGGCGGGAATAATCGTCAGACAGACCGGAAGAAACGTCTATTGCGGTAGAACCTACCGTATCGTATCCCGCAATATGATCCGTGCCGCCGCCGTCTGTCCAAGAGATATAAGTCCACGCCGTTTCGCCGTACTTGAGATAGTACGCCTCGCCCGCCGATATATCCCTGCTTTGATATACTTCGGCAGAAATTATTTCGTAATGTCCCAAAACCGCGCTTGCAACGTCCGCTCCGAAAATAACTGCGGTAATTACCAACAGAACGATAAATATCGCTCTGACGCTTTTAGTAAGCGATTTCGATTTGCTCATATCGGTGTCTGAAACGTACGGAGGTCCTCCTTTCGTAGGCGTTTTCAATTTGGTATTCCTTGCGGCAAGCAAAACGAACGTTAGGCAGAAAGCAACGAACAGAACCGAAAGCGACACGGGAATCGTTATACGCGCCCATTCGGGCAAGTCGGAAAAAGCGACGCAATCGACGGCGCGCAACATTACTAAAAACAGCAGATAAACGTAACTCAATGCCGTAAAAACGGCGGCAAGAGTATAAAACTTAGGATCCGCGTACAGAGCGCAAAGGGTAAGCGCGAACGACGCTATGAAAAACACTATAAGCGGAACGATAAGCCAACGCGCCTGATAATCTACGCTGAAAAACAAAATCAATGCGCCTATAAGCATAACGAAAGATACAGCCGCAAGAACCGTTGCGGCGACTTTGCTTTTGCCGTTTGCAAACTGATACTTTTTAGACATAACTACCTCCGTTAAAAGGATTGTGATTTAAGGCGACTTCCCGAATTCCGCGCGCTACCGTCAAAAAGTAAAACGCGCCGATAAATGCGAAAAATCTGCCTGCAAAATTACCGTATAGATTTTACCATAATACCCCCCCCCCGTTGTCAATACCCCATCGATAAAATATCGCTATTATATTACATTTTACGACGCAACGCGCGCGTTCGCAAAAAAACGAACAGGGCGTTGCGGCTCAAAGACCGTATATAACCGCGTTAAGTCGCGCCGCAGTACGCCGCAGTAGATTTTTTTCGGAATTACGCAACGCATTGAAATTATGAAGCGTAAAAAGAATAAAAATTTAAAAAACCGTCGATAATTCCCAATGCGAAGACTTTAACGTTTTAAAAGAAATTTACATAGTCTTAAAAAGGAGCAACGCGAAAGTTGCACGACTGAGGACGGAAAGTTGTCGCGCCGAAAAAAGAAACAAGGGAGCGAAAACTATGAAAAACAACAGCGAAACGTTTATTAAACGGGGAGAAATATACTACGCGGATTTAAATCCCGTAATAGGCAGCGAACAAGGCGGCGTACGCCCCATAGTCGTTCTGCAAAACGACGTAGGAAACAAATACAGCCCCACCGTAATAGCGGCGGCAACTACGTCAAAGCTGACCAAAGCAAAGCTGCCTACTCACATAGAGCTGTCGAAGGAAGACTCGCCGCTGCCGAAAGATTCCGTTGTGCTGCTAGAACAAATACGAACTATCGACAAAAGCAGAATAAAAGAAAAAATAGGCGAGCTGCCGCCCGAAACGATGCAACAGATAAACGATGCCCTACTCGTAAGTCTCGGATTTTACGGATAATTTATCCGCTTAATTCGAGACTTCGCTTTACGCCCTTCTTTCCTCTTAACGCGATTATAAAACAAAAAATTACGCCCGAGCTTGTACGCAACGTACGACAAAATCGGGCGGTTTTTTATAAATTCAAGATATTATGTGTGAAATAGTATGTTACGATTAAGCCGATTACTGCTTTTTGCGATCTTTTTGACGGCGGATTTTGCAGATTTGCCCGTCGCGGCTTTGCCCGACTGCTTTGCGCTTTGAGCGGGTTTTGCAGGCACGATATTGACGTCGACGGTGTTGTAAGGTATTTGGATTCCTTCTTCTGCAAAGCGTTTGACGATGCGCTCGTTTACGTCGTAATACACCGTCCGGTAGTCGGCGTTATTCACCCAACAGCGACAAACGAAATCGAGAGAACTCGCGCCGTGTTCCAGCAAACGCACGGTATAACCTTCGTCGTGCAGAATAAGCTCGCGTTCGTCCAAAACGGATTGAATGGCGAGGTTTACCTTATCAACGTCCGAACCGTACGCGACTCCCAATTTAAGGTCCACGCGGCGTTTTTTCTCCTTCGTATATCGATTTATTTTTTTTCTTAAGATTTTACATCCGAAATAAACCGCGCAATAAAAGCAAGTTTACTTTTTACGGTTAGAAACCGCATTTAACGCAATTCCTCCAATCTCGATTTAAGCTGCCGCTCGAGAGCCGCGTATTTTTCGAGCTTTGCTTTTTCCGCTTCCACAAGATTTGCGGGAGCTTTCGCAAGGAATCCCGAATTGCTCAGTTTGCCTTTTGCGCGAGCGATTTCTCCTGCGACGTTTTCCAGTTCTTTCGATATGCGTTCGATTTCTTTATCCTTATCCACCAAATCGCCCAGAGGCACTTCGCAGGTTGCAGCCGCGCCTACCGCTTTGACGGTTTTTTCGCCTTGCGGCGCGCGCGAATACGTAACGCCTTCCAGACCGCACAGTTTGGCAAAATACGTGTCGCACTCCTCTATCCGTTTGTCGGAAGCAATTACGTACATACGTATGCGCTTACTCGGCGCGACGCCGTATTCCGAACGTATATTGCGAACCTTAGCGATTAAATCTTTCAATTCCTCTACAAGGGCGCAATCGTCCGCAAAGTAGTATTTTCCGTCGAATTCGGGATAGCGTTCCGTCATTATGCTTTCGTTATGAACGGGCAGACTCAGGTAAATTTTTTCCGTGATAAACGGCACGAACGGATGAAGCAGTTTCAGCGTCTTATCCAGTACGTATACAAGCACCGACAGAGCGCTTGAGCGCGCCGTTTCGTCCGTGCCGTACAAAACGGGTTTGCTCAGTTCGATATACCAGTCGCAGAATTCGCTCCACACAAAGTCGTATACCGCCTGACACGCCATACCCAGCTCGAACTTTTCGATAAGCTCCGTAACCTGTTTGACGGTGTCGTTGAGTTTGGTCAATATCCATTTGTCGGCAAGACTGAGTTTACATTCGGAAATACCGTACAGCGTTTTGCCTTCGCAGTTCATCAATACGAAACGGCTTGCGTTCCATATCTTATTCATAAAGTTGCGCGTGCCTTCGATCTTGTCGGGAGAGAAACGTATATCCGAACCGTTTGCAACTCCGTTAAGCAAGGCAAAGCGCAAAGTGTCCGCGCCGTATTTTTCGATAAAGTCGACGGGATCTACGCCGTTGCCGAGCGATTTGCTCATCTTGCGTCCCTGCTCGTCGCGGACTATTCCGTGCATCAAAACGTCGCGGAAAGGCACCTTGCCCGTATTGTAGAGAGAACTGAAAATCATACGCGCGACCCAGAAGAAAATTATGTCGTAACCGCAAGACAGTACGCTCGTCGGGAAGAACGCCTTAAAGTCGTCGCTGCCCTCGCAGAATCCGAGCGTGGAAAACGGCCAAAGCGCGCTGGAAAACCACGTATCGAGGACGTCCTCGTCTCGGCGGATCCGTTTACTGTTGCACTTCGGGCATACGTCGGGGTCGTGTTCCTCGCAGATTTCCGCTCCGCAGTCGTCGCAGTACCAAACGGGGATTCGGTGTCCCCACCACAGCTGACGGGAAATGCACCAGTCCTTGATATTCTCCATCCAATTGAAGTACGTTTTTGCAAACCGCTCGGGGTGGAACTTGATCTCGCCGTTTTTAACCGCTTCGATAGCGGGCTTTGCAAGAGGCTGCATTTTGACGAACCACTGCTTCGACACGATAGGCTCCACCGTTGTATGACAGCGGTAACAGCTGCCCACGTTGTGCTTGTGAGGCTCTACCTTTTGCAATATGCCCGCCTCTTTAAGTTTTGCGACGATTTGTTTGCGCGCCTCGTAGCGGTCGAGACCGGCAAATTCGCCGGCGTTCTCGTTCATAGTTCCGTCGTCGTTCATAACGCGGATAACGGGCAGGTTGTGACGGAGTCCCACTTCGAAGTCGTTGGGATCGTGCGCGGGAGTGATTTTTACTACGCCCGTACCGAATTCCATATCGACGTATTCGTCGGCGATAACGGGAATTTCGCGGTTGACAAAGGGGACTATGACGGTTTTACCTACCAAATGAGCGTAACGCTTGTCGTTAGGGTTGACGGCGACGGCTGTATCGCCCAACATAGTCTCGGGGCGGGTCGTCGCAAAAGTTACGGTAGTTTTTCCGTCGGGCGTGGTATAACCGTAATGCCAGAAGAAACCGTCCTGTTCGGCATACTCCACCTCCGCGTCGGACAGCGCGGTCTTACACACGGGACACCAGTTTATAATTCGGTTGCCGCGATAAATGAGTTTCTTTTTGTACATCGACGTAAAGGCGCGGCGGACTGCTTTGCTGCACTTTTCGTCCATCGTAAACGCCAGACGCGACCAGTCGCACGAGCTGCCCAAATATTTGAGCTGCTCCACGATTCTTCCGCCGTACTTTTCCTTCCATTCCCACGCGCGCTCCAAAAACTTTTCGCGGCCCAAGTCGCGTTTGTCGATGCCTTCCTTTTTGAGCGCTTCGACAATCTTCACTTCAGTTGCTATGCTTGCGTGATCGGTACCGGGAAGCCACAGCGTATTGTAACCCTGCATACGCTTGAAACGGATAAGAGTGTCCTGTATGGCGTTATCCAGTCCGTGTCCCAAATGCAGCTGTCCCGTAATGTTGGGCGGAGGCGTTACCATAGAAAAGTAGGGTTTGCCTATTTCCGCCTTAGGAGTGAAATACCCGTTCGACATCCACTGCTTATACAAGTCTCTTTCGAATTCTTTCGGTTGGTAAGTTTTGTCGATCATAATTTGTTTTCTCCTCTTTTATCCGTCCGCGCGGCGCCGCGCGGTATTTGTACAGTCGAAATAACGCTGCCTCTCTTGCAGTTGTCCGATGCTGTTTCTCTGCAAAAAACAATAAAAAATCCGCCCCGAAATAAAGGGCGAACAAAGTCGCGGTACCACCTTAATTCGCAATTCCGTACACGCGCTCAAACATAACCGACGCGCGCAGAACGAACTGCCTCAAACGGTCGTTAACGGAACCGCCCGAACGGAACTACTTTCGTCATACGACGCCGTTTCGCCCCGTCAACTAAGCAAACTACGCCGTCCGTTACGCAATGCGGAATTCTCACCGCAGTCCGCTCTCTCCTATCGCGCAAGTCTCGGACGACCTTTCGCCTGAACGTTTTTACGCGTTTATATTAGCATACGCGAAAATTTTTGGCAAGCGAATTGAATAAAAACGCGTACGAAAGTAATTTGCATCGCGCATTAACACTTAACGGAGGCAAAAACATAGTATGCAATATGCCATAAAACGGAGGAAACAAACTTGAAAAAAATATTAACCGCAATACTTGTCGCTTTGCTTATAACGACGCTTGCTCTTGCATGCTTTACGTCGTGCGACAAAGGCGACGAAAACGTAATACGACTGAACGAAGTCACTCACAGCCTCTTTTATACGCCGCAGTATCTCGCAATGGCGTTGGGATATTTCGAAGAAGAAGGATTGACTGTGGAAATAACAAACGGAAGCGGCGCGGACAACGTAATGACGGCGCTGCTCACGAACGAAGCGGACATAGGTCTTATGGGCTGCGAAGCCAATATCTACGTATATTTGCAGGGCAAAAAAGACTACCCGAAAGTTATAGGTCAGCTTACGAAACGCGACGGGAGCTTCCTTGTCGCGCGCAACGCAATGCCGAACTTTAATTACGGCGGAATAGAAAATTACACCGTGCTTATGGGGAGAACGGGCGGTATGCCTGCAATGATCCTGCAATACGTTTTGAACAACAAAGGTTACTACGACGGCGTTAATATCACAATGGACTATTCCATTCAGTTCGGCGCGTTGGGCCCCGCATTTACGGGAGGCACGGGCGATTTGGTGCCGTTGTTCGAACCTGCGGCAAGTCAACTGGTAAAGGAGGGCAAAGGTTATATCGTGTCCGCAATAGGTATGGACAGCGGCGAAATTCCCTATACCTGCTACACCGCAACGCCCAAGTACCTTAAAGAACACGGCGACAAAGCGGAAAAATTCCTCAAAGCGGTTTGGAAAGGCACTGCGTACGCTATGACGCATTCCGCAGAGGACTGCGCGAAGCTGGTAGAACCGTACTTCGTCGGAACGTCGCTCGACCTGCTTACAACCGCCGTCGAAAACTATCAAAACAGCGACGTATGGACGTCTACGCCCGTTACCGATAAAGCGGCGTTCAACCGTATTCAGGACATTATGGAAAATGCGGGCGAGCTGTCTCAACGCGTGTCCTACGACGTTATAGTAGACAATTCCGCAGCTTCGCGCGTATAAAGTACGTCACCCGTAAAGCGCCCGACGCAAAAACCGTACTAACGTAGGCTTTCGTAACCGCATTTGAACGCCTGACCGCACGGCAATCGAACCTGTAAGGTTTTGACGGCGTTACGCGCGTTTTACTGCGTCAAGTCGCGCTTGCGGATATCTTAACCGAAAGACGCGCCGCAAAAGAATTTCAAGGTGGAAAACTATGCCTATACTCAGATTCGACAACGTAAGTAAAGTTTTTTATTCCAAAACGCAGCAGACGAACGCGATAGAAAATTTGTCCTTCGAGGTAAACGAAGGCGAATTCGTAGCGATAATCGGACCGTCGGGCTGCGGAAAAACCACGATACTGTCGCTTGTATGCAGACTTATAGAGCCTACAAGCGGCAAAGTGGAAACCTCGACGGACAACGCCGTAGGATATATGCTTCAACGCGACCAACTGTTTGAGTGGCGAACGATAGAAAAAAATATCGTTTTGGGGTTGGAAATTCAACGGAAAATGACGGCGGAAAACGTTGACAAGGCGCATAATTTACTGAAAAAATACGGATTGTGGGAGTTTCGCAAACGCTATCCGCAGGAGCTGTCGGGCGGTATGCGTCAACGCGTCGCTCTTATACGGACGTTGGCAATCAATCCTGATTTGCTGCTTCTCGACGAACCGTTTTCGGCGTTGGATTTTCAAACGCGGCTGGAAGTGTGCGACGACGTATATTCCATAATAAAAAAAGAAAACAAAACCGCTTTGCTCGTCACGCACGATATTTCCGAAGCTATTTCTCTTGCGGACAAAGTTATAGTGCTTACGGCGAGGCCCGCTACGCTCAAAACGATACACTATACCGAAATGACCGATATCGATACTCCGTTAAAGCGCAGACAGTCGCCGCGCTTTTCGGCGCAGTTCGAACTGCTCCACAGCTATTTGCACGGCGGCGCGGCAGAAAAACAAATACCGTCGCGCGGGTAATATCGAGATCGTCCCGTATGATGCTCAGACGTAAAAATTATGAAACGGGAAAAATCTAAGGAGAAAAAATTATGCCTAAACGCTACGATACTTTTACGCGCGAACATTTGCTGTTTTTAAAAAAGCAACGCACGCGAAATATACTGGTCCACGTAACGCAGGTGGGCGTACTCGTACTTTTACTTGCATTTTGGGAGCTTGCCGCGCATTTGCAGTGGATAGACGTATTTATAATGAGCTGTCCCAGCAGAATATGGCTTACGCTTGCAGAACTGTCTCAAGGGGGAACGCTGTGGTACCACGCGGGTGTATCTACGTTGGAAACGCTTGTGGGCTTCGCCATAGGAACGGTGTTGGGTTACGTTATCGCGGTAATCCTGTGGTGGAACAACTTTTTAAAAGACGTATTCGAACCGTACGTAGTAGTTATCAACAGTCTGCCGAAAATCGCGCTCGGACCGATAATAATCATTTGGGTGGGGACGGGCAAAGCTTCTATAATTACTATGGCGGTGTTAATCTCCGTAGTAATTACCGCAATTACAATATTAAACGGTTTTACCGAGACGGACAAAGACAAAGCGCTGCTGCTCCGATCTATGCGCGCCAACCGCTTTCAGATATTTACCAAACTCGTCGCGCCGTCCAACGTTCCGACGCTTATGGCGACGTTGAAAATCAACGTGGGAATGAGCTGGATAGGAACGATCATGGGAGAATACCTCGTGTCGAAAGAGGGATTAGGGTATCTGCTTGTATACGGCTCGCAGGTGTTCCGATTAGACGTTGTTATGACCTGCACCATCGTGCTGTGCGCGCTTGCTGGAATTATGTACGGTTTGGTAGCCGTTCTCGAAAAAATAGTGGTAAAAAATTTCCGTTGATTTTTGTCCGCCGCAGAAAAGTATCCGTTGTTCAATAAGACTTCGCCCGAAATCGTATTGCGTTTTCGGGCGCGTCGGTACGGAACATATTTTTATAAACACCGAAATTTATAATGCTGTTTTAGTATAACCAAAAGGCGAAACTCCTTACGGAATTCCGCCTTTTGCACTGATATAATTATTCTATTTGTCTTCAGTATCTTTTTGGGGTTGCTTTGCCTTTTTGTTCTTCTTGTTTTCTTTTGCCAATTTCTGCATATTTTTCATATTTTCGGCAATTCTTTTTTCCTCGTTTACTTCGGCTTCTTTGGCTAATCTTTCAGCTTCTTTGACTTCATTTTCAAGCTCTTCGACGTTGTAATGATTTATTTTTCCTCTGCCGTTGTATTTCTTCACACGGCTGTCGAATACAATTTCTTCCTCTTCTTCAACGAGCGCGACCAAAACGACCGCATTTTTAGGCAGTTTTGCGATTGCTTGCTGCATCAAGCTCATATTCTTTAATTTGAGTTTTTGGGTAGCGGATTTTTTAGAACCTGCGCCGGCTCCGGCGCCTACGCCAAGACCAAGCGCAATGCCTATAGGACCGCCCAAAATGCCGATGATTCCGCCGACAACGCTGCCGACGCCGACACGTGTATTACCGATATCCTCTTTTATATCAAAGCCCGCAATAGCCGTATCTACGCCGTTTTCTTTCTTTACAAGTCCGAGTTGCAAGATTTTGTACCCATAGGTTTCTTGCTCTAATTTCAGCCCTTCCATAGCCGCATGGGCGCTGTCTTCGGTTTTAAATTCTACCGTTACAACACACTTCATCATAATTAACTCTCCCGTAACTTTATATTATGGCATAATACCACACCGACATTATAACATAAATTCCGACAAAGAAAAGAGTATATTAAATATACAAATTCGCTGTAATGTACATAAATAGACATAAACTCATATATGTACAGTTGTATTAAATGCAAAGTCAAATCATCCAGCTCGGCATAAGAGCTATTAAACAATTAGCTATTTCATCTTTCGTTATTGCAGGTTCTTTATATAGCCATAGTTCGATGATGCTTAAAACCGCTCCGGCATAAAAATTCGAAATCACCGAGACGGGTTGCGGTATGTTCATCCCCGCCGTCTGTCCGTTGACAAAACACTGTCTGAACAGCTCGCAATAGGAATCCTGTACGATGTTATGCAACTCACTTGTCGGTTCTCTGATAAATGCATTGTAATAAAAATTTCTGTCCTCGAATATCGAATCGAACATAAAAAAGATAAAATCTTTTACGGAATATGTTTTAATGCTCTCATTCCACAAATTCAATTTTTGTTCCAAACAGTATTTAAATAACGCGTATTTATCTTGAAAATGCAGATAAAATCCCGACCGACTGATCATAGAGCATTTACAAATTTCTTTTACAGAAATCTGCTGAATACTTTTACGGTCAAACAAACGTTTGAATTGAGTTGCTATAATTTGTTTGGTTTGCGCTACCTTCGCCGTTTCATTTGCAGTGTTCATTCCGTCCTCATATTTTCGTCAGATACTCAGAAGTTCTAAAATTTATATAAATCGATTATATCATTTCGGTCCGTAAATTGCAATAGAAAATAGATAGTCCGACAATCGGTTAGCCGCAGTATTCTATGCTTGTTGAATTTTACTTTAAATTCCGTGTCGGTCCGTCGTTTATTTACAGTCAAATCAAAAAAAACGATTGTCGGGCATATGCCTGTCACTCAACGCGGAGGCGCGCAGGTATCGGTACGCTTCCCCCCCCGTAAATGCGTAGTCATTCGCAGCATACGCCAAATACGCAACGGCTTGCGGCAAAATACAGACGCAGACTGACGGTGTACAAGACGTACGCGCTCCGCGCAACAAAGCAAGTGAATACTTTACGACGGAGCGACATACAAAACAGTATGAGGAAATTAACGTATTTAAGCGATATCGCCGTAGTCGTGGGATGCGCTGTGGGCGTGGGTTTTTTAAGCGGCAAAGAAGCGCAGATTTTTTTCGGCAACGTAACGAACGTAGCAATATTTGCGGTTACTTTTGCTTTGATAAACGTTATATTCCGAGAATATTGCAGAAAGCGTAATTGCGGAAACGTTGCAAAGCTGTCCGTTTGCTGTTTCAAGCGGTACGCAATCGCTTTCGATTTGTGTATTTCGGCGTGCTGTTTCGTGTGCGTCGTAACTATGCTTGCCGGCGTAGAACAGTGTATAAGCAATATTCTGCCCGTAAGCGCTTTTCCGCTGTACGCGCTCGTGACCGCAGTAATAGCGACCGCCGTAATGCAAAGAGGACTTTCCGCATTGAAAACGGCGAACTTTATTTCCATCGCTCTTGCCGTGACGCTGATCGTTATACTGTACCTTACGGGAAACGGCAAAGAAACGACCGTTACGAACGACGTACCCGCATACAACCCGATCGCTTACGCGCTGTTTACTTTCGTTATGTCGTTCGGCGTAACAACGACGCTGGGTTCGCAAAGCGGCAAACGCCGCAACGTAATATGCTCGTTGATATCCGCAGCTGTAATTGCTTTAATGATGATTGCGGTTATGGGATTGAGCGATTTTTCCCTGTCTATGCCTGTTATCGACGGAATAACCGATCCGTTTCTGCTTGCTCTTGCCGTAATTACTCTGATACTTTCCGCAGTAACGGGAATTGTGGCAAACGCAATGCCTATCGTATCGGAAATTAACGCTCTTATAAACGACAGAACGCTAAGCGCGGCGGCAGTATTTACTCTGGCGCTGTCTATGTCTATGTTCGGTTTCGATTTCGCGTTGAAGTACGGTTATATGCTTGTGGGAGTCGTAGGCGCGATAACGCTTGCCGTAACGGTCTGCCGGCAAATCAAAACCGTAAAGAAATCCGTTCGTTCCGTCAACGTCCCGCAGTAAATCCGACTTACGTACGGGCTCGATACGGCAGAAATACGATTGCGTTAAAATCCGCGCCGCAGTCCCGATTACGCCATAAAAATAACCCCTTCATTACGTAAGGGGTTACACGTAAAAATTTTTCTTTATTTAAACAGTTTATCGACCGCTTCTCTGTCGTAAACGTACTTTTTGCCGCAGAAGTGACAGCACACTTCTATTTGCCCGTTTTCCGCCAGTATGTCGTCCGCTTCCGATTTGCCGAGACTCCGTACTATTCCGTCTATCTTGCGCTTACTGCAATTACATTTGTAACGGACTTCGGCTCGTTCGGTGAATACGGGATCGAACTCTCCGAAAAATCTATTGATTACTTCTTCCGCGCTGCTGCCGTCGAACTGGTAACTCATTTCGTCCATTGCGTACATAACCGTTTCCACTTTAAACAGCAGCTCCTCAGGACAGTTGGGCATTACCTGCACGAGAACGCCGCCCGCAGACTTGCACGACCGTTTATCGAGACCCACGCCTAATGTTATTCCGCAAGGCTGCTGTTCGCTTGTCGCGTAATAGTAAGCGAAATCGCTTGCTATCTCGCCGCTTACAAGCTGCGACGTTCCCACGTAAGGATTTTTAAGACCCAAATCTTTTATGACCGTAAGAGAACCTTCGCGTCCCACCGCCGTTCCTACGTCTAAGGTCCCGTCCGCTTTTAAGACGCTGTCGACTATAGGGTTTACTATATCGCCTTTAACGTTGCCGCATCCGTCTGCGCAAACGGTAATTTTCCCCAAAGGACCGTTGCCGTCTATTATCGCCGTAAGATAGTCGTCGGCGTTTTTCAATTCTTTTCCCATAAGCGCCGCCATAGTAAGAGCGCGTCCCAAAGCAACCGTCGCAATCGGCGAAAGACCGTGAATTTTAACGGCTTTATTTACTATGCTTTTTGTTTCGACTGCGGAAACGATTATAGAATTTTCTATTACTGCTTTTACCAAAACAGACGACATAAAAAACCTCGCAATTATTTTACAATGATAACGCGTTTATTGCGCGCTCTGCCGTTTTACGGCGTAGTAGGTTATCCGCGACGATTTAGGACTTAATTTTTTACCGTAGTCTCGCGTTACCCGTTTGACCTCGAAACCCGCTTCCTCCAAAGACGCGCGGACGGAAGAATCTTCGTGTATATACTGGACGTGACGTTCCTCTTTGCGTTCGTACAGTTCGCCGCGTTTGACAAACAGCGTCAAATCCATTTCGACGCGGTCGCCGTATAACTTGTTAACCCACAACAGGGTTTCGTTTAAGGAATCGAGATAAAAAACGTTGTTAGATACGACGTTACGCAATTTGTAAGGCGACGACAAGTCGAATACGAACGGCGCGCCTAAATTCAGATTGTCGGCAACGCGTTTGAAAAAGCCGCTTAGCTCGCTCGGTTTAAGATAATTGACTCCGTCGTTTACGCACACCGCCATGTCCGCCTTGCGCAGTAGCTGCAGTTTGCGCATATCCTGCCTTACGAACGTGGCGCCGCATTTGCCTACGGCTTCCGACAGCATTTGCTGCGAAGCGTCAATTCCTACGACTTCGTAACCGCTTTTTACCAACAATTCCGTCATCTTTCCCGTGCCGCAGGCGATATCCGCTACCGAACGGACCTTATACTTTTGCGCAACGGAACACAAATATTGCGACCAACCTAAGTAGTCGCAATCTTGTTCGGTAAATTTATCGTAATATTCTGCTAAAACCGAATAACCGTTATTCATTTACGTCCGAGTTCGATTCGTCGCTTTCGACGGTTTCTTCGTCGTCGGAAGGAATAGCGTAAACGTCCTCGTCGGATTCGTCGTACGCGCTTACTGCGGATTCGGGTTGCGATTTTTCTTCGACAGGTTCTGATTTGACGCGCTTTTTCTTGCCTTTTACATTTTGCGCGTCGGTTTGTTCCGCAGTCGGTTGCGGAGCGGCAGGCGCCGTATTGCTCTGCTTTTTCTTTTTAGCTTCCACAGGATGGAACAACGCGAATATTTTCATCATATGCGTTTGCCATACGAGAGGAACGTACATTCCGCCGAACATAAGAATAAATACCATAACGAACGTAGCAAGCATACTGCTTTGCAACAGGAAATACAGCGCGAGGGGAATGACGGCGATGAGGAAATGAATTATATTGGGTAATATATTCAACCACATCAGACGCCAACTGTCGTCGAGATTTTCGAATACCGTTTGCTTATACGTAACGGACACCGAGCAAAGTATCAACAGATAAATCGCAAGCAGCATTGCGACAATGCTAAGCAACACCAACAGTATTATTGCAACCCAAACAGGCATAGCGTTGGACGCCCAAGCGTAGAAGCAATACAGTCCGAACGCCGAAAAAGCGATTACTACGGTAGATACGAACGCGTAACCTACGTTTGCCTTGATGCCTTTGCCGATACTTTTGAATACGCCTACCGTAGAAAGCTTACCCGTCCAAAACGCGTCGCGAATTACCGCAAGACCGCCCGAGAACACAACCGTCAAGAGTACGGACGCGCCTACGGTTATAAGTCCCGTGATAAGGTTGTTATGCGCAACCGTCCTTTCGTAAAACGAATCCATTTCCGTCCAGGCGCCTGTAGAAAAGCCGAAACTGTTGAGATACGGCAAAGTACGTTCCAACTCTGCGTTCGTAGCGCTTCCGTAAAATATCGCGACTACAATGGGGGCCATGCACAGTAACATCAAAAGACTGAATCCGAAAAGTCTCCATATATTCTCGCGGTAAAGCACCTTGAAAAAATTCCACGTATTAAGACGGTTGAGCCGTTTAGTTACGTGTTGATTGCGCTCGTTGTTAAGTCTTATTTTGCTGTAATTCATCGTTATATCCTTTACTCGGAGTTTGTTCGAACCGAGCAAACGTCAACCGCTTAAATCTGCCTGTAAACGCAGTATATTCGTACGGTCACCGCTTATTATTTTATAAATTGTAACATATACGCGGATAATTTTCAACCTATTGATCGGATTTTAATAAAAAACTTGCAAACAGACTATTTTAAGGTTATCAGTAGCAAAATTCCGAAATATTGTATTAGAAAAAGGAGATTTATGAAAACCATCGCTGTCGTAGGCGCAAACGGACTTGTGGGAGAAAAGCTGACGCAGATTCTGCAAGACAAAGCGTTAAACTCCGAAATAAGACTGTTCGGCAACTCCTCCGTAGGCAAACGCGTCGCTTTTCGCCATAAAAGAGTGACGGTAGAAAGTTGCGACAGACTGCTTGACGGCAACGTCGATTACGCTATGTTTATGGCTACGGAGGACGTAGCGAAAGAGTACGCGCCTCAACTTGCGAAACGCGGCGTTATCTGCATAGACAACAGCGCGTATTTTCGCTTAAAAAAAGACGTTCCGCTCGTAGTGCCCTCCGTAAACGGCGAACTGATTGCAGGCAAAAAGCTTATTGCAAACCCCAACTGCTCCACCATTCAAGTCGTTATATGCGTAAACGCGCTTAAACCTCTCAAACCGACAAAACTCACCGCAATAACGTATCAGGCGGTAAGCGGCGCGGGGAAAGACGGGCTACAAGATCTGCAAAGCGCTAACGGTTACGGAAAATTACGGAGTTTCCGACATCCCATATGCGACAACGTCATACCTTGTATCGGGCAATTACGGAAAGACGGTTCCACAAGCGAGGAGCGAAAGCTTTTGGACGAGAGCAGGAAAATTCTCGGTTTGCCGCGACTTAAAGTAAACGGGTTTTGCGCGCGAATTCCCGTAACGACGGGGCACGGCGTATTCGTAAACGTACAGTTCAAAGAAAAAGCCGACGTCAAGCTTGTGAAAGAACTGCTTTCAAACGAACCGAACGTGCTTGTTATGGACGATGCGGAAAACGGAATTTACCCTATGCCGTCGGTAATACGCAACACGAAATACGTAGGCGTAGGAAGAATTTACAAAGATCCTTCTTCCAACGGCATAAATATGTTTACGGCGGCGGATAATTTGCTTCGCGGCGCAAGCTACAACGCGTACGAAATTCTCGAACGGGCCGCAAAAGAGGAGGGCGCAGAACTGTGAAAAACGCCGTTATAACCGCGCTTGCGACGCCGTTCGTCAACGACGGAATCGACGTGGAAAGCTATATCAAACTCGTAACTTACCAAAAAAGAAGCGGCGTCGACGCGCTGCTTGCCTTAGGCACTACGGCGGAAGCGCAGCTATTAACGCGCGGCGAAAAAAAGCTCCTTTTAACAATAGCGAAGGAAATTTCGGCGGAATTGCCACTAATCGCGGGAGTGGAAGAAAGCGCCACGAAAAAGGCCGTTTACGAGGCGGTTTTTGCGGAAAAACTGGGCGCAAACGCCCTGCTTATAGCTCCGCCGTCCTTTTGCAAATGCACCGAAGAAGGTTACCGTCTGCACGTAGAACAAATAGCCGAATCGGTAAATATTCCTCTGATTCTGTATAACGTACCGTCGCGCGTCGGATACGGATTGAGCGTTACGGCTGTAAAATCGCTTGCAAACAAAATAGTCGGCATAAAGGACGCGGCGGACGACACCGCATTTGCGGATAAAATATCCGACGGTATAAACGTACTGTGCGGCAACGAATTGAAATTGCGCGATTACCTGACGCGCGGAGCGAAAGGAGTTATATCCGTCGTGTCCAATGCGGCGCCGCGTTTGACGCGAGAAGCCGTATCGGGAAAAACAAGCGGCATTTTCGACGGACTTGCAAAACTGTCCATGCTGGAAACAAACCCGATAGCAATAAAATATATGCTGTACAAACAGCGGATTTTTACAACCTGCGACGCACGTCTGCCGCTAACCGCCGCAAGCAAGCGAACGCGTAACGCGATAGACGTATTTTTCGAAAAAAACCGCGACGTAATACGTTAAAGCGAACGGAGGGGGAATTTGGGTTAGAAAATTTTACGAGGTAAATATATGGTAATAGCGGTATTCGGAGCAAAAGGAAGAGTGGGAAAAAAGGTATGCGAAATTGCAAAAGCGCGCGGTCACGCCGTCTGCGAGATAGATAAAGAAGACGACGTTTTCGAGGTAAAATGCGATGCGGCGATAGATTTTTCCGCCGCCGAAGCGACGCGCAAAGTATGCGATTTCTGTACGGTCAACAACTGTCCGCTAATCAGCGGAGTGACCGGCAGAACGGACGAACAGCAAAAAACGATCGACGAATTGAAGAAAAAAGTAACCGTAATAGAAAAACCGAATTTTTCGCAGGGAATTGCGCTGTTGCAAAAAATATGCGCGTTCGCCTCGAACGAATTAAAAAACTGGGATTGCGAAATTACCGAAACGCACCGCAAAGGTAAAATCGACGCGCCTAGCGGAACGGCAAAAGAACTCGCCGCCGTCATCTCGAAGAATAAAGGCAGTTTTACTTCGGTTACGATACATTCTCGGCGGTTGGGAAGCGCGCACGGCACTCACTGCGTAACGTTCGCGACGAACGGAGAAAGCGTTACGTTTACTCACACTGCCGAAAACACGGATATATTTGCGTTAGGCGCAGTAAAAGCAGCGGAAAATCCGGCGGAAAATTTTTAATTTCCCGTTTGACTTTTTGAAAAAATCTTGCTAAAATATACCGTATCGACAGTGGAAAAGCAGCGTAGAATTTCGATTCTCCGCTGCTTTTTTATTGTTTGCCGATGCAGTTTTCAGGTAGCTTTTCTCGGATAAAGACTCCGAATATACATTTCATCATATTATTGCCGTAAAGTAACCGAACTTTGCCTTGCCGCGCCGTAAATACAGACGCAATTTTATACGTATTACGCGTCGGTTAGGGCAGACAATGCTCGGACAAACCGTACAACGTTACCATTGTAAGCGCAGGTTTACATACTTTACGACAACGGAGGTCTTATATGAAAAAAGAAACCGACAACGGCGCGATAATAGGCGAGGACTATCTCGGCAGCGAAAAAATCGGCAAACTGTTTGCCAAATTCACCGTTCCGTGCATAGCATCGCTAATAATATCGTGTCTGTACAACATCGTAGACCAAATATTTCTCGGTCACATGGGCGTAGGCTACGGCACGGTCGCGAATGCCGCAACGGGCATCGTTTTCCCCGTCACAGTCGTAGGTTGGGCGTTTGCATTGCTGTTCGGCGACGGCGCGGCGGCGTATCTGAGCGTATCGCTGGGTAAAAAACAGCCCGAAAAAATCCACAAAAGCGTGGGCGGCGCTATGCTCGGCGCGTTTCTTGCAGGCTGCGCCGTTATTCTCGTAGCATACCTTTGGGGCGATAAACTGCTTATGCTGCTCGGAGCGGACACGACCGACGCGCAAGGCAGCGACGGAAACGTCCTTACGGGCGTTAACACTTTGGCGTACGCGCTCGACTATTCGGTTATAGTATACGCTATGATGCCGCTTGCTCTCGTTCAGGTATGTTTAGCGTCTATAATCCGCGCGGACGGCAGTCCGATGTTTGCTCTCATTGCTATGGTCTCGGGCGCGGTGTTTAATATTGCGGGCGACCCTATCGCGATATACGCGCTGGGTTTAGGCGTTAAGGGCGCGGCGTGGGCGACGATTATCGGTCAGTTTATAAGCTTTGCGCTGTGCGTCGGATATTTGTTCAGAAGCAAAAATTTCAAACTCAAACTCAAAAGCTTCGTTCCCGACTTTAAAGTTATGGGCCGAGTGCTGCAACTGGGTTTGTCCAGCTTTATGACGCAGATATTCATCGCCATAATTACAGTAGTCAACAACGTGCTTCTCGCATATTTTTCGTTTATCGAATTCGGCGAAACGGGACCGCAGATAGCGCTTGCCGCGTTTGTGGTAATAATGAAGCTGTTCCAAATAATTTTAAACGTGGCGATAGGATTCGCCGCAGGAGCGCAACCGCTTGTAGGATATAACTACGGCGCGCAAAAATACGCTCGAGTAAAAAAACTGCTGTTGCTTATAATGTGCTGGACGGGCGGAATATGTTTATTCTTTACCGTACTGTTCGAAGCGGCGCCGATACTGTTCATCAAAATGTTCAGCAACGAAACAAGCTCCACGTACATTACTTTCGCTACAAACTGCATCAGAATATATTTGTCGCTCATAACGTTTACCTGCCTGCAAAAGTGCTGCGCGATATTCCTTCAATCGATGGGAAAAGCGAAATTCGCGGTACCGCTGTCGTTTGTCCGCGATATACTGCTCATAATCTTTTCCGTCGCGCTCCCATTCGGCATAGGCGTGTACGGAGTGTTCTGGGGCGCGCCCGTTGCGGATATGCTCGCGGCAATAGCCACCGCTCCGTTTATGATTGTCGTATGGAAAGAGCTTAACAAACCTTCCGACGAGATCGGAGGCGGATATAACGAACCGCAGCAAAACGTCGATTCCGACAGTCTATTAGATACGGAAAACACCGTTTCGGACAATCAGGAAACGGTTTAAACGGTTTTTCGGTAAAATCCGCCTATTAAAAATCCGCTGCCGATTTTTGAAAACGTTTCGAAATCGACAGCGGATTTTATATTAAGATTTGTTATTTGATAAACGTCGCCTATATTCGTTTTACCGTTTGCTTTCGATAAATTTATCCTTTAAAGCGGTTTGCGCAAAATATCGCCCGCCTTCAATTTGTAAGGACAGTTGACCGTGACGATTTGCTTTACCCTGTTGCACACTTCCACCGTTTCGCCGTTGCCGTCAATACATTGCGTTACGGTAAACGTCTTGGCATTATCTTCCGTTACGGACAACGTTTCCACAACGTCTCCGATTGCGAACTTGTTACGCTGCTCCACAACGGCGAAACCGTCCCCGACTTCCTTGACCATAGCGACGAATTTGTACATTTCCGTCGCTTTACTCGACGGATAATACTGACGACTTTCCTCTTCGTCGAAATAAAAACCGGTGGTATATTCGCGGTGAGAAGCTTTGTCGAGTTCGGCGTTGAGCTTTGCAACCGTCTCTTCGTCGAACGATCCGTCGGCAACGGCGTTCAACGCCCGTCTGTAAGCGTTTACTACCGTCGCTACGTAAAACGCGGATTTCATCCGTCCTTCTATTTTGAAACTGACAACGCCCGAATCTATCAACTCGGGCAAATGGGCGAGCATATTCATATCTTTGGAATTGAATATGTACGTTCCGCGCCCGTCCTCGTCTACGGGCATAAAATCTTCCCTGCCCGTTTCCCTTACCTGCCACTGCCAACGGCACGCCTGAACGCATTCGCCTCGATTTGCGTTGCGGTCGGCAAGATAGTTGGACATCAGACATCTGCCCGAATAACTTATGCACATTGCACCGTGAACAAAAGTTTCTATTTGCGTATTCGGCGCGAAAGAGGCAATTTCCTTTATATCTTTAAGCGACGTCTCGCGCGCAAGCACAACGCGCTCCGCGCCCTGCTCCGCCCAAAACTTGACGGCATATTTGTTGGTGGTATTTGCCTGAGTGGAAACGTGTACTGGCAGTTTGCTGTGCTTTCTGACAAAATCCAAAACGCCCGCGTCGGATATTAAAACCGCGTCTACCCGCGCCCGTTCGAGAACGTCGAGATAATCTTTTAAACCGTCAAAATCGGCATTGTATGCGAAAATATTCAAAGTCACGTAAACCTTGACGTTCCTTGCGTGAGCGTACGAAACCGCTTCTTCTATTTCGTCGTCGGAAAAATTGTCGGCATAAGCGCGCAGTCCGTATTTCTTGCCTGCAAGGTACACTGCGTCGGCCCCGAAATGAATGGCAGTAACAAGCTTTTCGAAATTGCCCGCAGGAGCTAAAAGCTCTA
>JAMPAB010000023.1 GCA_023667435.1 Corallococcus sp. | reverse complement strand
TCTCTCCCGATAACGTCCTTGCTATGTCGGAATTGCTCGCTATGGTGGAAACAAACTCAGCCGTTTTACATATCGGACGATTTGTCTGAAATCTCTTTAAGCAATTTCTTCGATAAGTCGCTCAAAGACATCGTTCCCAAATCTCCTTTTTTTCTATTGCGAACGGCGACAGTCTTCGTTTGTCTTTCCTTATCGCCCAATACCAGCATATAAGGAACTTTCTGCAACTGAGCTTCGCGGATACGGTATCCCATCTTTTCGTTGCGGTCGTCCACTTCGGCGCGTATTCCTTTTGCCGCAAGTTTTTGACAAACGCTATGCGCGTATTTATGCTGATTTTCCGAAATAGGAATAATTACCGCTTGTACCGGCGCAAGCCACAACGGAAAAGCGCCTGCGTAATGTTCGGTTAAAATAGCAATGAAACGTTCTATGCTGCCGAATACTACTCGGTGAATCATGACGGGTCTATGCTTTTCGCCGTCCTGCCCCACGTACGTCAAATCGAAACGTTCGGGCATTTGAAAATCCAACTGAATAGTACCACATTGCCATGTCCGTCCCAAACTGTCCTCCAAATGGAAGTCGATTTTGGGACCGTAAAACGCGCCGTCCCCTTCGTTGATTTCGTATTCTTTACCAAGTGAATTCAACGCTTTTTTCAACGCTTCCGTCGCCGTTTCCCATTGCTCGTCTGTTCCCATACTGTCTTCGGGACGGGTAGACAGCTCCAAATTATATTTAAAACCGAATACGCTGTAAAAACTATCGATAAGTTTTACGACGCCTTCGATTTCCCCTTCGATCTGCTCGGGAGTCATAAATATATGAGCGTCGTCCTGCGTAAAGCATCTGACGCGCATAAGTCCGTGCAGAGCCCCCGAAAGTTCGTGACGGTGAACAAGTCCCAATTCCGCCACGCGTTCGGGCAAATCGCGATAGCTATGCGGCGTACGCTTGTAAACCAACATTCCGCCCGGACAGTTCATCGGTTTGATTGCATAATCGTCGTCGTCGATTTTGACCACGTACATATTGTCTTTGTAGTGATCCCAGTGTCCGCTTCGATGCCACAACTGCTGATTAAGTATCATAGGAGTACGTACTTCTTCATATCCCGCCTTGATGTGTTCTTCGCGCCAAAAGCTTTCCAACTGATTACGTAATACCATTCCTTTGGGGAAGAAAAACGGAAAACCGGGTCCTTCTTCGAATATATCGAACAAATCCAACTCCTTGCCGAGTTTTCTGTGATCGCGGCGTTTCGCCTCTTCCAAACGCGCGAGATATTCCTCCATTTCGCCTTTCTTTTCGAAGGCGGTTCCGTAAATACGCGTCAGCATCTTGTTTTTAGTGTCTCCGCGCCAGTACGCGCCGGCAATACTCGTAAGCTTAAACACTTTAAGTCTTCCCGTAGACGGCATATGCGGTCCGCGACACAAATCTATATAATCGCCTTGACGGTAAAGAGAAACCGTATCGACGTCCAGCTCGGACAGAATTTCCACCTTGTAGAAATCACCGCGTTTCTTAAAGAATTCGATAGCGTCGAGGCGCGACATTTCTTCGCGCGCGATAGGCAAATCCTCCTTGACGATATTGTTCATCTCTGCTTCGATTTTATCTAAATCTTCGGGCGCGATAACAGCTCCCTCGAAATCGATATCGTAATAAAAACCGTTTTTGATCGAAGGTCCGATGGCAAATTTGGCATTAGGCCAAATACGGGAAATCGCTTGCGCCATCAAGTGCGCCGTAGAATGGCGAAGCACCGCAAGTCCCTCGTCGTCTTTGAGCGTAAATACTTTAAAATCGGCGTCGGAATCTACCGTTGCAGACATATCGCGCATAACGCCGTCAACTTCGGCGCAAACGGCATTTCGCGCAAGTCCTGCGGAAATACTTTCAGTTACGGCAAGACAACTTACCGCTTGATCGAAAATCTTGACGCTGCCGTCGGGTAAACTGATTTTAATTGACATATAAACCTCCTAAAATAAAAAATCCTTACGAGAAATAATCTCATAAGGACGAAATAACATTCCGCGGTTCCACCTTATTTGACTGCATAGCAGCCCGCTTATTTTTCCTTTTTCGCAGGGAAAGCGCGCCAGGTAAAGCGGTATCCGACGATTTCGTTTGCGACCTTCTCAGCACCGTTCGCTCTCTGTAAAACTACCTTCGTCAAACGTGTCTTTACTTACAGCGTATTTACGAGCAAATTGTAATACCCTTTTAAAGAAAAGTCAACTGTTTTTTTGTAACTTCCGTTATTGACGGATATGTTTTGACGCGACGCTTTCTGACGTCGTCGAGTCGAAACGGCGCTTAGACGCGTTATTCGACGCAAATATACTCGACCGAAAACAACGCGTTCATCAAATCGCAGAAATTTTTATCGGGTTTTTCTTTACTGTACACTGTTACCGAATCGGGCTTTAGGCAAATTACGTTAAGCATCGCATCTTCTTCCGCTCTTATCGTTTTTGCCATAGATTGCAATTTATTCAAAGCTTTGCCGTCCTTTCCGTAAAGCGCAAAACCGTCCCGTTCGATACTTACCGAAACCTCTTTTACCTTCGTAACCATAGATTCCAATAGATATTGAAGAAATTCCGTTATCAGCTCTTTGTCCGTCAAGATAAAGTCGTTATCGGTAACCAACTTAGTTATGTCGTACCATTTGCGCTTGACGGCGGACATTCTGAAATTGTAATAACCGTCCAAACAAACCGTTTTGTCTACGTCTACAAGTTTGGCTACGGATTGCCTGTCGTACTCGTTATCGAACATACATATGGTATTGACTAATACGTTTTGAAAAAAGTCGTCGCCGTCAACTTCTAAAAGCTCACGTACGTAAACGTTCTTATACCCCAACGACAACGCTTCTACGACGGCGTTTGTTACGCTGCGGTTTATCTGAAAGCGGTAAGTATCGGAACAAGCTAACGTAAAATAATTACGAAATTTATCCTCTAATTCCGTTGAAATGCCGTCGATTGCTTTTATTTCGGGAATTAGTTTCGATTTGATATAAGTCAACAGATGAAGGTTGTTTTTCTCTACGTTAACGGTCGATTCGTACATATTTGTAGTTTATGCAAAAATACGGTTCTTTATATTTATGCGACAAATATTGTCAAATTTACATCAAATTATTTTAAGCGAATACGTCCACAACTTATCTTCGGCAGATATTCGACGCGAATCGCGCATCTTTTGTAAAGCCTTATTATAAGAAAATCCCGTTAAAACCACTCGGGCATCGCCCTCCATAAACTCTTTAGTTTCGCTTCGGCATTTGGCCATTGCGGTAGCGACAAGCCAAGCGACAGCCATATCTACATAGTATTCTCCATACAAAGTTACCGACTTCAACGTTTCGAAAATTATCGAGATATGTCTGCCGTCCAAATAGTTGGAAAGCAAGTTTACTATACCGTATCGGCATACGAACGTTTTATCGGAAAGGGCAAGCTTACAAAAAAAGTCAAAGTATTTTTCTCTGTCGCGACCGACTGCTTTTACCGTCAAGCAGTCGCATACCGCCCAGTTTTCTATCGTATATGCAAATTCCGTAAGTAATTCGGATTTTACGTCAAACGGCAGCTTGCTTTCCGATATCACTATACCTTTCAGTAAATCCGTCTCAACATATTTGTTGACGGGAAAAGCAGCTACGTCGTCAACAGTATAGAATTTGGAGAGTCTTCTTAAAAAAGGAATTTTACATCCTATCGTCGGCAACGAGGTATTTATTATTTTATTGTTGAATTCGTCGTAAGTTTTGTCGCTGTTTTCTTGGAGATACTCCACAAGTTGCTCAAAAGAATTTAATTTTTCCATCTTCTTCATCTGTTTCGGTCAATGTCGTTTTCTTATACTGTTTGGAAATAAACGTCATATAAATGCGAACAACAAAAAAGGCTGATACGCTACCGTAACAGCCTGATTGCTTACAATTACTTTTGTTGAGCTTCGATATATTTGACTATTGCTTCAACCGTAACAAGATCGTTCGCCACCTCGTCGGGAACGGTGATTCCGAAGTTGTCTTCTAAGGACATAAGCATTTCTACCATATCAAGACTGTCTGCTCCCAAATCCTGTACTATGTTCGATTGCAACGTGATAGTATTTATATCTTCGATATTAAGCGCTTCCGCAAGCAATTTCTGTACTTTTTCAAAAATCATTGTCTTTATCCTCCTCGATACGGTTAATTATATAACATAGAAATTCTTTTTTCAAGTCTTTTGACAAAATTTATATGCGTTTCATACAATTTAATATGAAATATTGCAGAAACGGACGCTTTTTAAACGAGCAAACTTACTTAAACACAATATGCAAATCGCGTTGCAAACCTAAAAACCGACGACTGCCCGACAAAGAAAAGGACTGTTGCTATTTGGAGTGCGGCTGCTCGTCGCCTTTCGGCAAGTTGACGTTGCGTTGCGACAAACACTCGGCGGGAATAACTATCGATATCGATCGCAACGGCTGTAACGGCAAAACTTAAAGCAAAGGCAAGGTTAACATACGCAACCTTGCCTTTACGTTACAAATCGTCCGCGTCTTGTTCGGGTTCGGCGTATTTACCCCACCCGACAGGATTCCCCGTATACCAACCCGACGGGTCGGCGTCGCTTTCTTGCGAAGAAGATTTGGAATTCTTCTTGCCGCCCGAACAATTACTCGACTTACTCTTGGAAGTATTGCTCTTGCTCGACTTTGAGTTGCTTGTTTTCGCGTTGGCGGATTTTGCGTTACTTGTTTTTGTGTTAGAACTGTTTTTTGTAGAATTCATATTACTACCTCCTGTAATTAGTGTTTACATATTTGAGTAAATTAAACGCGCTATTCGTTATTTGTCTCAATTTACCGAAAATCAAACGCCGCAAAAAAAGACCGCGCAGAATAAATTCCGCAACGGTCCGAAAAATTTACGATTGTAATTAGAATTGCGCGTTACCCACAGTACGCGGGAAAGGAATAACGTCCCTGATATTAGATACGCCTGTAAGATACATAACCAAACGCTCGAAACCCAAACCGAATCCCGCGTGTTTAGTGCCGCCGTATTTACGAAGTTCGACGTACCACCAGTAATCTTCCGGTTTGAGTCGGAGTTCTTCCATTCTCGCCAGTAACACGTCCATACGCTCTTCCCTTTGACTTCCGCCGATAAGCTCGCCGACTCCCGGTACCAACATATCGGTAGCGGCGACCGTTTTGCCGTCGTCGTTCAAGCGCATATAAAACGATTTAATTTCCTTAGGATAATCCGTAACGAACACGGGACCGCCTACAATATGTTCCGTCAAGAACTTTTCATGCTCGGTAGCGATATCGCACCCCCACGATACGGGAAATTCGAATTTATCGTTGTGAGGAGCAAGCAGCTCTATCGCTTTCGTATACGTCATACGCTCGAACTTGGAATTGACAAGTTTAACGAGACGTTCCTTCAATCCGTTATCGACAAAACTGTTAAAGAAATCTATCTCGTCGGCGCATACCGTTAAAATATGATTTATTACGTATTTAAGCATATCTTCCGCAAGCTGCATATCGTCGGACAAATCGGCAAAAGCAATTTCCGGTTCGATCATCCAAAATTCCGCAGCGTGACGGAGCGTATTGGATTTTTCGGCGCGAAACGTAGGTCCGAACGTATAAACTTTGCCGAATGCCATAGCGTAAGTTTCCACGTTCAACTGTCCCGAAACGGTGAGATTTGCCGCCTTACCGAAAAAGTCTTTTGAATAGTCCACCTGACCGTCCTTCGTAGTAGGAGCATTGTTAATATCCAAAGTAGTTACTTTGAACATTTCTCCCGCGCCTTCGCAGTCGCTTGCAGTTATTAAGGGAGTGTGAACGTAGACAAAACCGTTTTGATGGAAAAAACCGTGCAAAGCAAACGCCGCTTCCGAACGTACGCGCATAGTCGCCGAAATAAGATTCGTACGCGGACGCAAATGCGCAATTTCGCGCAAAAACTCTACCGAATGACGTTTCTTTTGCAAAGGATAGTCGGGAGTTGACTTGCCCTCGACAAAAATACGTCGAGCTTTGATTTCGAAAGGTTGTTTATTTTCGGGAGTAAGAACTATTTTACCCTCTACAACTAACGCGCTTCCCACGTTAAGCTTTGCTATCTCGTCGTAATTGTCGATTTTGCCTTGTTCGAAAACGACCTGCAGACTCTTAAAACAACTGCCGTCGTTCAGTTCAATAAAACCGAATACCTTCGAATCTCTTACCGTCTTCGCCCAACCGCAAACCGTCACCGTTTTGTCGGCGAACGATTTTGAATCGGCGAAAAGCTCCTTGATTAAAATTCTGTCCATAATCAACCTCTCATTTTCCTCAAAAACGGCGGAATACTGGGATCTTCCTCGACGGTTACGTTACCGCTGATTTTCGTTTCTTCGTTGCCGCGCGGAAAATACGAAGACGCGGAGGTAGAATTTTGAACGGCGGGCTGCGCGGACTGACCTTGCCTTACGCCGGTGTTGGTTGCATTGTTACGCTGAATATTAGTTGCGGCGACGTGCGTAGCCGCTTCGCTGCTGAAAAACGCGGCCTTATCGTCCCCTTTGCCGGAGAAACCCGTAGCGATAAGAGTAACCTGCACTTCGTCTTTAAGATTTTCGTCGAAACCGACTCCGAATAAAACGTTGGCGTCGGGAGAAATGACCTGTCTGACAAGATCAACGCCTACTATAACTTCGTCTAAAGACAAATCTTCGCCGCCGCGAAAGTTAACTATCAACGAAGCGGCGCCTTGAATAGTCGTTTCCAACAACGGAGAATACACGGCCTTGCGTATAGCGTCGATAGTTTTGTTTTTGCCTTTTCCGTCGCCTACGCCCATATGAGCCATACCGCTGTTACGCATTACGCATTTAACGTCCGCCAAATCGAGGTTTATACGGCCGTCTTGCACGACAATATCCGTAATACCGCGAACACCTTGCAAAAGTATTTCGTCCGCCTTTGCGAATGCATCCATAATGGAGAAATTTTTATCGCGGTTGAGTTTTTCGTTTTGAACTATAACCAACGCGTCAACGTTGCCTTTCAAGTTTTCTATGCCCAGCTCGGCGTTCTTCATACGGCGGGTTCCTTCGAAATTGAAAGGTTTAGTGACTACGGCGATAGTTAAAATTTCCAGCTCTTTCGCAATCTGAGCAACTACGGGAGCCGCGCCCGTGCCTGTACCGCCGCCCATACCTGCCGCGATAAACAACAAATCCACGCCCTGCAATGCAGCTTGAATTTTTTCTTTACTTTCCAAAGCCGCAGCTTTTCCGACTTCGGGATTTGCGCCTGCGCCCAGCCCTTTCGTCAACTTTTCGCCTATAGGCATTTTCTTTGCCGTAAGTTTTGAAAGAGCTTGCTGATCGGTATTCAAAGCCAAAAATTCTACGTTGCGAATTCCCGCTTTCATCATAGCGTTAACGGCATTTCCGCCGCCTCCGCCGACACCGACTATCATTATTTTAGCTACGCTTCCGTTCATAGAATTATCCATTATTTATCTCCTTTGCGGCCTTTACCCAAAAACGAGAAAAATCCGCCCTGACTTTTTTCAGATTTTATAGCTTCGAATATCAATCCGTAACAAGACGTATATTCGTTACGCTTAGTTTGAGCGTTTATACTGTCGTATAAGCGTACTTTCTTTCCGAGTTGCATCGAGAGGCAATCCGCGCCGCCGCGCAAATATGCCAGACCTCCGCCGGTCAACACTATCGGCGTATTGGAAGGTATGTCCTTGTCGCAAAAACGGAAACTCTTAACGACGTATTCGGCAATCTGCCCGATGCGCGCTTTGACGACTTCATTCGTTTGATAAGCGTCAATCATTCTGCCGTTTAAAGAATATGCGTCGCCCGACTGAATTTCCAAATTCAAATTTACCTTCTCTAACGCAGACATTGCGAAAGAAAATTCACAGCCGAGTACCTGACACAAATCGCTGGCAAAGTATCCGCTTCCCAACGCAAACGTTCTTTCGAACAATATACCGTCGCCTCCGCATAGCGTAACGTTTGTCGTTATATGTCCGATATCTATTACGATGCAGTAATTGTCGTTGAACATCGAGTGAGAAATATAGGTTGCCTGCGCTTCGCAAGTATTGTAATATTTAATTTTGCCGATCCCCTTACGGTTGAGCGCGGTAGCGACCGAATCGCGAAAGACGTTCTTCATATACGAGAAAGACACCACGCCCATAAGTTTACTTGCGACGAAACCGCGCGGATTGACCATTCTGAGCGCGCCGTCTAAAATAAAATATACGGGTTTGCCCCCTAAAGGGGTATAATCGGCCTCGCATTTATAAATATCCGCTTTGTCTATTATTTCGTTTACGTCGTCGTTGTCGATCTTCTTTTTAGAATGGAAAGAAAGCGAGGCTTCTCCCGTCGTTTCCGCGCAGAAAGCGCCGGGAACGCCTACGAATATTTCTTTAATTCTCGTTTTCATTTTGTTTTCCACTTGCGCAATCGCCTGCATCATTGCATCGCTTATAGTCTCGGGTTCGTACCATCCGTTGTCGTTAAACCCGTTATAAGCGCTTTGTCCTACGGCTTTTATTACAAACTCGCCTTTATCGGAGACCTTTGTCGCCGCCATACAAGTGATTTTACTGGAACCGAAATCCAAAATCGTAACAAAATTGTTTTTCATAGTTGCCTCGTCTGACTGTTTATCTATCCTTCGGAACAATAATCGTACCGTTCGGTTCAACCGTAATTAAAGTACCGCTTTGCTGTACGTTTTCCTTATTGTTGTAGTACATACTGTACGCGCTGATAATGCGTTTGGTAAGATTAGTTTCGGGGGAAACGACTTTGATTATTGCGCCCGAACGCATTTTTATCAACATATTTCCGTTTTCGTCAAAAGAAAACACGTTATTCTCGCCTAAAACGGCAGGCAAATCGTCCAGTTCCAAATTACATTGCCAACTGGCGATAATAGTTTCCAAAATATACGTCAAACGCGCATCGTTTACCGAATCGACGAATTTAAACTTTTCTCCCAAACCGCTGTTTTCGGCAACTCCGTTCAAAAAAGCGGAAGAAATATCTATGCACTCTCTTTCGGGTTCCGACACGACGTATCCGAACGAATCGATATACACCGTATGACCGGACACGTCAAGCTTTACTACCGCTTCGCGTTTTACGAAATGTACTTCTAAAATATCCGGAAAATTTTTGACTACGGCAAACGCGTGCCACTGCGTATGCTCTTTGTTAAGCGCGTCCAAAATTTTATCTTTGGATGCGAAAAACATACTTTTGCCTTTGGAAATTTTCAGAACGTCGTCGGCAGTAGGACTGTCCTCCGACGGCAAAGTCTGGCTTCCTGCGAAATTGTGGAAATTGACAGCTACTTCCCGAACGGAAAAGACGGACGCGATAATTATTATAACTGCAATAAAAACAGCCGCCGCCGATAGAAGAATAATAAGTTTTTTGCTTTTCACGTCAACCTCTTTTGCTGGTAAGTCAATACAACTTGACACTTTCCCATAATAATCTTAATTATTATACAACGATTTAAAAACGTAGTCAATTACTTTATAATAAAACAACCAAGTTACATTTTAAACGGAAAAAAAATAAAGTCGGGCTTATAGCAAATAATGCATGCTACACACCCGACCGTATGGAAATCGAATAAATCAGTTACAGGAAATGACCGCGCCCAAACTTTTAAGACTGTCCGCCAAATTTATATAACCGCGATCGATATGACTGACATCCTGCACCGTAGTAGTTCCGCAAGCGTTCAAAGCCGCAACGACCAATCCTGCTCCCCCTCGCAAATCGCAAGCTTTAACAGTCGCGCCTGTGAGTTTGCCTCCCCTAACTATCGCTTTGTCGCCGACAACTTTGATATCGGCGTTCATCTTATTCAACTCGTTTGCATTATGCTGCAAACGATTTTCAAACAACGTTTCCTTTATAACCGTAGTTCCGTTATCCGCCATCGCTGCAAGAGACAACGCAAGAGACTGTATGTCGGTAGGAAAAAACGGGTACGGCGCAGTTACCAGTCTGCCGTAATCGGAGGGCTGCGAAACGACGCTAATCCCGATTGCATCGTCGTATTCCGTCAAATCGAAACGTTCGCGCAATATACGTAAAAAAGCGTACAGATGACGCGGACGGCAATTTGTTACCGTAATTTGTCCCGTCGCGGCAACTGCGGCAGACAAATACGTTGCTGTAACTATCCTGTCGGGAATTATATCGAATTCGGCACCGTGAAGATTTTTAACGCCGGTTATGCGCAAATTCATTTGTCCGACGTTTTCTATTTTCGCGCCCATTTTTACCAACATAAGACCGAGCGCCTCCACTTCCGGTTCGGTCGCGCAATTTTCCAGAACGGTTTCGCCTTTTGCAAGAACGCTCGCCGAAAGCAAGTTTTCGGTAGCACCCACGCTTGCAAAACGCATGGCGTAATTTGCCCCTTTAAGAGCGCCGTTGCAAACGACCGAACCGCGCTCGCGTTTTACTTGCGCGCCCATAGCTTCCAATCCCGAGAGATGAATATCGATCGGTCTGCATCCGATAGCGCAGCCTCCCGGCAACGGCAACTCTATCCGACCGTATTTAGCGAGAGCGCTTCCCATTATAAGCGCCGAACCGCGAAGCAACTTTGCGATACTCGCAGGCGCGCAAGTGGTATTAAGAGCGCCGCCGATACAAACGGTATTATCTTGCCAAATCACTTTTTTGCCCATAGCGCGCAACAGCAATATCATATTTTCGACGTCAACTATGCGCGGACAGTTATGCAAAACAACTTCTTCGTCGGTAAGAATACTCGCGCCCAATAGCGGCAAAGCGCAATTTTTAGCGCCGTAAACTGCAATTTCACCGCGCAATTTATTACCGCCGTTAATTATGTAATCCATAAATTAGCTCCTATTTTATTATCGTACGCCAGTGAAGAAAGGTTTAGCAGAATCCCCATCGCGCCCATAAACACAACAAGCGACGTTCCGCCGTAACTTATAAACGGCAAAGGCAATCCAGTAGGCGGTATACTGCCTGTTACCACCGCGAAATTTAACAAAGACTGTACGGCGACAACTGCAGAAATACCTGCGGACAAATAACAGGTAAATTTGTCTTTGCTGTTTACCGCTATTCGCACGCCGCGTATGATTACTAACGCATACAAAGCAAAAATCAACAAGCAGCCGAATAGCCCCGTCTCTTCGCCTATTACGGAAAATACGAAATCGCTCTCGGCAAAAGGTAAAAAACGGTATTTTTGTCTGCTGTTGAACAGTCCCACGCCGAACCAACCGCCGCTGCCCAAAGCGTACAACGACTGTATCAGTTGATACCCTTCGTCCTTAGGCGATGCCCACGGATCGAGAAATGCCAATAATCGCTGCAATCTGTAAGGTTCTACGACAATAAGCAAAGGTACGGCCAAAGCGAAAGGTATCAGCATCAACAAAAAATATTTAAGCTTCATACCGCCCAAATATAACATTATTATCATCAATAATGCCATGCAAATTGTAATCGACATATTAGGTTCTGCAATAATCAAACCGCAAAAAACAACGCCCACGACAATAGGCAAAAGACAGAACTTAAACTTTCCCGTATCGGTTTTCGACATATAAACGGCGCAAAAAAGCACAAACGCAAATTTGGCGATTTCGGAAGGTTGCATCGAAAATCCGCCGAAACCTATCCATCGTCTTGCGCCGTAATTTTCGATACTTATACCGGGTACGAATACCAAACAAAGAAGTACCGCAGACAACACAATGCCTACTATCCAAAATTTTTTAATTAAGTTGATATTGACTTGCGACATTACCAACATAACCGCAAGTCCTATCAACGCGCCTACGCCTTGTTTAATCAGGAAAAAATACTTGTTGCCGTATGTTATCTCGGCAGAATAACAGCTTGCGCTATAAACAAACAAAAGACCGCACGCGACAAGCGTTAACACCGTTCCGAACAATATGTAATCAAAGCGTTTTTTTGTCACTGCACAACTCCCTGACTGCATGCCGAAAGTAGTCGCCCCTTTCGGCATAGCCTTTAAATTTATCGAAACTGGCGCAAGCATTGGACATAAGCACCACGCCGCCCGTTTGTTTGATCGCCTCAAAGCCGTATTCCGTCGCCTGAGCTATGTCTTCGAAAATCTTCACTTCTATACCGCGCGCTCTCCCTGCGTCGCGTATTTTCGTCGCGGTAGCTCCCGTAGCCATAACCAACTTGACGTTATTTTTTAAATTTTCGAAAATCGAGTCATACTTCTCATGTTTATCCGATCCGCCTAAAATCAACGCTAACGGCTGCGAATAATTCGACAAAGCGCTGACGGTTGCGTGTACGTTCGTCGCTTTGCTGTCGTCTACAAACGTCACACCGTCTAATATGGCAACGGTTTGCAATCGGTGAGGTAACGGCGTATAATTACGCAGCGAGTCAACGCAGAATTCGATGTCTACTCCCGCTATTCTGCACGCAAGTATCGCAGCCAAAGCGTTGGATTTATTGTGCGTCGCGAACGAATTCAAATACGCAGCTTCTGCTTTTTCCGTCGCGCCGAACAAATTCACCAGCACTCTTTCTCCGTCGAAATAGCAGTTTGCGGACGGTTCGTTCAGCGAATAGAACAGTTTGCGGCACTTTGCCTTGTTCGACAGTTTTACGACTGCGTCGTCGTCTCCGTTGAAAATTGCGTAGTCGTCGTCCGCTTGCCGAACGAAATTGTTTGTCTTTGCCCGTACATAATTATCATAACTTACATGATAATCGAGATGGTCGCTTGCTATATTCGTAAATACGCTTATATGCGGAGAAAAATTCCTCACGTTGTTCAGTTGAAAACTGGAACTTTCCAACACTACGATTTCGTCGGATTTCACGTTCAACACTTCCGCCGAAAACGGAATACCGCCGTTACCCAATAACCTGACGCTTCGCCCTCGCAGCGACAAAATGTAATTTAACATTTCGCAGGTTGTGGTTTTTCCGTTTGTTCCCGTTACCGAAATACATTTGCCCTTGCAATACGGAAAACAAAATTCCAACTCGGGAATGACTGTTGCCGAGACTTTGCGAGCTTTCATAACTCCCGACGCATCAGGCTTGACTCCGGGACTGAGTAGCACAATATCGCCGCGCGCGAATTCAATATTGTTATACGAAGCGTTGTAATCGTCGTAAAACCTTGCGTCGATATTTAATTTTTTAAGCATTTCAAACAGACTTTTGCCTGTTCTGCCGCTACCGTAAATTATTATGTCTGACATATTACTCTCCGAAACAAAGCAAAATTAGAATGACGCAAACGGTGACTGCGCTGTATAGAACGCAGATCCTGCTTTCGCTCCATTTTTTCTTTTGCAAGTGATGATGAAACGGCGCCATAAGAAATATGCGTTTGCCTTTTGTAATTTTGAAATATACGACCTGCAAAATTACCGACGCGCATGACACAACGAACATTATTCCGACAACGGGAATAAACAAACTCATCCTCGTAAAAATCGCGCTGCAAGCCACCAACGCGCCTAAGGCAAGCGAACCCGTGTCCCCCATAAATACTTTAGCGTCGTTAACATTGAATAGCATAAAGGCAGTCAGAGCTCCGCAACCGACGTAACACAGGGTAATTACGTCTTGCGTCTGAGCGTACGCGTAAGTGTCGCCGACGCTTTCCAAAGTAACGAGTTCTCTGTTCAGCAAAGCTATCATTCCCGCAAGAAAACACAGCGTCGTGCAAGAAGCAAGTCCGTCTATGCCGTCGGTCAGATTTACTCCGTTTGTGCAGGCAATATAAATGAACACGACCAAAGGCACGACCCAAAAACCTATTTTAACCTGCAAATCCGTAAACGGAATACGCAGTTTATCTCCTATCGCAACGTCGCTGTAAACGTATAACGCAACCAACACCGCAATCGCAAACTGAATGAGTATCTTCTGATATGCGCGCAGACCCATATTACGCTTGTAACGGACTTTTATGAAATCATCCAAAAAACCTGTTGTTCCGTAAGCCGCAAATACCGCGATAGCTACTGCGGTAGGACGGTTAGCCCAGTTGCAGAAAATTGCCGACGCGCCGATTATCGCAAGAATAAAGGCAATACCGCCCATAGTCGGAGTTCCTTGTTTAGAACTGTGCTCTGTCACGTACTGTAATATTTCCTGCCCCGCCTTCGCTTTTTTCAGTACGGGCAGCAAGGCTCCGCACAGCAAAAGACTGAAAGCAAACGCCGTCAAAAAAGATAACGGTCTGTTCATATCATTCCTCTTTATTTTTCTTTATGTACTCACTCTATTCTAAGTAAGCTCCTTACTATTTCTATATCGGAATAGGGGAATTTACGTCCTCTGATTTCCTGATATTCTTCCGCGCCCTTTCCTAAAATTGCAACGGTATCCGAACCTGTTGCGACGGATAAAGCGTATTCGGTTGCCCGACTTCGGTTTAAAATAACTTTATATTTACAGGTCAATCTTTCGTAAACGTCGCGCGCTATGCATCGCGGATCCTCATAACGGGGATTGTCGTTGGTAAGAACCGCAAAATCGGCGTAATGCGACACTTGTTCTGCAATCAAAGGTCGCTTGAATTTGTCTCGATTACCTCCGCAGCCGAAGACGACTATCAGCTTTCCGCACGTGGTCTTTCGCAAGAAAGACAGTATATTGCGAATCCCGTCTGGAGTATGAGCAAAATCTACCACAACTCGCGCGCCGTCGTTACGAATAACGGTTTCATTGCGTCCGCGTACGCCGTCGATTTCCGCAACGGCGCTAATCGCCGTGTCGATATCTATGCCCAAAACCATTGCGCAGCAAATTGCCGCGAGAACGTTATATACGTTAAATTCTCCAGCCAAACGCGTATTAAGAACGGCGCTTTGCCCGAATGCGTTTACTCGATACGACGAACTGCTTTGATCCGCTTTTACGTCGCGCGCAGTAACGTCGGCAAGTTGAGTTAACGAGTACGTCGCGCATCCGAGCGAAGTCGAAGCGATTTCTTTTCCCAGATCGTCGTCCGCGTTTGTTATTACGTTGTTAACGTATTTTTCATCGAAAAAGCTCTTTTTTGCGGCGCGATATTTTTCCATTGTTCCGAAAAAATCCAAATGATCCTGCGAAAAATTAGTGAAAATTGCCGCATCCGAATAAATCCCCTGCATTTTGCGTAGAGCTATCGCATGCGCCGAAGCTTCCATAATTACGTATTCGACTTTATTCAAATACATTTGTTTGAACCAGTAATGCAGTTCGATCGGATCGGGAGTAGTAAGCGCGCAAGTATGTTTCTGCCCGTTAAAATAGATGCCGTTAGTACCTATCACCGCCGTTTTAAAACCCGCCTTTGCAAGTATTGCATCCAGAATGTACGAAGTAGAAGTTTTACCGTTAGTGCCTACTATAGAAATTATTTTTAATTTATCGACGCAATTATCGTAGAAATTTTTTGCAACGATACTCATTACTGAACGCGCGTCGTCCACCACGATTTGCAACGCCTGCGTATCTAAGCGGCGTTCGCACACCACAGCTACGGCTCCGTCGCCGATAGCCTTACGGAAAAAATCATGCCCGTCATATTTATTACCTTTAAGGCAAAAGAATAAACAGCCTTGTTTAACCGTAGAGGTATCGCAGGAGAGCGAAGTTATCTCAGGATTGCCGTCCCCTATCGTTTTATAGCTTATACCGTTAAGTAGCTTTTGAAGATACATTACGCAGTCCCCGAAAAAAAATAATCCATACGGTGTTTGTCCGTATAGATTATTTTATTTTATAATGCGCCCAATTATGATTTCCGTTGCAAACAACTATTCGAAAGGAGGAATATTTTTATAATTGATTATCTCTTGAAAAACAAGCTTAGCGTACGGCGCTGCCACTATGGAACCGTAACTTTGCCCTTCAGGTTCGTCTACGATCAACAACGTAAGATATTTAGGACTGTCGGCAGGAAAGAACCCTATAAACGACGAAACGTATTTACCTACTGCCAGCGCGCCGTCTGCAAATTTCTGCGCGGTACCCGTTTTGCCGCCTACTTGATATCCCTCTATTTTAGCATTTTTTCCGCCGCCTTCGTCTACTACGCGCTTTAACATCGAAGCAATTTGCTTGCTTGTTTTTTCGCTTATTGCTCTGTTTACGACGGTAGGAGAAAATCTTTTTACTACGTTTCCCGTTGTCGGGTCGGAAATTTCTTTTACTAAATACGGTTGCATAAGCAAGCCGCCGTTTACAGCCGCCGCCGTAGCCATACAAAGCTGTAACGGCGTTACCGCTATCGACTGACCGAAACCGATACGCGCCAAATCGCCGTTCGTCACGCTGCTGCGCGGAACAAGTATTCCCGCCTGCTCTCCGATGAAATCGATACCTGTAGCAGAGCCGTAACCGAATTTCTCCAGATATTCGTACATAACGTTTTTTCCGAGCGATAACGCTATATCCGTAAATATGGGGTTGCAGCTGTTATTAAGCGCGTCGGATAAAGTTTGATTGGAGTGCTTACCGTTGGCATGCTTAGTCCAACAGCTTATTTTAGAACCGTCGATTATCCGCGTACCCGAAGAATTCCCGAATACGTGCTCGGCGGAAAAAGCTTTGGGATTGCCGTTATAGTATTCTTCCAAACACGCCGCCGCCGTCAATACTTTAAACGTAGATCCGGGTTCGTAAATATCGGTCAACAACGTATTTTTGGAATATTTCATCAAATATTCCAAGTTGTCTCGCGGTAGATTGTTTAAATCGATACTGGGTTTGGATGCCATTGCGAGTATTTCACCAGTCGTCACATCCAATACGATACATCTGGCAGCCTGAGGATTTTGTTGATACATCGCCAGAGCTAAGACGTTTTCAACTATCGTCTGAATTACGGCGTCTATAGTTAACGTGAGAGTCAAACCGTCTACCGACGGAATATACGTCATAGAGCCGTCTTCCAACTCGCTGCCTACAAGATCCGTCTCCGTAAGCAGTACGCCGTCTATGCCTTGAAGATATTTGTCATAGTACGCTTCTATTCCCGTCTGCCCTATTCCGTCTGAAGAAACGAATCCCAATACCTGAGACAGAAAATCTCCGTAGGCATAACTGCGCGCGCCTTCCGAAGCGAGATATATTCCGCTCAAATTGCAAGATCTGATTTCCGCTGCCTTATCGGCGACAATCTGCCGCTTGAGAGTCACCTCCGAAACGCCTTTTTTAGTGATTTTTTCGTATATAACGGTATAATCCGTTTCTAAAATTTTACTTAAAGCTGCGGCGCACGCTTCAGCGTCCTTTACGCTCTGCGGACGCGCGTAAACGCTGTAAGCTGTCTCGGTAGTTGCAAGCAAAATTCCGTTTGTGTCCACTATATCCCCGCGATAGGCGTTAATCGGCAAGTCGCGTTGCCATTGCTCGGCAGCGCGAGCCTGCAAGTCTTTTCCCCAAACTACTTGTATATACGCCAAACGCAAAAATATTCCTGCAAACAAAAAAATTGCCGCCACAATAAGTGTCAGCAATCTTTTTTTAGAAGTATAGTAATCCTGTTGCAAATCAACCCCCGAATACTCCGCTTAACCAGTCGCACAATGAGTCAAACCAGTTCGTTTGAACTTCGAAATTTTGAGCGGGTCTTGTCTCTATCTGCGTGTAAGTCTGCGTGTTCGATTTCGAGGCTTCGACGTAACCGAGTTGCGTCGCTTTTTCAAAAAGAACATCGTAATTATCTGCCTGTAACTGTTCGCTCAGCTCCGCAACTTGCGCGGAAGTTTCTATATACTCTGCGTTAAGCGCTGCCGCCGTCGAAAAAGCGCCGCCTACCGAAACGGAGCAAAGCGCTACCGCAATTATCAATCCCAAAACTATTACGGCGTATCCTGCAACCATAAGCTTAGCTTTTGTACCGAACTTTGAAACTGTTTTAGTATTTTCCGAGTAATTACGGGTATAACTCATATTAAGAGTCTGACTCGAAGGCATAACGTCTGCCGATGCCGTATTAACGTCGACGTCTTCGATCGGACTGACTATGCCGAGTCTCTCCTGTATGCTGGATAACGAAAATTCCTGATTGTCCTGCTCGAAACGGTTAGCGGAATAAGACGTTTTTACATCGGAATAAACGTCTGCCGTTTGCGCATCCGTATTTTGGTAATTTGTAGCATTAGTCCATTGCATTATATTTCACCGCCTTTGTATTTATTACTTTTTCTGAAATACTCTTAATTTTGCGCTCTGCGAGCGCGAATTGTTTCTAATTTCTTCTTCACTTGGAAGAATCGGTTTTTTGTTGACTAAACTGCCGCTTGCTCTGTGATTGCATACGCATATCGGTAAGTTGGGAGGACAAATACAGTCTGTAGCCAAATCGTTGAAACAACGTTTTACAATTCTGTCTTCCAACGAATGAAAGGTTATAACCGCAAGCCGACCTCCGTCGTTCAAACGCTCTACCGCGCATCTTAAAAATTCGTCGAGACCGTCAAGCTCGTTGTTTACTTCTATGCGTAAAGCCTGGAAAGTTCGTTTCGCAGGGTGTCCTCCGTTTTTACGAGCGGCGTAAGGGATAGATTTATCTATAACCGCAACTAGCTGTCCGCAAGTTTCAATCGCGCGTTTTTCGCGCTCCGCTACGATATTGCGCGCAATTTGTTTGGCAAATTTTTCTTCGCCGTAATCTCTTATTACAGAGTACAACCTATATTCGTCGTACGTATTTACTACGTCTTTTGCCGAAAGAGTTTGCGATGCGTCCATTTTCATATCTAACGGCGCGTCGCTTGCCATATACGAAAATCCCCTGTCGGGATTGTCTATTTGATAAGAACTGACTCCCAAATCCGCAAGAATTCCGTCGACCTTGCCGATTTGCAATCCGTCAAGTATTTCCGACAAATTCTTAAAATCCGAATGAACATAGCGTACGCCGTTTTCTCCGAATCTTTTTTTACATACAGCCAACGCTTCCGCGTCTTTATCTATGTCAATCAAAAGTCCGTCGGACAGTCTTTCGAGTATTTTTGCGGAGTGTCCGCCGCCGCCTGCAGTACAATCGACGTATATGCCGTCACGACGGATATTTAACGCTTCGATACACTCGTCGAGAAGCACCGACTTATGAGCAAATATCATTTCAATTCCATAGCATTGTGCAAGTTTCTGTACAGCGCGTCGAATCCCTTCGGCGAATGATCCTGTACGTTGCGGCGCTCGAGATATCTCTCTTCGCTCCAGATCTCCACTTTGGAAATCGCGCCGACGATTCTTACGTTTTTCTTTATTCCGCAAATGTCAAGCAAATCCTGCGGAAGCATAAATCTTCCTTGCGAATCCGCCTCTGCCGTTGCAGAAAATTCGGCAATGCTGCGAACCCATTCCGCGCGTTCGGGATCGAACGAATCCATATCCTTAATAGCCGCGAGCAGCTTCTCCTGTTCGTTTGCAGGGTAGACGAATATGCAACCGTTCATTCCCGGCATAAGTATATAATTATTGCCGAGTTCTTCGCGGTGCTTGGCAGGAAGCCTTATTCTGTTTTTATCGTCCAACGCGTGTTGTTGGTTGCCAACTAAAAACATAGTCTACTCCTAGTATTTTTCGTAGCTTTATTCTAGCACAAAAATTAACCATTTTCAACCATTTTTAACCATTTTATCAAAAAATCTTCAAATTTAATAAAAAATAACTTTAAACGCAAAATCAATCACGAAATTTTCGCGATTTTTGTCATAAAAACGACATAACTGTAATATAAAAGGGATTTTCGATGTATTTTTCAGTCGATAAATCCGACGCAATCTCGATACTTAACGCTGCTTATGGCTTTTATTGCGGCGACGAAAGAACGTACGTAAACTTCTCAAACGCGTTTCAAGCATAACAACAATCGTTGCACCGTGCGTTTAAAAACGTCTATCGGCAATCGCCGCAATACGAATTCGCCGTCGGAAACTTTATAAAAAGCAATTCTCTCAACTAACGAGCGCTCTATTGCAGGGTATTAAAAGTTTTTCCGAATATGAAGTCAACCGCGTTAAAACTTCGAAACAGCAAACGATTTTGATACATATTATACCTATTTTGTTAAAAGAAACGACGACGAAATTCGCATCTGCCGACGTCTCCTAAATAATTCTGACCAGACGGTTCGAAACGAGATCGCAACTTGTCAGGTAGAAATCTATTCCGAATTTTTTGAAATGCAGATTAGCGCGGCTATCCTTTCCGTGCAGATGACCGTATACCACAACCGGTACGTCGTTGAGCACAAACTGCTTTGTAAAATCCGACTCGTCGTATCTTCCGTTAAAAGGAGGATAATGCATGATCGCTATTACTTTATCGTTCGGTTTACGCTCCTTCTGCATAACCGACAGAGATAATTTAAGGCGCTCCGTCTCGCGCAGATAAATTTTCTTATCCTCGTCCGACAAGTTATTTCCGTCGGGACAAACCCAACCGCGCGTACCGCAAATCAAAATATCGTCAAATCGTATGCAATCGTTTTGAAGGGCGTAAAAACCGCTCGGGATGGAGTTGCGCACTTGAGACAAAGTATTCCACCAATAATCATGGTTACCTCGCAAAATAACTTTACGGCCCGGCAATGCCGCTACGCGTTCGAAATCGGGCAAAGCATCCTCCATACGCATCGCCCACGAAAAATCTCCCGGCAAAAGCACGACGTCGTCGTCGGAAACTTTGCCGCGCCAGTCTTCGCTGATTATTTCAAAATAGTTTTCCCACGCTTTCCCGAAAATATCCATCGGCTTTTGGCAAACCGTAGATAAATGCAGATCGCTTATCGCATAAACTTTCATAAAAAATTATTCGCGCTCGAAAAGTATCGGCAACGGCGTTTAATACTCGACTTGATACTTTTTAACAAACACCGTCAAACGTCATTTACTCTGTTGTTTATATTATATCATCGAATGATAAATTATCTATTCAAAATACGAATAACTCACATTCGATGGATATTTCTGTTGTTTGTAAGTTTATTATCTTTGATTATATTATATCATCGAATGATATTTATTTGACCTCGACTTATAATAACTCACATTCGATGGATATTTCTGTTGTTTGTAAGTTTATTATCTTTGATTATATTATATAACACACACGAGCAACGTTTACGGCAATATACTATCATTAACGTGATGCGTTGTATAATAGCGGTTGACAGCAGTTAATGGTAGTTAAACGTCGTTAATTGTTGTCTTTACGCTATTATATCACACAAAGATTACAATGTCTACCTCAATCTAAAATAAATGTCTATCCGTTAATACAAAGCGATGCAGAGATTGCCGTATATCGACAAAACGCTTAACCGTTTTTTCTATTGCGCCTTGCGCTGCACTGACTGCACATAATTTCGTCTACGCCCAAGTAGTTTTTTTCGCAATATGGGCAAATCAGTTCATCGTAATTTTCGTCGTCGAATATACTTTTTTTTCTGTCTAGCTCGTCTTTGCATACCTTGCAAAGATCGTCTTCAATCAATATATAATTCAGCCCGCAACGGGGGCATTTTTTGTATTTCATAGCTTATGTCTCCAACCTTTACTTCAAGTTATGAAATACTTTCGATATGTGTTACAAAGATCCGAACTGCTCGGCAATCGCGAATTTTCAACGCGCCGACACTTAACCTCATTACAAAAAAAAATTTGCCAAATGCCGTAATATCCGACCGATTTTTCTCCATTAGCCTATGTCTTGCACGTAGAACAATACAGAAAAAAGCCGCGATATTCGTCGCGACCTTTTTCCGTTACGCAGTATTGCTCAGTTGTTCGTCTGATTAGCGCGTCCGCCAGGATACAACGGCAACTCAAAATACCCGGAACACACTTCTTCGGTGAATTCCTGGCAAGGCGGGATTACCGCATAACCGTAGCTGGGGACAATAAGTTCGACGTCCATAGTAACCTTCAAAATTACGGTAACGCAACAGTTAATTACGAAAATGTAATATGTCGTTCCGTCGATTTCCTGCGTCTGACTGAATTGTCCCTCAGGACTCACTGCCGACACGCTGGCTTCGATTCTGTAAGGAATAATGGACGGTTCGGGCAAAAACATTACCACGTCAACGGGAACCGTCACCGTACCTGTTCCGCTGCCTTCTACGTTGTTGCTGTCTATGTACGTTACTTCTACGGGAACAACGATATCCGCTTCCACTCTACCGTATTTAGGACGTTCCTGCAAACGCTCCACCACTAAATTTTCCACGTTTCCCTGCGTAGTCGTGCTTTTACAGCTTACAAAACGCAAAGGAGTCGTAGGATTTACGGGATTAACGTCCGAAACGCTTACCGTAATTTGTTGCAAAGTGGTCTGCTTCATACAAGCATCGAAGACTTTTTTGCCCTGAATACAAATTTTTTCACTGCAGTTATTACCTTCCAAATTATTTACCGGCATTGTTTACCTCCTATTGTAATCAGTATATAGTATGAAGATGCTTGTCAAAATGTGTTTACCGATAGAAACATTTTAGGCAACTCCATCTATCGGTATATTATTCGCCGAACATGAGTTTTGACACAAACGTCAATGTAAAATACGCGCTTGCGCCGACTTTGCTTTTGCACAATTTTAAAGAGCATTGCCAAAATGCTATGAACCCCAAAAGTTGGACAGATAAATAACTAAATTGCTTGTGAATG
>JAMPAB010000022.1 GCA_023667435.1 Corallococcus sp. | reverse complement strand
GTTGGCGCGGACTTGACTGATGTCGAATTGTTGTCGGTATTCGAACAAATCGGTAAGATAGATGCAGATGACGGAATTACATATATAACTTTGGGCATATCCGACATCGCGGCGGAATTGAAGTATGGTGGAAAATCTATAAAAATAGAGGCTCGACTGAAAAATTTAAAAAGAGTATTTTCTGTTGATATTGCGCAATGCGACGTTGTTACTCCGTATCCGCAAAAGTATATTTACAAATCTATTGTGGACAACAGCGAATTTGAACTTTTGGCATATAATGCGGAAACAATTATTGCCGAAAAGTTTGAAACGCTAATTGCGAAAGGAATGGGCAATTCTCGCGCTAAAGACTTATTTGACATTCATATTTTGTTAAGACAAGGTGTGGATGTAGACAAGTTAAACGCCGCGCTTATTAACACGTTTTATGTTCGAGGAACACGTTTTGACAAGAAAGACATACAATCGACGTTAGATGCAATATATGCTTCGTCGTACCGTAGGGAAGTGTTCGATAACTATGCAAAAAAGCATTCGTTTGCAAACGGCGTTACTTTTGACGAAGTAATGCAATCGGTATACTACGTGTATAACAACATTAAAACGTGCGATGAAAAATTGCCCGAAAGTTTTGCAAAAGTCAGTCTTGTTCGACATGGCGAAGACGAACGTGATAAAGTCGGCGGTTGGTCTGACAATAACTTGACGCAAAACGGTATTAAACAAGTAGGGCAATTTGCAAGTAGCCTAACTGACAAGTACGATTTAATAATTGCCAGCGATTTGCCCAGAGCAAGACAAACGGCGGAAATTATCGCCGACAAACTGCGCTGCGAGGTCGTTTACGACGAAGGTTTAAGGGAGACCAATAACGGCGATCTAAAAAATCTTACAAAAGCGGAGTTTCATGCAAGTGGGTATAAGCGGTTTGCGGATATGCAAATGGATGAAAGTTACCCAAACGGCGAATCCCCGTCAGCATTTTATGTGCGCGTAAAGTCTGCATTTATACGCATTCTCAAAAAATATGATGGTAAGAAAATTCTTCTTGTTACGCACGGAGGAGTTATTACGGTAATTTTGTGTATTGCAAACGGCTGGCAATATAGTAATATGCTTAAAATTATTCCGCCGTACGCATCAAAAATAGATATTACAAATTAGTATTCTAGGTTTAAATGTCCACTAAAACAAAGACTAAGCGCAGGCGCAAAAAGCATAATATAAACTTTCGGTACTGTGGCAACAAACTTCATCGGCAAAAATGCGATAATATCGATATGGGTTAAAATCGAAAAATAGGACGTTAACAAACGGTTTTTGAAAAAAAATTAAAGATTTATAACTTTTTGTTTGTATATGTGATATAATCGGTAGTGCATACTAAGCTTCGGCGTGCAAACGCGCTCAAGCGCGTATACTGGCAGAACGTCTAAAAATGCCATGCGGGTTTAAGCGTTTTGTTGTTATAAGAGAGGGAGATATGAAAATTTTAGTTACGGGCGGCGCGGGTTATATCGGTTCGCATACTTGCGTGGAATTGCTTGAAAAAGGGTATCAGGTCGTTGTAATCGACAATCTGTGCAACTCTTCTGCGGAAGTTTTAAAACGCATAAATATCATTACCGGCAAAACGGTAACCTTTTACGAAGGGGATATTCGCGACAGAAAATTACTCTGTAAAGTTTTCGACGAACACAAAATAGACTGCGTAATTCATTTCGCAGGGCTCAAAGCGGTGGGCGAAAGCTGTAAAAAACCGTTGCAGTATTACGATAACAATTTGTACGGCACGTTGGCGCTTACCGAAACAATGGCTGCGCGCGGCTGCAAAAAAATTGTTTTCTCCTCGTCTGCAACCGTTTACGGAGATCCCAAAGTTCTGCCTGTTACGGAAGAGTGCGACACGGGCGATACGACCAATCCTTACGGTACGTCCAAGTATTTTCAGGAAATTATATTAAACGATTTGTATAAGTCGGATAACGAATGGACGGTAGTGTTGCTACGCTATTTCAATCCCGTAGGCGCTCATTCCAGCGGACTTATCGGCGAGGACCCGAAAGGCGTACCCAACAACCTTACCCCGTATGTTTCTAAAGTTGCAGTGGGCGAGTTGGACAGGGTGAACGTGTTCGGCAACGACTACGACACGGTTGACGGAACGGGGGTAAGAGATTATATTCATGTGGTAGATCTTGCGCGCGGACACGTCGCGGCGATAGAGGGCGTAAAAAAAAGCGGCGTTTACGTTTACAACTTGGGTACCGGCGTAGGTTACAGCGTATTGCAGGTAATCGAGGCGTTCGGTAAAGCTTGCGGCAAACCTATTCCGTACAAAATCGTTTCCCGTCGCGACGGGGATATCGCCGCTTCTTACGCCGACGTTACTAAGGCGGAAAGAGAGCTCGGTTGGAAGGCGGAATCGGATTTGGACGGTATGTGCGCGTCGTTGTGGAACTGGCAGAAGAAAAATCCGAAAGGATACGAAAAATGACGTGCGCGCCGTATGGTTAAACTGGAGAAAAAAATAATGAGTAGAAATTTATATATTTTCGATTGTTTCGGAGTGGTCATTTCGGAGGTTTCCACCTTGTGGATGAAACCTTATCTCAACGATGAGCAGCAGGAATATATGAGGAAGTCCGTATTCCGCAGGGTGGACGTAGGAGAAATCGCCATCGAAGAAGTATTTACGATTGCCGCCGAAAAATTCAATCTCGATGCCGATGAGCTTGCGCGCAAGTGGACGGAATGCGAGTACGTAAAGGAAGATACGCTAAACCTTTTGGCGCAGCTTCGCAAGCAGGGACATTGCGTGGCGTTGTTATCCAACGCTTCGCGCAAATACATAGATTACTTATTTGCAAGATTCGACCTGTACAAGTATTTCGACAAAATATTCGTGTCTGCCGATTACGGCGTGGCAAAGCCCGACAGGGAGTTTTATAAGCTGTGCGTAGACGACTTCGACGAACAGTTCGGCGTCAAATATTTTGCCGACGACAGAGCCGAAAATCTTATCGGTTTGGAACAGTTCGGCATTACTCCGATATTATTTACAAGCGCCGACGAGTTTGCTCAAAAAGTCGGATTGAAGAAATAATACGCGTCGTCATTGCGCTTTTAATAAGTTAAAAAAAACGCCCGTTGCGGCGTTTTTTAATTTTGTACCGTTTGTTCTGTCTGCCCGTCCGTATTGGGCGTCGTTCGGAGAAAATGCAATAAAAACGGCAAGCTTATCAATCCCGTCAATACGTCGGCGACGGGTTGAGATATCTGTATTCCGATAAGTCCCCAAACGGAAGTGGTAAGTACAAGCACGGGAATAAACGTCAACCCGTTGCGCATCAACGAGAGCAAAGATGCTACCCACGCCTTGCGAATACTTTGATACAGCATATTGATGGGCGTAAACAGCGGTACGAACAGCAATCCCGCCGCAGCGTATCTCAGAGCCGTCGTTCCTACGTCTATTACCGTCTGCGACTTCTGAAACAGCCATATTACTTTATCCGCGAAAATAAATACGGGTATGCAGATAACTGCTACGACGGACGCGCCTATCGCAATGGTGACAAGCAGAGCTTTTTTTACGCGGGCGTATTTTTTAGCTTCGTAGTTAAACGACGCAACGGGTTGAAGTCCCTGTCCTATGCCGAGTCCTACGCACATTATAAATGACGAACAGCGATTTACTATGCTCATTGCCGCAATCGTTTCGTCGGCGATATTCAACATTCCTCCGTATTTTTTTGAAAGGTTATTCAGCAATCCCGAAGATACGGAATTGAGCCCCTGCCGTATCAGCGACGGCAAGCCCACTCGGCATATTGCCAGATAAACCCGAATGTTTTTGCTTATTTTTCTTACGGAGATTTTACTTTGCGCTTTGGTAAAATATAAAACGAGTAATATTGCAAAGCTTATTATCTGCGAAATCGCGGTAGACATTCCCGCGCCGAAAACGCCCATGTCGCATACAAGGATAAAGACGTAATCTCCCAGTATATTGAGCGCCGCTCCCGACACCAACCCTATCATGGCGTAAAAAGCTTTGCCTTCGTATCTGAGGCAATTATTGAGTATCAGCGAGCAAACTAAAAAAGGACAGGAAATCATAACCCACATACCGTAATCCATTGCGTACGGCAGTATCGTGTCCGTCGAACCGAGCAGCGTCATAAACGGCGACAGCGTCGCCAGCCCGATTGCCGTAAATATCAATCCTGCGGCGCCTCCCGTAAAGAACGCCGTAGATACGTATTCGCTTGCTTTGTCGGTATTTTTGTCCGCAAGCTCCTTAGCTACGAACGAACCCGAACCGTGCCCCAACATAAAAGCTATAGCCTGAATTATGGATTGCAAAGTAAACAGTACGCCTATCGCGCCCTGCTGCGAGTTGCCCAAAGTGCCTACGAAATACGTGTCGACCATATTGTATAAGTTGGTAATCAGCATAGATACGGTAGTAGGTATACCAAGCGTTATTACCAACTTTGCAACCGGCGTTTCCGTCATTTTTATATAATGTTGTTCGGATTTACTCTGTTCTGTTTGTTGCATATATTTTAGTATAGCATATTATTTGTTTTTGGTGTATGACAATACGTTAATTTTGCGTATATTGTTATGCAGCGTGTAAAAAGACGTTTGGAATAAAGGTTTTGAAATGCCGCTTTTGCGGTATCGTCTTGACAAAACCGCACGGGGGGGGGTATACTTTACATATCGTATCGAATTCTATCAACATAATTTTTGCGGAGGACGTATGAATAAATCAACGAAAATATCGCTTGTCGCGTTGCTTGCGCTCGTTTTGATTTTGTCGGCGGCAATGCTTGTTGCGTGCGGATTGTTTTCTCAGTCTACGGAACCGAAACTGAACGTTGACGTCAATCGCGACGTGGCGGTAGACAAGGACACTCCTTTGGAAAACTTGAAACAATATCTGACTGTACGCTATACCGACGGCAGCGGAACCGTTTCTACGGTTACCGACTATGCTTTAAGCGGCGCGCTTTCCGCGCGCGACTCCAAATTGACGGTAAGTTACAACGGACTGACCGCTACTTGCTATATACGCGTTGCCATTCAATATAAGATTACGTTTACGACGGACGACGGAGTCGTGGCGACGGTATTTTATACCGAAGGAGATAAATCGGTAAACGAACCGCAAGTACCCGAAAAGAAGGGTTATTCGGGCAAATGGGAGGACTACGTTCTCGATATGGGCGATATCGTCGTTCGCGCGATTTATACGGTTACCTCATTTTCCGTGTCCCTCGACTATGACGGCGCGACGGGATCTAACAGTATACAGCAAATCTCCGTTACTTACGGCAGCGCCGTAGGCAATTTGCCCGTTCCTACAAAAGACGGATATACATTCGACGGTTGGTACGACGAAGACACAAAGATTACGTCTTCTACTCTTTGGGCGGAAAATATGGGCGACACGTTAACCGCCAAATGGACCGCAGTATCATATCCTGTAAGATTTTTGGCGGATAACAGAATTGTAGCTACTCTGTATTATACCGTCGATGACACAACGGTAACCGAACCCGACGTTCCGAACAAGACGGGATACGACGGCGCGTGGCCGGAATATACTTTGACGTCGGGAGAAGTACGAGTAAATGCCGTTTACACTCCCAAGCAATACGAAATCACCCTCGATTACAGCGGAGCTACCGGCAATAACGACGTTGCAACGATAAGCGTAACTTACAATTCGGCAATAGGCGACGGTTTGCCTACCCCCGCAAAGACGGGCAATCAGTTTATCGGTTGGTATATGGACGACGTCTCGGTGTCGCAGTCTTACGTATGGACCGTTGCAAGCGACGCTACGTTCGTTGCCGAATGGACTACTGAGGGATTAATCTTTACACAGGTGAATAATCCGAACACCGCTTTCCTGTCGAGAGGCGATTACGTGGTTTCCAAAGGAGAAGCAACTGCAACGGACGTAGTAATACCTTCGCGCTATTTCGGAAAACCCGTAAAAGGAATCGATGACTTGGGATTTAAGGATTACGCCGAGCTTCACAGCATTGTCATACCCGACAGCGTAGCGGTAATAGGTGGCAAAGCTTTTTATAATTGTTCCGATCTTGTCAACGTTTCGCTCGGCAACGGCATAGTGGAGTTTTTCACCGACGCATTCGCTCTGTGCGACAATCTGCAATATAACGAATACGGCAACGGTTTGTATCTAGGCAACGAAGATAATCCGTACGTTGCGCTGATGAAAGGCGTAAACGACGAAATAACGTCGCTGGTTATTCACGACGACGCGCGCACCGTTTACGAATATGCGTTTTCAAACGGTTATAACGATTTGACGACCTTGACAATAAGCAAAAATCTTATATCGATAAACGATTGCGCGTTTAACGACTGCGCAAATCTCGAAACGGTCGTGTGGAATGCAAAAGCGTGCGTAAACTTCGATTCGTGGAGACTTGTTTTCGACAACTGCCCCAAACTTACAAGCGTAACGTTCGGAAGCGAAGTGACGGAATTTAATGCAATGGTTTTCGGCGGCTGCGAAAATCTGTACGTTTTCACCGTGTCCGACGAAAACGAAAAGTTCGAAGTCGTAAACGGCTCGATAATCGACAAAACTACAAAAACGTTAGTGTTAGGCGGACGCAACAGCGTTATACCTTCCGACGGAAGCGTAACGTCGATAGCTCAAAATGCGTTCTACGGACGTTTGGGATTGAAGTCGATCGAAATACCCGCAACGATAACTTCCATAGAAAGTTACGCGTTCAGACATTGCTACGACTTGATGACGGTAAGAATTCTTGCACAAGACGGCGAGGCTGCAAACAGACTTACCATAAAAGATTCGGCATTTGCAAATTGCTACCGTCTGGTGGAAATTTACAACGAATCCGGTCTTACGCTTACTAAGAACGCAACGCAAAACGGTTACATAGCGTATTACGCTTTTAATATTTACACTCCTGCAAGCGGCAGCAGCAATCTTTCCGAATACGACGGCTACTTTATCTACAGCGACGGCGACAGTACCGACGTTCTCGTCAATTACGTCGGAACGGAAACGGAATTGGATATTCCCGAAAGTTTCGGCGGCGCAAACTTCGTTTTGCACGATTACGCATTTTACAAACGCTGCGCAATTACGTCCGTCGTCGTACCCGAATGTATCGAAGAAATACCCGAACTTGCATTTTCCAACTGTACGTCTCTTGCGTCGGTAAAATTACTTGCCGTAAGCGCAATTGCGTCAATCAAAACTTTCGAAAACTGCCCGATAGAAAGTATCGCGTGTTCCGCAGCGGTTTTGCCTAGAATACCGAAAACGGTATTGACTACGGTGGAAATAAACGGCGGTACGCAAGTTAAGCGCGGTAATATGAGCGGATGCGACAACGTTACTACTCTTACCGTTTACGAAGGTATAACGCATATAGAAAAAGACGCTTTCGGCGTCTTGAAAAATTTAAAAACCGTCTACTGGAACGCGACGAGTTTGGCGGAGGGTTCGGATAGGGATCATTCTTTGTTCCCCGAGAACAGCGTTATCGATTTGCTCGAGGTGGGCGAAAACGTTGAGACAATGACAGCGTATATGTTTAACGGAAGCGAAATCAAGACGGTTATATGGAAAGCTGCGGATTATGTATTCAGTCTTGTCGGCACCGATCACGTTTTCTGGAATGCGGCGTTGACTATGATTACCTTTACCGACAACGTAACCGTTGTGCCGAAGGTATGTTATAAAAACCAGTCTGTTTCTATCGTTAATTTCGGAAACGGTGTTCAGACGATAAGCAGCGGCGCTTTCGACGGCTGCAGCAATCTTGAAGAAGTGACGTTGGGCAAAAACGTTACGAATATAGAAACGCAAGCGTTTGTCAGATGCGCAAACCTTGCTTCGGTTACTATTCCGTCGGGCGTCACGAATATAGGCGTAGAGGCGTTTTCCAACTGTACAAGTCTTACCGAAATCAACTTTTTGGGAACGGCGGAACAATGGGCGGCCGTAACTAAAGAGCGCAACTGGCATTACGACGTTCCCGCAACGAAAGTAATTTGCGCGGGAGGAGTAGAAGCGGATTTGGATGCAACTGCGGAATAATTTGACGCCGATACGTTAAAACTGAAATAAATACGGGGTTCTGTTTGCAAACGGCAAACGGAACCCTTTTAATTTTGCCGTTTGCGCGTGTAACGCAAAAAACGACGGACTTGCATTTCATTATAAAATACTGTATAATATATTCTGTTAAAATGAACATAATTTCGCAATTTCATTTTTTATTGCTGAAAAATACGAGGTATAAAGGTGAATCTTTCAAAAACGGTTAAAAGCGTTTACAAAAAGTACGGCGTTAACGTCGTTGCAGAGCAGAACGAGCGCAGTATTATTATTTACGGAGAAGCGAGCGACTGGCAGACGGTTGTAGAAATAGGCAAAGCTTTCGTCGATAAAAAAAGCGGAAAGAGGGTAGTAAACAACGTCAAGCTTATCGGGCGCGACGAACCTGCGCCGTTGTTGCCCGCAATACGCGATACGGCGCTGCAAGATACGCAGTGGGACGTCGTCGTAATAGGAGGAGGAATCTCGGGTTGCGCTGTTGCCCGCGAGCTGTCGAAATACAAACTGAAAGTGCTGCTTTGCGAAAAACATTCCGACGTGGCGCGCGGAGCCAGCGGAGCGAACGACGGAATGGTGCACGCGGGAATCGATCTCAAGCATAAATGTCTCAAGTTGCATTACGTCACGCGCGGCAACGCTATGTACGAAAACGTATGCAAAGATTTGGGCGTCGAGTTCGTTCGCGAAGGACAGTACGTAGTGTTCTCGTCGAGAATAATAAAATTTCTTGCGCGCAGTTATCTTTCACGCGCAAGGAAGCATAATATTCCGAACGTAAGAATGATAGGTAAAAAAGAAATTTGCAGGACGGAGCCGACTGTAAAAGATTTTGCGATAGGCGCGTTGAAAATTCCCTCTACCGGGGCGGTTTCTCCATATAAGCTTACGATAGCTTACGCCGAAAACGCCGTGCAGAACGGCGCGACGGTTTCTCTGGATACGGCAGTGCTGTCTATGGAACACACGGCGGACGAAATAACGCGTATAGTAACAAACAGAGGTTCTTTCACCGCCAAATGCGTAATTAACTGCGCTGGCGTATTCGCCGATAAAATTGCGGAAATGGCGGACGACAGGTATTTTTCCTTGCATCCGCGAAAAGGCGCGGATCTGCTTATGGACCCGAAGGGAGTCGGTTTGCCAACTCATTCTATAAGTTTGGGACCTACGCTTAAAACTTTGAAGCAGAACAAAAACACTAAGGGCGGCGGAATCGTAAAAACTGCCGACGGCAATATCTTGCTGGGTCCGAACGCCTGCGAGGTTTACGAGCGCGAAGATACGTCTACTTCGATGAATGACGTAAACGAAGTGTTCGAAAAACAGCGCAAATGCTGTCCGTCTATGCAGCGCGGCAACGTCATCGCGTATTTTGCCGGAGTTCGCGCCTGTACTTATGAGGAGGACTTCATTATAGAGCGCAGCAGCAAGGTGAAAAATCTCATTCACGTTGCAGGAATACAATCGCCCGGTCTTACCGCAGCGCCCGCTTTTTCGATAGACGTAGCGGAGATGACGGCGGAGCTTTTGCGTTCGTCGGGGGAGACGGTCGAGAAAAATCCCGATTACAATCCCGTGCGCAAAAGCCGTCCCGACGTTAAAAATATGACGAACGAGGAGCGCGACGAACTGATAAAAAGCAATCCCGATTACGGCGAGATTATCTGCCGTTGCGAGGAAGTGAGTCTCGGGGAAATAAAGGAAGCGATAAACAATCCTTTGGGCGTCGCTACAATCGACGGAGTCAAACGCCGCGTGCGCGCGGGTATGGGACGCTGTCAAGGCGGTTTCTGTATGCCGTTGGTTGTTAAAACAATTGCGGAAGAATTGAAGGTCCCTTACAGCGACGTTATGAAAGCGGATAAGGGCAGCTACGTTGCGATAGGAGAAATAAAGCGGATTTAGCCGCATATAAGAGGAATTGTATTTATGAAGTATTACGATATAGTAGTTATAGGCGGAGGACCTGCGGGACTTGCGGCGGCGATTAAAGCAAGTAAGGACAGGAGAGTGCTGCTTATCGAACGCGAACAGCGTTTGGGCGGTATTTTGAAGCAGTGTATTCACGACGGATTCGGCGTAGTTCGTTTCAACGAGAAACTTTCGGGACCGGAGTATGCCGACAGATTTATTAAAGAAATAAAGAAAACAAACGTAGAAATAAGTCTGTTCAGTTTCGTAACGGACGTCAAGCGTTTGGAAAAATACGAACTGACGTACGTATGCGCGGACGGAGTAAAGCAGGTTTGCTGCGACAAGCTCATTTTGGCGACGGGTTGCCGCGAACGCACTAAAAACGGGATTTTTATTCAGGGCGATCGTTGTTCGGGAGTATATACGGCGGGTTCGGCGCAGTATCTTGTAAATATGATGGGCGTTATGCCGGGCAAAAAAGTCGTTATTTTGGGCAGCGGCGACATAGGTCTTATTATGGCGCGGCGGCTCACGTTGGAGGGCGCGCAGGTGGTAGGCGTTTACGAAGCGAAGTCTGCTCCTTCGGGATTGACGCGCAACATTCATCAATGTTTACGCGATTTTGACATACCGCTGTATCTGTCCTCTACCGTTACGCGCGTTTTCGGTTCCGACCGTTTGGAAAAAGTAGAGATATCTCAAGTGGACGAAAAAATGCGTCCCGTTGCTGGCACGGAACAAACCGTCGAATGCGACACGCTGGTGCTTGCGGTAGGACTTATCCCCGAAAACGAACTGGCGAACGATCTGTCCGTCAAACTGGATTATAAAACGAAGGGAGCGATCGTAGACCAGAACTGTCAGACTTTAACCGACGGAATCTACGCTTGCGGTAACGCGTTGCACGTAAACGATCTTGTCGATTACGTCTCCGAAAGCGGCGAAACCGCAGGCGAACACGCCGCGCGCGAAGCGTCTTTGCGCAAGCTCGTTCCCGTTTCCGTCTCGGGTAAATTTCTTTACGTAGTTCCGCAAATGTTGGACGTCAATTCCGCGTTGAACAAAGTGATAGTGTATTTTCGCGCAAGCGAAGAATTATCCGATCAAAAACTGACCGTTTCCGTCTCGGGTAAAACAGTATTCGCAAAAAATTATATGAAATTGCTTCCGCCCGAAATGGAGCGGATAGTCGTGGATTTTTCGCAGGCGGAAGAAATTGCTAATGTCGCGATAACTTTGGAGGACAGATAAAATGGAAATGGTATGTATCGTCTGCCCCAACGGCTGCAGGCTTAAAGTAGACAATGCCGACGGCAACGTAACCGTTAACGGAGCAAAGTGCAAACGGGGCGAAAATTTTGCAAAGGCAGAGCTCGCCTGTCCCGTCAGGAGCGTTACCAGTTCCGTACGAACTACCGTTGCAGGGTATCCCGTAGTGTCGGTACGCACCGACGGAGAGATTCCGAAAGACAAAATTTTCGCGTTAATTGCAGAATTATCCGAATTTACTCTTGACAAAAAAGTTCCTATCGGTACAATCATAATTAAGAACGTTTTCGGTACTGGAGTAAACGTTATCACTACAACCGAAATGCTCTGATTGCGTAAACCGCCGTATGGCTGAACGGTTGCGTATTGTACGTTAAGAAGGAGAAAAATATTATGTCAAACGTTTTAGTCGTGGACGTCGGCACGCAAAGTATGAGAGGCATCATATTCGACGACAAAGGAAATCTGCTTGCAAAAGAACAGGTAAAGTACAAACCGTACATCTCTAAGGAAAACGGATACATGGAGCAGTCCGCCGAAATGTACTGGGAAGTGCTTTGCGGTATTACAAGCGCTTTGCGCGCTAAAAATCCCGAGCTTATGGACAGCATAATCGCGATGTCCGTAGATACGTTCCGCGATACGGCGGTTTTGTTGGATAAGGACAGAAACGTTATCCGCAACTGTATATTATGGAGCGATATGCGTACTGCGGATACGTCTAAAAAATTGCCGTTGAAACAGCGGTTTTTATTCAAGCTGGTAGGAATGTCCCGTCCTATAAAGGCAATACGCGGCAGAGTTCTTACCAACTGGATTCAGGACAACGAACCCGAATTATGGGCAAGAGTAGACAAGGTAATACTTATATCGGGTTATCTCAATTACAAATTAACGGGCAATCTGGTAGATTCGTACGCTTCCAATATAGCGCATTTGCCGATAGATTACAAAACGAAGAAATGGCATACGAAAAACGCATTACTTTTCCCCGTATATAATCTGCCGCTAAGTAAGATGATACCTCTGTGCAATCCCGGCGACGTTATGGGTACGGTAAGCGACGAGGTGTCAAAAATCACGGGTTTGCCGCAAGGTCTTAAAATAATCGCAAGCGGATCGGACAAAAGCTGCGAAACTCTGGGCGGAGGCTGTCTTGCGAAAAACGTTGCAAGCGTATCTTTCGGCACAAGCAGCACGGTACAGTTTTCAAACAAAAAATATTTCGAACCGGAGCCGTTTATGCCGAGTTATCCGTCGGTAGTAAAGGAATACTACAATGCGGAAGTGCAGATTTTTCGCGGTTACTGGATGATAAGCTGGTTTAAGAAACATTTTGCGCAGCACCTCGAAAAACGTTCGGAGGAAACGGGTAAAAGCGTCGAGGAACTTATGAACGAGGAAATGGAGTCTATTCCCGCAGGCAGCGACGGACTTATTCTGCAGCCGTTTTGGCAGGCGGGACTCACTCATCCCGAAGCTAAGGGGTCTATAATAGGTTTCAACGATTGGCACACTCGCGCGCACGTTTACAAGGCGATAGTGGAAGGAATAGATTACGCGTTACGCGAAGGTTTGGAACGTATGGAACGTCGCGGACGTCAGAAGATAGATTTTATCACCGTGTCGGGCGGCGGCGCGCAAAGCGACCTTATATGCCAAATTGCGGCGGATATATTCAACAAACCCGTCAAGCGCGTACAAACTTACGAAACCTGCGCGCTGGGATGCGCAATCGTAACATTTGCCGCGTGCGGGACGTACAAGAGCGTAGAAGAAGCGTTCGACAATATGGTTCGCTTTAAGGATACGTTTACGCCCAACCCCGAAAACGTCGCGATTTACGACGATATTTACAAAAACGTTTATCTTAAACTGTACAAAAAATTGCAGAAGCTTTATCTGCATATGGACAAACACAAAGGCAACTGATTTTTGACGGCGCGCCGTATAACGCGTAAACGTTGCAATATTGCGGAGCGTTTTAAATACTTGCAGCTTTTTGTCACTCGCCTGTTACAACGAACATAATCAAAGGAGTAAAAATACTATGAGTAAACCTTACAAGGGTTTTGAACCGAAATGGTATCTCGAAACGCCGCCTAAGAACAGTTACCGTTCTATTTTCAAATGGGGCGATCCCGATTTCAACAAAGTGCCGAAGGAAAATCTCTACAAGCTTATGAAAGAAATTTTCTGCCTTTCGGACGATGATTTTAAACAGTACGACGAACCGCTGGGATTAGAAGAAGTCAAGCTCGACAAACCTTGCAAGCTTTCCGACGGCATTTTAAACAAATTGCGCGAAATCGTAGGGCAGGACAACGTATCCGTTACCGACTACGACCGTTTATCTGTTGCTTACGGCAAAACGATGTTCGACCTGTTACGTTTGAGAGAACATATCGCGGACAACGTACCCGACGCAGTCGTCTATCCCGAAAACAAAGGGCAAATAGAAAAAATCGTTGCGATGTGCGCCGAAGAAAAAATTCCTCTTTACGTTTACGGCGGAGGGTCTTCCGTTACGCGCGGAGTAGAACCTATTCGAGGGGGAATCAGTCTCGATATGCGCAGACATTTCAACAAGGTTATCGACTTCAACGAAACGGATCAGACGATTACCGTCGAAGCGGGCATGAGCGGTCCTAAGCTCGAAGAAACGTTGAATAACGCGGTAAAACTGTTCGGAGCGAAACGCGCGTATACTTGCGGACATTTTCCGCAGTCGTTCGAATACAGCAGCGTCGGCGGTTGGACGGTTACGCGCGGCGCGGGACAAAACTCGACGTATTACGGAAAAATCGAAGATATCGTAATCGCTCAGGAATACGCTACGCCGACCGGAATAGTCAAGACGGAGCCTTTCCCCGCAAAAGCCACCGGTCCCGACATAAATCAGATCATGATGGGCAGCGAAGGTACCTTCGGAGTATTGACGCACGTCACTTTAAAGGTTTTCCGTTATATGCCGAAAAATCACTGTAAATTCAGTTTTATGTTTAAGGATTGGGAATCGGCAATGGACGCCGCTCGCGAAATAATGCAATGCGAATGCGGAAAACCCAGCGTGTTCCGTTTGTCCGACCCCGAAGAAACGGATATGATGATGCACTTGTACGGCGTTTCCGAAAGCGTTTTGGGAAAAATGCTGAACGGTTTAGGTTACAAACCTCACAAACGCTGCCTGTTTTTGGGGTTTACCGACGGCGAGAAGGGCTTCTGCAAAAATATCGCGAAGAACGTCAAGCGGATTTGCAAAAAGCACAAAGCGATGAGTCTTACGGGAATGGTTACTTCGGCGTGGGAAAAGGGACGATTCAACGACCCGTATCTGCGCGATACCATGCAGGACTTCGGCGTAATGACGGACACTTTGGAGTGTTCCGTAACGTGGAGTCAGATGGAACACGTGCACCAAACGGTTCGCGAGTATTGTCACAGCCGTCCCAACACGATTTGTATGACCCATATGTCGCACTGTTATCCGCAGGGCGCTAATCTGTACTTTATTTTCATTGCTAAGATGAATACGTTGGACGATTTCGTAAATTACTGGAGCGGAATTTTGGACCATATTCAAAAGAGCGGCGCGGCAATATCCCATCATCACGGGATAGGTAAGTTCTTTGCCCCATGGCTGGAAGGACAAATAGGTTCGCGTCAGATGGAAATACTCAAAGTTCTTAAAAATCACTTCGACCCCGACAATCTTATGAATCCGGGCGGAACGTTGGGTCTCGACCTTAAAGAAGAAGAGAAAAGGTTTTTGAGAGAGAAATGGTAAGTCGCTCGGGCATTCCGTTTACTCTCGGTTTCCCTCGCTGCGCTCAGTCCAAATGTTCGCAAACGGAACACCCTCGCTCCGTTGGAACAAGGTTTACTTTAATGGACTAGTTAGTAGAGGACATTGTTCTCGGTTTCGCCCCTCTGCAAATGTGGCGTTACGCTACGCTTCACTCCCAACGGGACACAATTCGACACCCCTCGCTCGGATTGTTAAGCGGTGAACGTTAATAGACTTATTTGTAGACGGTATAGTTCTCGGTTTCCCTCGCTACGCTCAGTATGTCGCGTCGGGTATTCGACCGAAAACGGCTTCACTTCGCCTGGCGGCTCGTTGCAGATACAGCCGAGACGTATGAAATACGTCGAACGCCGACAATAACCGAGTTCGTCCAAACACGAAGGTTATTGTCCTTTTTGAGCGAACCCCAGTCTGCGAGCATAGCTCTTGACCGCTTTGGCTAACAACAGCACACTGTGCTGTTGTCTTAACGCGTCGCGCCCTCGCTCCGATTGTTAAAGCGTAAGAAAGTATTATGAGATTAGACAAATTTTTAAAAGTATCGCGAATATTGAAACGTCGTTCCGTTGCGCAGGAGGCTTGCGACGGCGGCAAAGTGGACGTAAACGGCAGAAGCGCCAAACCCGGCTGTCAGTTAAAGGTCGGCGATTTGGTATGCGTTCATTTCGCTTCGGCAGATCTTACCTTTAAGGTTAAAATGCTCAAAGAAACCGTCAGAAAGGACGAGGCAGACCAAATGTACGAGGTGATAGTTTAGCTATGAACGGACACAAATTCAGCGCGGTAATAGTTGCGGGAGGGATTTCTAACCGTTACGGCGACAAAAACAAGTTGGCGGAAGAATATTTTTCCAAAACCGTGTTGCAACATTCCGTAGATGTTTTTATAGGCATAGCGGATGAAATTATCGTAGTCGGCGATTACGATATCGCAGGCGTTAAATGCGTCAAGGGAGGAGATACTCGTTTTCAGTCCGTCAAGAACGGATTAAGAGAAGTCTCGCCCGATTGCGAAGTGGTTGCAATACACGATGCCGCGCGCCCGTTTGTAAGCCGTAGACTGGTTAAAGCGTTGTTTATACACGCGTCTACAACGAAACACAGCGCGGTACCGTACGTGCCGTCAACCGACGCCGCGTGGACTTTTTTGGAAACTCCTCGCCGTCCGTTGTTCGATAGCGGCGTAATTTGCGTACAAACTCCGCAGTGTTTCAATTATAAAATGCTTACCCAAGCGATTGAAACCGCCGCAAGGGAAAATTATCCCGACGAAAGTATGCTTTTCTACGAAAAATACGGGCAGGTAAAATTTAAGCGCGGCGAACCTTCAAACCGCAAGATTACGTATCGCGGAGACGTTCCCGACTACAAAGTAGGTACGGGGTTTGACGTTCATCCGTTTGAAGACGGTAGCGGCGTTATTTTGGGCGGCGTTACTATACCGTTTGACAAAAAACTTAAAGGACACAGCGACGCCGACGCGCTGTGTCACGCCGTTTGCGACGCCGTACTGTCGGCGTCCGACAACAAGGATATCGGGCATCAGTTTCCCGATACCGACGATCGCTATAGGAACGCCGACAGCATAGAACTGCTTAAGCAATGCGCGGCGCTTGCCCGTAAGAATTTTTACGAGGTGTTCAACGTTTCCGCCGTCGTCATTTGCGAACAGCCTAAAATCGCTCCTTACGTCGACGTTATTTCCGCAAAACTTGCGGATGCTTTGGAAATACCAGTTTCTTGCGTAAATATTACGGCAACTACAACCGAGCGTTTGGGCGCTTTGGGTAACGGCGACGGGATAGCGGCGCAGGCGAATGCTCTGCTTAAACGCATCGAGTGGCATTGACAGCCGAAATTTGCGTTTGCATAATATATAATTCGTAATGCGCGGCGCTTTTTAAAATCGCCCGTTTCTTTCAATATTTTTCCGATATTTTTTGAGCGTTTCCAAATGGAGCTGTTCGTCGAGTATTATCCGTTTAATAATCGCTTCTACTTGCTCGTTTTTTAATACGAACAGCATTTTTTGATAGTTTGCTATCGCGTCAAGCTCTCCCTGAATATCGTCCGAAATTATTTTCTGGGGAAGAGTCGATTTCGACACGGCAGAGGCGTTGTAGTATAATCGGGAATTCGGATACTGTAAAAATTCGGGGTTTACTCCCAACTTAAGCATCGCGCCGCCCAGTATGTCGAGGTGCTTCATTTCTGCGGCGGCAATTTGCATGAGCGTCCGCGCGAAATCCGCGTCTTTCTTTTCCATAAAAAATTTGTGGTACGTATATTGCAGAACGGACGTTAATTCTCCTTTCTGCGTTGCGTACGCAAACGATATTATGTTGCCGCTGCGCGCGTCTTTTGTCAAAAATTTTATAGAAGGGTACGGTAAGTCGCAAACGAGCGGTTTCATAAGATTGTCTCCTGTTCCGTTTGCTTCAATGTATGTCATGACCGGTATTTATGACAAAGTTTTTTATGATTATTTTTGGCGAAAAATATTGAAGGGTTTGTCGGTTTGTTATATAATGTATATGATAAAATTTAATAAAGGAGTGTCGTTTATATGAAGGAATCGATCGTTTACTTTACAAGGGATTTGACCTCGCAAGGTTTAATCAGGATTTACAACGCATTGGGAGCCGAGCTTAAAGGCAAAGTTGCAGTTAAGATTTCTACCGGCGAACCGGGCGGACATCACTTTTTAAATCCCAAACTTATTCAACCGTTGGTTAACAAGCTCAACGGCACAATCGTCGAATGTTGCACGGCGTATCGCGGAAAGAGGTTTGAAGTCGACAGTCATTGGCAAACGTTCGAGGATCACGGTTTTAAGGCAATCGCGCCTTGCGACGTAATGGACGAGGACGGCGAAATGGAAATTCCCGTATCGGCGAAGGGACGGCATCTTCACGGGCATAATATAGTCGGAAATCATCTTAAAAACTACGATTCGATGTTGATGCTGTCGCATTTTAAAGGACACGCTATGGGCGGTTTCGGCGGTGCGCTTAAAAATATGAGTATCGGAGTAGCTTCCCGTAACGGCAAAGCGTGGATACATTCGGTAGGCAGAACGACCGATCCCGACGAGATGTGGGGACTTGTCGACGATCAGGACGGATTTTTGGAAAGTATGGCGGAAGCGTGCAGCGGCGTGATGGACTATATGGGACGCGATAATATACTTTATATCAACGTCGCCAACAATCTGTCTATCGATTGCGATTGCGACGCCAACCCTCACACCCCCGAAATGGAGGATATCGGTATTTTTGCAAGCGTCGATCCCGTAGCGCTGGATCAATGCTGTTACGATCAAATCGTCAACTCTTCCGACAAAGGCAAGACGTCGTTGGTTAACCGTATGGAAGAAAAACATGCAATTCACACCGTAGAGGAGGCGGCAAGGCTGGGACTCGGTTCGCGCCTGTACAAAATCGTCGATATCGATTAGCGTCTTGCAAATTGCGCGCAAATAAGAAAAATGCGTCGTTTGAGATATATTCGTTAAATTAGAACGCGGGAAAATATCGTTTCCCGCGTTTGACGTATTTAAGCTATTTTATTTAAATATATTCTGCGTTCGTCGCCGTAGATTCGGTTGTGTCGCAACGGCTCGTTTACGCATAAATTAACGTATGAAAACTTTATCCGTTACGATTATCTGCAAGGACGAGGAAGACAACCTTGTCCGATTACTTCCGAAGCTTACGTTTGCAAATCAAGTCGTAGTAACGGATACGGGTTCTGCGGACCGTTCCGCAGACGTGGCGCGCAGATATGCGGACGTCTATTTTTATAAATGGCGCGACGACTTTTCTAAAGCGCGCAATTACTGTCTGAGTAAAGCGACGGGCGATTACGTTATGTGGCTGGATGCCGACGACGATTTGCCGACGGAAACAATCGACTGTATAAAAAATTGGCTGGCAGACGACAGGCAGTGTCAGGATTTCGTTTATCTCAAATACCGCATGGGAGAGAGCTCGCAATTTTGGTTTTGGCGGGAGCGTATAATCCGCAAATGTCCCAAGTGCCGTTTTAAAGGTTTCATTCACGAAGCGATACCTCCTTTCGGACAAGTTCATTATCTTAATTGCGATGTAATCCACGTTTCACGCGCCGACCATTCGCAACGCAATCTGGATATTTACCGCAAGGCTTTAAGCAAAGGCAGAAGATTTACGTTACGCGACAAATTTTACTACGCGCGTACGCTTACCGACTGCGGACGTTACGACGAAGCGTTTCCCATTCTGGTAAGATTTTGCTCGAATGAGCGCGCTTACGCCGCCGACAGAACGCAAGGATATAAAATGCTGGCGCGCAACTGCATTAAAAACGCAGACTGTAAACAGGCGGCGTATTATTTGAGCAAAAGCGTAGCGATTCTCCCTCCCGACAGCGAAGTATGCTGTCTGTTCGGCGACGTCGAATATTTAAAGGGAAACTATCTTTACGCCACCCGTTGGTACGAGTACGCGCTTACAAGCCGTATGCGCGTCGGTTTCGTAAACGATTATTATCAGACGTTTTATCCCAACGTTCAACTTTCCGTATGTTGGTGGAGGTTGGGCGATTTCAGGCAAGCTAAATTTTATCACAAAACGGTCAAGACGTTGTATCCCGACAATGAAACGGTATTAAGCAACGACAAATGGTTTGTTTGACTTTGTTCGGCAACTATCCCCAAAAACGTTTTACCGCTTTTATCCGCGCTTTTTTGCGAGTTTCGTTCCCGCTTGTTTTTCGGTCATAGTTTTATTTTCTGACAACTATAAATAATGTCAATAGCTAATCGGTTGACAACGTTATGACAAAAAACTATAATGGTATTATAACAAATTCGGCTTTCGTTTCCGACGGATTCGAAGCAGGCAAGCGTCTGTTCTATCGGCTACTTAATCCGAATAAATCAAAAATAAAGGAGCGATTTAAGATGAACAAAAAGAGCATCAAAGACGTAAACGTTCAAGGAAAAAAATGTCTGGTACGCGTTGATTTCAACGTACCTATGAAAGACGGCGTAATAACCGACGAAAACCGTATTAACGGCGCGCTTCCGACCATTAAATATTTGATGGAGCAGGGCGCAAAGGTTATTTTATGTTCGCATTTGGGAAAACCCCACAACATTTTTACGCCCGATTTTAAATTAAACAAAAAGGAAAAAGCTGCCCTCGAAGCGCTTCCCGAAAACGAACGCGAAACGGCTAAGGCGGAAATGATTGCCAAAGCGCTTAAAGGCGACGCTAAAAAATTCAGTCTTAAACCGGTAGCGGACAGATTAAACGAGCTGCTCGGCGGCAAGGTGACGTTCGCGACGGATATCGTAGGACAGGACGCGCAAGCTAAAGTCGCCGCAATGAAAAACGGCGAAGTAGTGTTGTTGGAAAACACGCGTTTCGACGCCGGCGAAGAAGGCAGAAACGAGGAATTCTGCAAGAAGCTTGCCGCTTTTGCCGAAGTTTACGTAAACGACGCTTTCGGTACGGCGCACCGTTCGCATGCAAGTACCGCCGCTATTGTAGAGTACGGATTTGTCAAAACTGCGGTTTGCGGTTTCCTTATCGAAAAAGAATTGTCCGTTATGGCGGATGCGCTGGATAATCCCGTTCGTCCGTTTGTGGCGATTTTGGGCGGAGCAAAGGTATCCGACAAGCTTAACGTAATAAACAACCTGCTTGAAAAATGCGACACTCTCGTTATCGGCGGAGGAATGGCGTACACTTTCTTAAAGGCGCAGGGATACGAAATCGGAAAGTCCCTTCTCGACGAAGAAAAGATAGATTACTGCCGCGATATGCTTGCTAAGGCGGAAAAAGCGGGCAAGAAAATTTATCTTCCCGTAGACTGCGTAACGATCGCCGATTTCCCCAACCCCATCGATGCTAAGGTCGAAACGAAGGTGGTAGATATCGACGCTATTCCCGCCGATCGCGAAGGAGCGGATATCGGACCTACAACCTGCAAACTGTACGCAGACGTTATCAAGGGCGCAAAGACGGTTATTTGGAACGGACCTATGGGAATTTTCGAAAATCCCATTCTTGCAGCCGGCACTAACGCTGTTGCCAAAGCAATGGCGGACAGTTCCGCTACGACCATTATCGGCGGAGGCGATTCGGCTGCGGCAGTCGCTCAGTTGGGTTATGCGGACAAAATGTCGCACGTATCCACAGGCGGCGGAGCAAGTCTCGAATTGTTCGAGGGCAAAGTGCTTCCCGGTATCGCTTGTTTAAACGAGAAATAATATTCAAGCTGAATTTAACTTTTGCGGCATACAGTTTTGTATGCCGTTGAGTTTAAATCAGTCTATTCAATACAGTTAGGAGAACTTATCATTATGAAAAATAAAATTATTGCAGGCAACTGGAAAATGAACAATAATCGCGTACAGACGGAAGCGTTGATTACCGAGCTTATTCCTCTTGTAAAGAATACCGTCAACACCGTTATTATCTGCGTGCCTTTTACCGATTTATGCAAAGCGGTAAAGCTGACAAAAGGAACTAATATCCACGTCGGCGCGCAGAACTGCCACTGGAAAGAGAGCGGCGCGTATACAGGCGAAATAGCCCCCTCTATGCTTACCGAGTTGGGCGTAGAGTATGTAGTACTAGGACACAGCGAACGCCGCACTTATTTCGGCGAGACGGACGAAACCGTGCTTTTGCGTACCAAAGCCGCATTATGCGCGGGGCTTAAACCTATTGTGTGTATAGGCGAAACTCTTTCCGAACGTAACGATGGTAATATGGAGGCAGTTCTTAAACGTCAGGTTGAGGAAGGTTTTAAGGATATTACTGCAGAGGAACTGTCCGACGTAATCGTAGCTTACGAACCTGTGTGGGCAATAGGAACGGGGGTTACCGCTACCGACGAACAGGCAAACGATGCAATAGCGTACGTCCGCAGCGTTTTCGCGCAAAAGTACGGTAAAAAGGTTGCCGACGCGTTGTATATTCAGTACGGCGGAAGCATGAACGACAAGAACGCCGAAGGACTTCTCGATATGCCCGAAATAGACGGCGGACTTATCGGCGGCGCGAGTCTCGTAGCGGAGAAATTCGCAAAAGTAGTAAACGCTAAAAAATAATACAGGTGTGGTATGAATCGAAAAAAAATAACGGCATTGATTATTATGGACGGATACGGTCTGTCCAAACAGGAAAGAGGTAACGCGATAGGCGTAAACTGTTCGCCGTACGTTCGCTACCTTATGTCCACCTATCCCACGACGACGCTCGAAGCGAGCGGTCTTGCCGTCGGACTGCCCGAAGGTCAAATGGGTAACAGCGAAGTAGGACATCTCAATATCGGCGCGGGACGCGTAATCTATCAGGAACTTACGCGCATAACGAAGTCGATTTCCGACGGGGATTTCTTTACTAATTCCGCATTGCTGGGCGCGGTGGAAGCGGTAAAGAAAAGCGGCGGTAAGTTGCACGTTATGGGACTTTGCTCCAACGGCGGAGTACACTCTCACATTACGCACTTATTCGCGTTGATAGAATTAGCAAAACGCGAAGGTTTGGATAACGTTTACGTTCACTGCTATATGGACGGACGCGACGTGTCCCCCACGAGCGGAGTTACGTTTATTCAACAGCTTCAAGATAAAATGGACGAGCTTAGTTTCGGCAAGATTGCCACCGTGTGCGGCAGGTATTATGCGATGGACAGAGATAACCGTTGGGACAGAGTGGAAAAGGCTTACGATATGCTGACGTTAGGCGTAGGAGACAGAACGACGGACAATCCGTCGGAAGAACTTAAACGAAGCTACAGCGAGGGCGTAACGGACGAGTTCGTAGTTCCTACGGTAGTGA
>JAMPAB010000021.1 GCA_023667435.1 Corallococcus sp. | reverse complement strand
TCAAAAATGAGGAGCAGTACATTATCTTTCTCTAAATACTATCTCCTCAAAATTGTTTTTGATCAAACATCATTTTAAACAAATCGTATAATTTTATTTGCCGATAATTTCAAAATGTTTTAACGCTGACTTTATTTCTTCAATCATTCTTGGCGTTGGGTGTTGACATGGACGTTTTAATTGTTCTATTGCGTTTGGCGCGTCGTACATCGGCAACCCCAATTCTCGCTTAACTTCCGCAATGTATGCCGTATGAACTTTAAAACCGTATTTCTGCTCTATGTAGGCATTAATCATTATATAAGTTACCCTTTCTTTCGGCTTCCGTTCTTCGGCGCGTTCCTTTATCTTGTTTAGCGAGAACTGTCACTCCCCCTTCGCCGAACTCATTGTCTTACCGTGACTATTCCGCCTTGCGAACAAGAAATTAGTGCTTCGATTTTTGGAAACATATATTGATTTTTAATCAATGTATGTTTTCTCTCGCGCCGAGCGCGAAACTTGACCGTACCGAAACCGTAGTAACCTTGCTTACGCTTCGGTTCGCTATGCGCGTATTCGTCTGCGCCGCTTTGCGCACGCGCAGCGACTTGACGAATTATGCATAGCTGTTCTTCTTGCGAGCAAGAAGAACTACGGTTTCCACCTGGTCGGTTTGAGGAAACATATCATACGGTTCGACGTAGACTGCGTCGTAGTCGAATGACAGCATTGACAAATCGCGCGCAAGCGTTGCGGAATCGCACGAAATATACACTATATTGTCTATATTCGCTTGCAGTATCGTTTGACAAACGGTATCTCCCAAACCCTTTCGCGGAGGGTCAACCGTAAGCGTAAGTTTTTTATTTGTCAGTTTTTCTACAAGTTTGGGTAATTCCTTGTTGACGTCGCCGCAGATATTGAAGATTTTTTTGCCGTTAAGTTCGGCAAGTTCCTTCGCGTCAGATATGGCGGACGGTTCTATCTCTATCGCGTACGTTTGAAATTTACCGTCTGCCAGTACGTTTGTCAAAACGCCTATTCCCGAGAAGCAATCGATAAGAGCTTCCGTTTGAGACAAATCCAAAAGCTCCTTTACTTTAAGATAAATCGCGTCTTTTACGCCGTTGTTGACTTGAAAAAAGCTGTTGGGGCGAAGTCGAAATTTTACGCCCAAGTGCTCGCTCTCGATATATTGCAGTCCGCATATATGAGTAGTGGATTTACCCATTATTACGTTGTTTTTGTTATTGTTAACGTTTACGAACAAACCGAATTTGTCAAAATGCCGCTCCAAACTGCGCGCAAAAGGAGATAAATCTCTTTTGAATTCCCCGTTGGAAACAACGACCGCAAGCAGCTGTCCGTCGATATAACGCGCTACCAGATGACGGACTTCGCCGCTGAAATCTTTTTCATTGTAAGGCGCTATTCCCTCCGAATCGAGATAGTCTTTAAAAATTTTCGCAAGCGTAGCCGCCCACTCGCCGCCCAAAAGGCAGCGCTCGCAGGAAATTACCTCGTGCGAATTGCGACGGTACATCCCGATTACCGCGTTGCCGCGTTTCCCCGAAACGGGCAGACTCAGTTTGTTGCGATAACCCAAAGTAAGCGCGGAAGGTACGCACGGCAAAACTTCCGCGTCCAACTTTCCTATTTTTTTGAGATTGCGACAAACCTTATCCCGCTTGAATACAAGCTGTTCGGAATACGCCATATGCAAAAGGGCGCATCCTCCGCATTCGCCGAAACGGGGACAAGGCGGTTTTCTGCGTTTGGCGGACGGCTTTGTAATTTGCACTACGTCGCCGTACGCCGCGTTTTTCTTGACGTAATTTATTTTTACCGTCGCTTCCTCTCCGACGATTAAGCGCGGTACAAACACTGCCGTATTTTGCACGACACCTACCGTCTCCGCGTCGGCGTAATTTTCCGCTTTAAAACGGATGACGTCTCCCTGCTTTAACATATCCGTCACTTTACTGCGGCAAATTTTATTACAAATTTGCTTCCGTTATCCGGTTCGCTCGTCACTTCTATCGTTCCCTCAAGCAAATCGACGATTTTTTTGACTATAGACAGTCCCAAACCGTTACCCGTCGTTGTGTGAGAATTGTCGCCCTGATAAAATTTGTTGAAAATATTGCTCAGAACCTCCCGACTCATTCCGCATCCGCTGTCCTCTACGCTGACGCAAATTTCCGATTGATTGACGGAGCATGCAACGGATACCGTTCCGTTGAACGGAGTAAACTTTACGGCGTTGGACATAAGATTAACCCATACCTGACTAAGCAGTTTTTCATTACTGTATATTTCCGCATCTTCCAACTCCATATTAAGCGATATATTTTTTTCGCGAAGCTGTTTGTCGAACATAAGCACGCATTGCCTTAACTGTTCGTCAAGACGGTAATTTTCTTTAACAACGACTATGGTATCCAGACGGTTAAGCATAAGCACGCTCTCGGACAGTCCTACAAGTCTGTCCGATTCGTCGATTATTACGTCTAAATATTCGTCGCGCTGCTCTTTGGTAAGGGTGGGGTCTTTAAGGAGCTTTGCAAAACCCGATATAGAGACGATTGGCGTTTTAAACTCGTGCGAAAAATCCGAAATAAAATTTTCGCGCAGAGTTTCTACGTTTTCCAACTGCTCCGCCATATTGTTAAAATTCTGCGCAATTCCGAAATTGGCGAATACCGAGCTGTCCGTTATGCGCGCAGAAAAGTCGCATTCGGCAATGCGTTGCAGCGCTTCGAGGTACGGGCGGCTGGCTTTTATCATAACGGCGGAGTACGCGAAAGACAACGCAAAACCGAACACTATGCTCATCAAAAGCACCAACATACCGTAGACCAGAACGTTGTTCTCGTCAACGTGCATCCATCTCGCCAAAAACGCGGACATACCGAAAGTAACCAAAGACGATACGGTAAGCAACGCAAACAATCCCAAAACGACTATCAACGTAATTCGGTTGAAAACCTTAGCGTTGTTATTTTTAACCCTGCCCGTTTTTACGCTATTTTTCTTCATCGTGTCTTACCGCCTTGTAACCTAATCCGCGCACGGTTACTATCTCGAACTCTTTCGTATCCGCAAACCGAGTACGCAAACGGTTGATATGAACGTTAACCGTATGTTCGTCGCTCTCGGCGTCCATTCCCCAAATCTCGTCCATAAGCTGCATACGCGTAAAGACGATTTCGGGATAGGAAAGCAATTTGAAAAGCAACAGAAATTCCTTTTGCGGCAGCGTTTCGGCGCCGTCTTTCGTTACCACCGAGTACGAATTGTAATCGAGAGTTACGCCTCCTATAACAAGTTTGTTTTCCGATACTATCTTAGAACGGCGAAGCAAAGCTTTGATACGAAGCAGCAATTCTTCGAAATCGAACGGTTTGGTAAGGTAATCGTCTATGCCTACGACAAACCCCTGTTTGATATCCGTCACGTTTTGTTTTGCCGACAGCATAAGCATGGGAAGCTGGCTGCCGCCGTCTCGGAGCGTTTTCGTCAATTCGTAGCCGTCCATTTTAGGCATCATAACGTCTAGCACAATCAAATCGACGTGATTGTGTTCCAGCGTTTCCAATGCTTCTTCGCCGTTAGTTGCCGAGAGTGTATTGTATCCGTGATTACTTAAAATGGTCGTCAGAAGTTTTCGGGTGTTTTTGTCGTCTTCCACTACAAGAATATCGAACATCGGAATCTCCTTACAAATATATTTACGCGTACATTTTATAACAAATCGGAAAAAAGGTAAACACTTTACGCGAAAAATGATTTCCGCGAATACAAAAAGACGTTTTGCGGACAGTTGATAACGGAACGCAATGCAAACGCTGCGATAAAGCGCTGCCGCGCAAGATACGGTTCTGCTTTAACCATAGAGTAGTCGAACCTTCAAGGTTTTGACGGCGTACTGTATGTACGTTAGAGCAACGGAATGGATCAAGAGCGCTCAGGATATGCTTTGTAGGCTTGTAGTGTTCGATTGCTGTATGGCTAAAATTACAAAACCGCGATAAGCTGTTACAGCATATCGCGGTTCGAAATGAAATTGTTGTTCGGTTATATCAACCTTTCGCGGCATATCAGCTCAATTCGAACATTCCCGTGTAAAGTTGATAATACTTGCCCTTTTGCGCTATTAAATCCTGGTGATTGCCGCGTTCGATTATTTCGCCGTGCTCCAAAACCATAATAGCGTCGCTGTTGCGTACGGTGGAAAGTCTGTGAGCGATAACGAACGTAGTCCGTCCCTTCATCAGCGTATCCATGCCTTTTTCTATCAACCATTCCGTACGGGTGTCGATACTGCTCGTTGCCTCGTCCAAAATCAGTACGGGCGGATCTGCGACCGCAGCTCTGGCGATAGCCAGAAGTTGACGTTGACCTTGCGACAAATTTTCGCCGTCGCGCGTCAACATCGTTTCGTAACCGTCGGGCAAGTGCTTTATGAACTGATGCGCGTTTGCAGATTTTGCCGCCGCTATACATTCTTCGTCCGTCGCGTCCAGTCTGCCGTAACGGATATTATCCATTACTGTTCCTGTAAACAGGTGCGTGTCCTGCAACACCATAGCGAGAGAACGGCGAAGGTCGGCTTTCTTGATTTTGTTGATATTTATTCCGTCGTAACGTATTTTTCCGTCGGGAACGTCGTAAAAACGGTTGATAAGATTAGTTATCGTCGTCTTACCCGCGCCCGTAGAACCTACGAACGCAATCTTCTGACCGGGTTTTGCAAACAGCGAGACGTCGCGCAATACGGTTTTGTTCTCCTCGTAACCGAAAGTTACGTCTTCGAAACGTACGTCTCCTTTCAATTCGGTATAAGTAGTTTCGCCGCCGTCGTGATGCGGATGCTTCCACGCCCAGTGACCCGTGCGCGCGTCGCTTTCCGTTATGTTGCCTTTTTCGTCTATACGCGCGTTGACCAACGTCACGTATCCGTCGTCCGTTTCTTTCGGGGTATCCAGCAAAGCGAAAACTCTTTCTCCGCCGGCAACCGCCATAAACACCAGATTGATTTGCTGAGATATTTGTTGAATGGGGTTACTGATATTGCGGATATACAGCAGAAAGACCGATATGATTCCGACGAATTCCAAAGGCGATTCGTTGTTGATTGCGATAACCGTACCGATAATAGCGATCGCCGCATAGAAGAAGTGCGACAAATTGTTCATAATCGGTCCCATTATATTAGCGTAACCGTTCGCCTTGCCGGAAACTTTCTGCCAGTAACTGTTGATAACGTCGAACTCCGCAATCGCCGTTTCCTCGTGATTAAAAGCTTTGACCACTTTCTGACCTTCTACAAGTTCCTCTATATAACCGTTAAGCTTACCGACGGCTTGCTGCTGCGCGACGAAATTCCGCTGCGATTTGCCGCCTATCACTTTTACGATAACCAGCATAAGCGCAACCATTACTATCATGACCAGCGCCAACTGCCAACTCAATGCGAACATCATAGCGAATACGCCTATTATCGTCATGATACTGCTTACCATCTGCGGTATGCAGCGCGCGATAAATTCGTTCATCATATCTATATCGTTGGTGTAGCGCGTCATCAGTTCGCCGTGAGTGTTCGTATCGAACACTTTTATCGGAAGTCTCTGCATATGAGCGAACAGTTCGTTACGCATAAGTGTCATCGTCGACGTGGAAATCTGCACTAACAAACGGTTTGACAGGTACGTCAGTAATACGGCGAACACGTAGAGTACGGCAATGGCAGACACCAAAATCGCCATATAAATAAGTTTATCTTCGAATACTCCCGAATACGCGTAAGCGTCTATGGAAGCTATACCCGTTAAAGCAGTCGACTCGTCTACGGTGGGAACAAGTCCCGGAAGCAGCGGTTTCAACAGCGCCGTCGCGCCGATATTGGCAAATACTTGCAATATCAAGCAGACGAGTACAATCACCATCTTGCCTATATGAGGTTTGAGGTATTTAAGCAGTCTGCCCACCGTTCCTTTGATATTCTGAGGACGGGCGGCGCCCATCCCTCTATTCTTTCCCATAGGTTTAGGCATTGTTTGCGCCTCCTTCCTCTACGGTCGCCTTCTGCTGAGAATTGTAAACTTCCTGATAAATCGAGCAAGTTTTCAACAGTTGCTTGTGAGTGCCTACCGCGTTTATCTTTCCGTCGTCCAAAACGACTATTTTGTCGCAGTTTTCTACGGAAGATATACGCTGGGCAATAATGATCGTCGTCATATCGCTTGCAATTTGCTTAAGTCCCGCGCGTATTTTAGCATCGGTTGCCGTATCGACCGCGCTTGTGGAATCGTCCAATATCATAATTTTGGGCTTTTTGAGCAACGCTCTGGCAATACACAGACGCTGCTTTTGTCCGCCCGAAACGTTGACGCCGCCCTGACCCAGATCGGTATCGTAACCGTCGGGGAAAGACTTGATAAAGTCGTCCGCGCATGCGGCTTTGCAAGCTTCTTCTATTTCCTCCTGCGAAGCGTCTTTATTTCCCCACAGCAGATTTTCTCTGATCGTTCCGCTGAACAAGACGTTTTTCTGCAATACCATAGAAACGCCCTCGCGTAAGTTGAACAGTTTGTAGTCTTTTACGTCCGTTCCGTCTACCAAAATTTGTCCGTTAAATACGTCGTAAAAACGCGGTATAAGCTGGACGAGACTGCTCTTGCCGTCGCCCGTTCCGCCGATAATCCCCACCGTTTCGCCCGATTCGATATTAAGGTTAATATTTTCCAACGTAAGATTTTCGGCATTATTCGAATAGGAAAAATCAACGTTAACAAATTGAATACTTCCGCTGTTTACCGTTTTGTCGTTCTCGCCGTCCTTAATATCGGGCTCCGTTTCCAAAACCTCGTAGATACGGTCTATGCTTGCTCTGCTCATAACAAGCTGAACGGCTATAAAGCAAATCATCAAAACGGACATAAGTATCTGCGTGCAATAACTCATCATCGCGGACAGCGTTCCCGACTTAATAGAACCGTTCGCTATATCGCGTCCGCCGATTATCAACAACGCAATTATCGTTCCGTAAAGCACTACGCTTACCAAAGGATTCATCAACACCATAAGCTTTTCCGCTTTGAGTTGGGCTTTGCGGACTTCTTCCGTTTGCTCGCGGTACTTTTGCTCTTCGTAGTCCTCTCTTACAAACGCTTTGACTACTCTTATCGCAACCAAATCTTCCTGAACGCTTGCGTTCATTTTGTCGTATTTGGTCAACATACTCTTAAACAGCGGATGAACCTTCATCGACAGCAGCGCCATAATGATTCCCAATACGGGAATCGCCAGTAGGAAAATCCACGCCATGCTCGGCTCGTTGACGAACGCCATAATCGTGGAAAAGATTAACATTGCCGGCGCGCGTATAACGGTACGTATAATCATCATAAACGACTGCTGAGCGTTGTTTACGTCCGTAGTGGAACGGGTTACAAGGCTCGCGGTAGAAAATTTATCCACGTTGGAAAAAGAGAAATCCTGAACCTTAGCGAACAGACTTGCGCGTACGTTTTTGGAAAATCCCGCGCCTGCCTGCGCGCAAAGTTTTCCCGCAAGAGCGCCGAAGGTTAACGAGAAGATCGCCGACACTATCATAAGAACTCCGTAGGTTATTACGGTATGTAAAAGCACCTGCGAGTCAATCAACGCGCCCTCCGTAAGACGCACGAGCGACCACGAATTAAAATCGAGATACGTCAACACAGCGCCCTCTTCCAACAAAGGATCCGTTGCGGTGTACGTTTGCAAGGTGTTGAGAATAACCGCCATCAACAGCGGCAAAATAACTTCCAACGCCGTTTCGAACAATACCAACAGCACGGTGGCGATTGACTGTTTGCCGTATCCCTTTGCTCCTTTCAATAATTTTTTTATCATAAATATTATCCTTGATTCTCAGATTTTTTTATCATATATTTTACTGCGCTTCTTCGCCATACGGTAACCGAACTCTGCTTTCCTACGTAGCGATACTTGCGCTCTTTTGCCGCATTCCGTCGCTCTGACGTTAAATGCGTATAATTATATAATTATATACTAATTTAAACTTTATGCAAACTGAATTTGACCTCTGCGGCAAACAATTTTAACGAAATTTCAGTTAAAACCGCGAAACCGCTTTCGATACCGTAATAAAAACATCCGCGCAAGTCGGCGCGTCCGAACGACAAAAAACCTCTCGCTTATGATTGCGACGTTCTTTTTTTTTCTGCAAAAGCAAGAAACTCTTGTTTATACGGATGTCGCAAGAAATACGTGCAGTCGTTCGCGCGTTCGAATCGAAATTCGTACTAAACCGCGCAATTCGGAAAGAAACGCCAAATAACGCTTTTAAATTGCAGAAAAATTATTGTTTATCGATAAAAATTATTGACAAACGATAATTTTTACGTTATATTGTATTCAATGATATTAACGGAGGAGCGTTATATGGAAACTAAAAAACAGATTATTAAAACAGCAAAAGTTTGTTATATCGTAACGAAAGTGCTTTACTTTTTAAGCTGCGCGGCATGTCTTGCATTTATTGCTTTGGCGATTGCGCTGTCTTGCACTCACGCTATCGAAAGTTTAACCGTTGCGGAAACGGCGGTTTTATTCGGTACGCTTGCCCTTTACGCATTTATGACTATCGGACTTTTGTGGAACGTAGAGAGCATATTTAAAAGCGTAAACGACGGACAGGCGCCGTTCGGCGAACGGGTAAGTCATTATCTGAAAAAAATAGCGATATTCATTATTCTTCTTTCGGTAGTTCCCGCGCTTGTCGGTTCGATTCTCTTGCGCGCCATTTGTCCGAACACCGAATTGGTGTTCCCGATAGAGTTCGGCGGAATTATTGCCGGTATCGTACTGTTTTTGTTCGGTATGTTTTTCAGGTACGGTAACGAATTACAGAAAAACGACGACGAGACGCTATGATAGTATTGAATTTGGATAAGGTAATGAAAAACAGAGGCGTTAAGCTGAAAGATCTTGCGGACAAGATAGGTTTGACGGACGCAAATCTGTCTAACATAAAAACAGGTAAAATTTCCGCTATCAGGTTTTCGACACTGAACGCCCTTTGCAAAGAATTGGACTGTCAACCGGCAGATATTTTGGAGTATCGAAAGGATTGACGTGTTTCAAAAGCAAAATCGCTCCTGACGTACGCAGGAGCTTCATAATGCGGCAAGACCGCATCAAAATAAATCTATGCGATAAATTTTATATATATCTGACAATCGTGCTCGATAGCGACACCGATAAAGTCACAAATACGGCAACGTGCTACTTGCTCGTTGCTTTTTTTGTCGCCCCGTTGATGCGCCGCATTGATTGCAACAGCTAGGCGAGACGGAACTAGCATAGAGTTCCTCTTCTTTTCTATTTTATCATTCGGAACAATTCCTATCCACACGAACTTTGTCTGCGCAGAAGGATAACGCAAACAATAAATGTGACAACAAAAAGTCATAGTTTTTGAAGCGCGCTAAAAAGTTTTTTTCTCTACCCAACCTTTTGGGTACACTTTATGTAGTCTGTTCATAAATTTTAAATCAAACCAAAATTTTATATCTGAAACGCTTGCAATTTCGAAAATGAAATAGTATAATAAAGATGACGGAAAAAGGAGGACTGAAAGGTATGACGGCATTTAAAGATAGAGTAAAAGAAATAATGAGAGAAAAAAAATTATCGCAAAAGGAATTATCTAAAATCAGTGGTATTACGGAACCGTCTTTGTGCAGATATTTACGCGGCGACATCGAGCCGCGTGCAGACGTCGTACAAAACATTGCAAAAGCATTAGGCGTATCGGCTGCATATTTAATCGGAGCTAGCGATACGTACGTTCAGCAAAATGCGGTAGAAGAAGTCAAGCTGATTGTTGCGAGAAATAGAAACATTTTTACCGCAAGCGATAAAAAAGATATTATTTCCATTTTATACGGAGAGGAAGATGATAATTGAGTTGACTGGTGAAAATTTCGACAATATGACGCATCTTGCACAAGATGTGTTGTTAGACTACGGGTTTTATAATTTTCCCGTAGACGTATTTGAATTGGCTCGCAAAATCGGTATGAACTTAATACCGTATTCGACCTTATCGCCGCAAAAATTGGAAAAACTACTTGCTATACCTGGAACAGATAAAGGACTTACAATTGCTATAATTAGAGGAAACAAATTATATTACGACACGTACTACAACGATATTGATTTTATTGAAGCAGCTCAAAGATTTACCATAGCGCACGAAATTAAGCATGTTGTTTCGGGGGATTGTTTTAAAGAAACCGCCGAGCTAAATGAAAAAGACGAAATTCTTGCGGATAATTTTGCAAAATGTCTGCTTGCACCGCAATCGGTCATTATTAAAGAAAAATTACGGACGCCTAATCAATATGCAGAAAGATTTGGGCTGTCATATGCAGCTTCGACAATATGGTGGACTGCTGTCAGTAAGCGAAAGTGTCGATATGGAGAGTCCTATCTGTTGGACTTTGAAAAGGAATTCCTTAAAGAATTACAAAAACGACAAACTCAGTATGTAATTTAACACAAAAGAAAAGCGCCTAAAAGTTGCTGGAACAACGATTACGCGCTTTCGGGGTTCAGCGCTGTAACAGCACCATGAACTAATCTATTATAGCACGGACCCTTCTTTTGTGTCAACATATTTGACGGCAACCAAAGGTTGACATTAATTCAAGGAGATACTGCTATGTACAAAAACAGTGCGCCCTATGGCACGGGGTGCAAAGACGTATTTAACGCGTTTATGGTGCGGAGTGCCAAATTTGACGGTGAAGAGGAAATACCGTGCGTCAAAACGACGAGTTTGATTCCTACGAGACTTGTCCCTTTTACCGAAGCAATTTCGGCAAAAGACCACAGCGGCTTTGTTGTTTTTTACGAACACGACGAAAAGATTGAGCGACTTTGGAAAAATCCCAACAGGTATCTTCCCATACTCAAACGGTTCGACGGCGTCATCACGCCAGATTACAGTTTATACTACGACATGCCTTATGCGATGCAAGTATGGAATACTTATCGAGGCAAGGCTGTCGGCGCATGGTTGAACGATAACGATATCCCCGTAATTCCAAACGTACGTTGGGGCGACGAACGAAGTTTAGAGTTGTCGTGTAAAGGAGTGGAAATAAATTCTACTATTGCAATAGGTACGCATGGTTGCATAAAGTCGCTTGCGTACAAGCAACTTTTCACGCAAGGCTTAGATTACGTTATTCAAAAGCTTATGCCGAAAAACGTAATCGTTTACGGCAGAGCGCCGGATAGGATATTTTCTCTTGCTAAAATGTTCGGCGTAAACGTGCTATCTTTTGAAAGCAATTTCGGTTTATCTCACAAAAAGGAGGTAATCTGAAATGGGAGCAGGCAGAAGCGGATTGTTTAACGGGACGAAGGGTGGAAAAACTACTGTCGAAAGTAACGCACAAAGAATGTCAGGAAAATATCCATTAACACAACATGGATACTTTGGGTCTCCCGGAAAAAATTCCGGCGTGCGAGTAATATACAGTCGAAACCCTATAGAAACAGCAAAAGACTTTTATACAAATATCAGTGTGGGTGGCAGAATTGATATTCTTAACGGTGGCAAATTGAAAATTTGCAGACTTTCCGACGGCACTATTATTACATACCGTGAAGTGTCAAAATCAAAAAGCCCTGCGGTGGACATAAATATTTCTTCACCCCAAAACATTAAAGAACAAAAAATTCATTTTGAGGAGAAAAAATGACGATGATTGAATGTAAACTTAACAACGACATGTTGGCAATCTTAAAAAGCATGATAGATTCTCAACTTGTTTCTTTTGAATTAGATGATGATAAGGTAGCAATTAATAGGACTTTTGGCGTGATAAGAATAAATGCGTCGTCAAACTCTATAGACGTTTACAATGAGGTCCACGACGTGGAGTATTTCGGTACACATGAGGACATTAGTTATTTTACTTGCAAAACAGTTGATTCCGATGATGTGTTTAGAGGGTATTGTGAACAAAATCCTGTTAAAAAAATTAATGTTAACGAAAAAATATTGGGAGTGCAAATCGTCTCCGATAGAATTAGTATTAGTAGCAAAAACTATTACGTCGAGTTTGACAGAGCCATTATTATAAAGACAATAAGTTGTTGTTTTATAATTTCTAGGGAGTGGCATTTTATGGAAACTATGCTATTGACGTGCAATAAATCCATAGATGAAATAATACCTGTGCAAAATGTAATTAATCATTGGAATAACGACGGAGAACTTAAAGTTGACGTTAAGCGAATAATAACTGATTTATAAGTTTTACGCCAGAGTGCCGATAGGATATTCTCTCTTGCTAAAATGTTTGGCGTAAACGTTATAGCATTTGAAAGCAAAATTCAAGAATTCTTGCCCGAACGAATTCGACAGCGAAACGACAAATCAAATTAATACAATAGCGTAAAAAACGCAATATAAAGAGGCTTTCGGGGTTGTATCCGAAAGCCTCTTGTCATCGCGTGAAAGCACGCTTTTTATTTTTTGTCTTTTACTTTAACGTAAAAAGAGTGCGACAGATTATTGAACCGTTATTCCGAACGCAAGGATTCGACGGGATCTTTTTTCGCCGCTATGCTTGCAGGTATCAATCCCGAAATCAACGTCAATACGATGCTTACGCCTACCATCACAAGCGCCTGCCAGAAAGGTAATGCGGCGATTGTGTAAATGTCGAACAGCGAACCCAAAATAGCATTGAGCAGCGCCGAAATACCGTAAGTTACCAGTATGCCGAACACGCCCGATATACCGCCGATAATAAACGTTTCGGCGATAAACAGATTGGATACGTCGCGCTTGCGGCCGCCCAACGACCTTATAACGCCTATTTCCTTTATACGCTCTATTACCGACACGTACGTAATGATGGCAATCATAACGGTAGATACAAGCAGCGACAATGCGGTAAAGGCAATCAACGCCGTCGTAATGATATCGATAAACTGATTGATTATGTTGATTACCAGCTCCAAATTGTCGGTATACATAATATCGGAACGTCCCTTTGTCACTACGTCGCCGTCTTCGTTTACAACGTCCTTTTTGGGAACAGTAACGCCGTTTATCACTACGTCGCCGTCTCCGTTCCAGGCGTTAAGATAATCAGTCACCAAATCCTTGTCGTCGAAACTTAACGGATAGACGGCAATGCTGCTTGCAAGGTCGTTTCCTCCCACGTTACGCAGCGACAGAGTGTAGGATTTCGTAGTATATTCCGAAGCGGTAGGCACGTTCAACATACCGAGCAGCATATCCAGACCCGAACCTTGCGAACCTACTACTCCTTTATTATTAAATTCCTTCTCTTCCATTTGTTGCGTTTCGGGATTGAGCTTGTTCATATAAAACGTATAATCGTACGTAATACCCGAATACAATTTGAATCCGCTCGTCTTATGCGTAGCTACCGTACTGAGACACGACTGGTTTTCCGCGTTTCTCAAATATTCCGCAATTTGCGAATTTTTACCGCTTTGCAATATGTGTTGAGCCAAAGCGTCGGTATAGTAGAACCCGTTTGACAGACAACCGTAAGAAATCGTAGCTTTCGGTTTCAAAATGGCGGTGATCGTCAAATCGATGTGCTCGCCGTCCTTCCAACCGTCCTGCGCGTTGGCATTGTAAGTGAACGGCGACGTCTGAGACGTAATAGGATTGGTGTTTTTGTTGAATACCGTATCGTTGGGATACCACGTAAACGTTTTTCCCAGCAATTCCTCGTAGGAGAATTCCTTTTTGTACAAATCTTCGTCGTAGTCGTCCCCTACCGCTTTGGATATTAAACTTAAAAACTGTTCCTGACTGTAATAACCGTATTGCGCGAGCATAAGGTCGGTTAACGTAGTATCGTCGCTTACCACAATCATTATTTCGTTTGCTTCGGTAGCTATTTTGCCTCCCTCTCCCAAAAAGTCATACTGAGACATTATGTACTCGGGATTATTCGGCACTACGCTGAAGCTTGACGAAAACGTAGATACGAATTGCGAATAGAAGCTGTACTGCGTATTTTCCAACATCGAGGTGTAAATTTCCGTAGCGGCGGTCAACGACAGCTGCTGATCTCCGCCTTGTAATTTATAGTCGGTATACAAATTGTTGGATAAGTTTAGCCCGTAGTATTTTACTATAGCGTTGTAGTATTCCTTCGGCATCGCGTCTACGTAATCGACGTACTGCTGAGTAATGTTGTTTTGCACGAATAACGACGACATATCGTTACCGCGCGAAACTAGATACTCTATCATCATATTGACGTTTACGTATCCGTCTTTTACGCTTTCCTGCAAAGAGTTGCCCGTTGACATAAAATTGTCGCTTACAGCCATAAGCGCGCCAGTATCGAGCGCGGACGAGCTTATCGTAATGGGGTTGCCGCTTAACATATCGTCCTGCATACCGGCGATATAACCTTTTACGCCGCTGGAAACCGCAAGTACCGTAGCTACGCCGACTATACCTATGGAGCCTGCAACGCACACCAAAGCGGTGCGCTTGAATTTCGACCACAGATTGCGCGCCGACAATTTAAACGCGCCCCACGCGGACAGTTTGGACTTTTTCTGCTTTTTGCGCTTGGTCTTTTTGACCGCTGCGTCCGACGGCGCTTTGACATTTACTTCCGTTTCCGTCGGTTCTTCGGCAACCTGTTCTTCATCCCCGTTATACGGATCGGAATCGTGCTGAACTTCGCCGTCAAGCAAATTGATTATGCGCGTAGAGTATTGCTTTGCGATATCGGGATTGTGCGTCACCATAATAACGAGACGTTCGGCGGCGATTTCCTTGATGATATCCATAATCTGTACCGAAGTGGACGTATCTAACGCGCCCGTAGGTTCGTCGGCAAGCAGAATTTCCGGCTCGTTTACTATGGCTCTCGCAATGGCGACGCGCTGACATTGTCCGCCGGATAACTGATTCGGCTTTTTGTTGTACTGATTTTTAAGACCGACTTTATCCAACGCTTCGTGAGCGCGGCGGACGCGTTCCGCCTTGTCTATACCGGAGATAGACAACGCCAGTTCGACGTTTTCCGAAATGGTTTGATGAGGAATAAGATTGTAACTCTGGAAAACAAAACCTATCTTGTGATTGCGGTAATTATCCCAGTCGCGGTCGTCGTAACGGACGGTGCTGACTCCGTTAATAAACAACTCGCCGCTCGTGTAATGGTCTAGGCCGCCTATTATGTTCAATAACGTGGTTTTCCCGCAGCCCGAAGGACCCAAAATCGAAACGAATTCGCTTTTTCTGAACGCCAAATCGACGCCTTTTAAAGCGTGTACCGTCGTATCCGCAACACGGTAATCTTTTGTAATTTGTTGTAGTTTAAGCATTGTTTAGTTCTCCTATTCCGCTTTCCGTGAGAATTATCAGTATAACGCAGAAACATAAATCACAGGTCAACTTTTAACCTTTAATTGCAGTTTATATATTATGCAGTTTTACAAACAATGTCAAGCAAATATTTTGACAGAAATTATAAATATATTATATTTGCCGACTGAATATTCGTTGAAAAATAGCGCTAAAAAAGAAAAAACGCGCGTAAAGCTTACGTGCGTTTCAATGCAATTACGTTGTTTTTTTTAAGACTACATAACTACAATAAGCTAGTCCGTTAAAGTCCACCGCTTAACAAGCGGAGCGAGGTGGCGACGCATCAAACGCATATCCGCAGTGTGGATTGCGTAGCCAAAGCGGTCAACGGGGTGCGCTGCGCTACGCTCGCAGACCGATGTTCGGCATGAAAAGAACAATAACTTTCGTGTTTGGATGTACTCGGTTATTGTCGGCGTTCGCTTCGCTCGGCTGTATCTGCAACGAGCTACTACTTATCTCAACCGACTAGTCCGTTAAAGTCTACCGCTTGACAAGCAGAGCGAGGGTGTTCGCTCAAATTTATCTCAATAGACTAGTCAATTAAAGTTAACCTTGTTCCAACGGGAGCGAGGGTATTCGACAAGAAAACAATCTGCAACGAGCCGACAGGCGAAGTGAAGCCGTTTTCGGTCGAATACCCGAGCTCCCTATTTTTCAAAAAAGATTACGTTCTTTTCTCCCAAAATTTCGGCAAGTTCGTATTCGATTCCGCTACATTTCCTTACGGTTGTTTCCATACCGTACGCTTTGCCTTCGATTTTTATCTTTACGGGAATATCGCCCTCATACTGTTGAAGCAACTCTACTATTTTGCCGTATTTGACGTCGTCGCGTTTTTCCATATTGAGATATAACGTTGTTTTCAATGCCGCTTGCCGATTAAACCGTTCTTCGTTTTCGTCGCCTTTCGGGTTGATTATTTCGCGGATAACTATTTTATATCCGTCGCGCGATTCGCCGATCGCGCCCTTAATCACCACAAACGCGTCCGCTCCGAAAAGCGTTTTGTATTTTTCGTACGTTGCGCCGTACAGACCTACTTCGATGCTGTCGTATTTGTCTTCCAGCACGCCGAATGCCATACGGTTGTTGTCCTTGCCGACTACCACGCGGATATCGCGCAATATTCCGCCCGTTACGACGGGACGCTTTTGCACTACGGGACGAACGGGTTCGCCGTCCTCCGACCCGTCTGGAACGTACGCCATAGTTTCCGACGTATTGAAATCGAAACGGAAACGGGACGCTATCTCGTCGTAATCGTCGAGGGGAGACCCCGTCATATAAAGACCCAACACTTCGTTTTCGTAATTATATAAAACTTGTTTGGGAAATTCTTTTACCTGTTCGTGTTCCGTCCGCGCGGACGTTTTAAGTTCCGGCATCATATCGAATATGGATATTTGACCCGTCGCGTGCTTTTTGTTGCGATCTATTACGTCGTTAAGTTCTTCGGCATACCACTGTATCATATCCGCGCGCGTACGGTTGAAGCAATCGAAAGCTCCGCCTTTAATCAAATTTTCTATCATGCGCTTGTTGATGAAATTTGCGCATCTCTCAAACAAATCGCTCATATCGGAGAATTCTCCGTTGCGTTCGCGCTCGTCTACAATCTGCTTGACTATGCCTACGCCTATATTTTTAATTCCGCCTAGACCGAATCTTATGGCGCCGTTCTCCACGCGAAATTCGTCGCGGCTCTTGTTAATGCACGGAGGCAGCACCGCAATTCCCTGAGACTTGGCGTACTCCATATATTTTTTAATCTGAGATATATCGGTAATACGGTTGTTAAGCAAAGCGCAAATAAACTCTACGGGGTAATAATTTTTCAACCACGCGGTTTGATACGTTACGTAAGCGTAGCAGGTAGCGTGAGATTTATTGAAAGCGTACTGCGAAAAATCGTCCAACTGCTGGTAGATTTGCAATGCGATTTCTTCGGATATTCCGTTGTTGATGCAACCCGGCACCGTTTCCTTCTTCTTGGCTTTTGCTTTTTCTTTTTCCGTACGTAAAATTTTGCCGTCGCCCCAAGTTCCGCCGTGAACGAACAATTCGCCCAAATCCTTCATCATCTGAGCTTTTTTCTTACTCATTGCATAACGCACGTTATCTGCAAGAGCAGTGGAAAATCCCGCGAGTTTTTGAACAAGCTGCATAACCTGTTCCTGGTATACGATACAGCCGTTTGTAACTTCCAAAATAGACTCCATAGACGGATGCAGGTAATGAATTTTGGATTTGTCGAATTTGCAGTCGATATAGTCGCCGATATATTGCATGGGTCCGGGACGGTACAGACTTATTCCTGCGATAATTTCTTCCAAACCCGTCGGTTTCATCTTGCGCATAAGGTCGCACATTCCGCCGCTTTCAAGCTGGAATATGCACATAGTATCGCCCGAGCTTATGAGATTGAACACGTTGGGGTCGGAGTAGTCGTCTTTTGAAAAATCGACTTTTACTCCGTAATCTTCGTAAACGTAGTCGCACGCTTTCTTTATGTCGGTGAGAGTACGCAATCCCAAAAAGTCCATTTTGAGAAGACCCAATTCCTCTACCTCTACCATATTGTACTGTGTAGTTACGATTCCGCCCTTTGCCAAACTGCCTCCGTTTGTCTGCAAAGGTACGTGGTCCGACACTTTTTCGCGGCAGATAACGACGCCTGCCGCATGCATTCCCGTTTGACGCGGAGACCCTTCGATACGCGTTGCTATGTCTATAAGCTTGTGAGTAGCGGGATCGTTGTATGCCTGTATCAGTTCGTCCGATATATACGTATCTTCCTTTTTCTTGTAAGGCTTCTGTCCCAGCAAGTGCCTCAACGTATAACGGAAATTGTCGGGGACCATCTTGGCAAGACGGTTGGACTCGGAAATGGGAACGCGCAAAACTCTTGCAACGTCGCGAATGGCGTTTTTCGCCGCCATCGTACCGAACGTTACGATTTGGCATACGTTGTCGTTGCCGTACTTGCGGTGAACGTAATCTATTACTTCGCCGCGCCTGTCCATACAAAAGTCAACGTCAAAGTCGGGCATCGACTTGCGTTCGGGGTTGAGAAAACGTTCGAACATAAGGTTGAAACGGAACGGCTCGACTTCGGTAATGCCTATAAGATACGCAATAACGCTGCCCGCTCCGCTGCCGCGTCCGGGACCTACAGGTATGCCGTTTGTCTTGGCGTAATTGATAAAGTCCCACACTATAAGGTAATAATCGACAAATCCCATAGAGCAAATAACGCCGTATTCGTACTCTATACGGTCGCGGATTTCCTGCGTACAGTCGGGATATTTGACTTTAAGACCTTCTTCCAACAGATATCTCAGATATTCGGGCGACGTCATTCCGTCGGGCGGAGTGTACAGCGGAAGTAATTTTTCTTTACCGAAATCTACGTTACATTTATCGGCAATTTCCAAAGTATTTTCTACCGCCTCGTACAAATTAGGGAACAATTCCGCCATTTCGTCGTGACTTTTAAGATAAAACTCCTCTCCCTGAAACTTCATTCGATCGGTGTCGTCTACGTACTTACCCATCTGAACGCACATCATAATATCCTGAATTTCGGCGTCCTCTTTGTTGAGGTAATGCACGTCGTTGGTAACGACTATTTTTATATCTAATTCTCGCGCCAATTCGATGAGCTGAGGCATCACGGCGTCCTCGTCGGCAATACCGTGCTTTTGTATTTCGATATAATAATCTTCGCCGAACAGCTCTTTGTACTGCATGGCAAGCTCGCGCGCGTCTTCGGGTCTGTCGGCAAGCAGAAGGCGCGGCAACTGACCCGCGATGCATGCGGAAAGACAGATGAGACCTTCGTGATATTTCCGTAACGTTTTAAAGTCTATTCGGGGTTTGTAGTAAAAACCATCCACGAAAGCGATGGAATTCAGGCGGCACAAATTGTAGTAACCGACGTTATTTTTTGCAAGAAGAATGAGGTGAAAATACTCTCTGTTGTCGTATCCTACGCCGTACAAATCGTCGCACATATAGAACTCGCATCCTATTATCGGCTTGATTTCGGCAGCTTTGGCGGCTTTGAGGAATTTCCATGCGCAATACATATTGCCGTGATCGGTCACCGCGATAGCGGGCATATCGTATTCTTTGCACTTTGCCAGCATATCGTCAATACGCGTGGCACCGTCCAAAAGGCTGTATTCTGTGTGTAAATGCAGATGTACAAACGGTTTCATTTTTTCTCCTGTGCTGTTACTTTCGAGCTAAGTCGATAATCTTCGAAAATCTGTGGCTTGCGCCGCTTTTGGAAATTTTGAGCATACTTGCGATTTCGTCCAAAGTAGCTTCGGGGTTATCCTCGCGCGCGGAGGCAATTTCTTTGAGCTGATCGGGCAAACTCTCGAATACGCCATCGCTTTTTAACCGCGCTATGGCGTTCAACTGCTTTTCCGAAGCAATGACCGCTTTTTCGATATTGGCGGAAATACAGTTACGCTGACGGTTTGCGGCGTTGCGCATACTTCTGCCGATAATAATGTTTTCCAACTTCAATTTGCCCTTCATCGCGTTGATCAAAACCAAATAATCGGCGATTTTTTCGCTGTCCTTTAAATACAGTACCGTATGATTTTTGCGTTCGGTCCTTCGGAATTCCAACTCGGCATAACGCGACATTACGGTTTCGGCAAAAAGCCTGTCGGCAAAGCGCAACTCTAAATGGTATTTAGTATTCAGTTGATTTTCGCCTATATCGGTATCGGCAACGGGTACCACGACCGATCCGCACGACAAAAACAAACCCTGCATAAAGCTTCGTCGGCAACATTCGGTCGTCGGAATAAACGCGGCGCTGTCCGAACATAATTGCATTGCGTTGTCTTCGTCGCGCGACGTCAATTTAAGCTTGTCCCCTATGTTTCCGTCAAAACTGCAAGAGTATATCGCCGCTCCTTTCGCGTTAACGTTAGAACCGTAAATTTTGCCGTTGCAGTCGAGATGATTCTGCGCGAGCGAACGGCATACGTTTAAAAAATCGATATTATCGCTCTCTATCGTAAAGGAAAACTTTTTGTATTCGAGAGACAGCGACCCTATCGATTTTAAAACGGCAGTCAAAAACGAGGTTGCGCAACACCCCTTGAGATTTCTGACCGATTTGATTATTTCGCTTTTAACGTTTTGAGAAAATGTCATCGTCGTCCTTTGTGAAATTTATCATACACACTTCGATTTTTGCGCAAATACCGTAACGTTCGTTGAGCGCAGACTGCATACGTCTTATCAATAAGTATATATCTTTGCTTTTGGCTTTGTCAACGTTTAAAACAAAACCCGCGTGCTTGTCGGATACCTGCGCGCCGCCTATCGAAACCCCTTTAAACCCCATTTCGTCGAGAAGCTTCGACACCGCCGCTTTGTCGTGATACAACACGCACCCTGCCGAGCGGTAATTCAACGGCTGAGACCGCGCCTTTTTTGCGCGCATTTCCGCAATAGTTTGATTTACTTCCTGCGAAGAAGATTTATTAAACTTAAAAACCGCCGACAGTATGACGTAATCGGAATTGTTTTTGAAAAGACTGTCGCGTTTTGCGAGCATACACTCGTCTGCGCGCAAACGCTTTAATTTGCCTTTGTAAATAACGGTTACTCTCTGTAATACGTCGGAAACATTTTGCCCGTAACAACCCGCGTTTGTAACAATCGCGCCCCCTACGCTGGCAGGCAAACAGGCGAAGAATTCTCCGCCCGAAAGGCCGTATCTCCGCAACGCGTTTGCAAACGTCAACGTAGAGGTGCCGCAGGAAACGACCGCCGTTTCTCTGCGAATTTTGTAACCGCGCACGTTGTTTGTAGACACCGCCACGCCGTCGAACTCGTCGTCGGAAGCGAGTATATTGCTGCCATGCCCTACAACGCAGTAACAAACGCCGCTCTTTGTAAGCAGACGGATAACGCGCGCAAGCTGACGTTCCGACTTCGGATAAACTACCAGTTTGATTGTACCCCCGCAGCCCAAAGTTGTCAACCCCGCAAACGGTACGTTTGCGCAAGTAGGTACCGAATATTTTTTCATTTTTGCTTCGATTGCAATTACTTCCGCTTCGTTCATTTAAATATTAAGCGTCGCTCGGGCGGTCTGACGCTGTCCCGCTATCACGTCGGCATCGACAAAAACGTTGGGAACAAAAGCGTTTGTCAACGCCTGCTCGCATGCAACGTACCGCGCGTTTGACGTATAAATGCTTTTTTCCAACACGGAAAACATAGAAATGTCCGTTAGCGCGCTTTGCGTCTCTTCCGTAAGGAGATACTTTATATATTCGACGCAGGCATTTTCCTTTTCGCAGGCGGAAGACGATACGCCTACGTACTGAACCAAATCGGTGTAACCGTAAAGCGGCGCGAATGAAAGCTGCTCTATTTTGCCGTTACTCTCGCGCTGATTGAGTCGAAACAAATCCCGTTGCGTCCCCAAAAGCGTAACGGCCGATTTATTGGATACGAACTGTTCGTACGCCTGATATTGAGTTACGCTTTCGTCCAGCGAATTTGCGTTGCCGCGTCCTCCCGACATAGCAAGCGCGGTCAGAGGACTGTTGAAATCGGTATATCCGCATACGAGGGGACTCAGTTCGATTGTAGTTTTGCCTATTTTGCGCGAGTACGTTTGTGTAAGCGCTTTCGAAAGCAGATCTTCCTCGTTTAGCTGTTGTGCGCGCGCAAAAAGACAATAGGCGCCGGCGTACAGCGGAACGGCGTACTGTTTTCCGTCGAGCTGTCCCGACAGCATAAAGTTGTCGCGTACAAATCCTACGCTCTCCGTCTGAGGAATAAGTCGATCTTTGACGAGATTGCCCGCGCCGCGCGAAAAGCATATCATATCGAACGTCTGTCCGTCTTGCAGCTTCTGCTCTAATTCGTACATCGTAAGCGTCGTGACGTGTACGAACAGTCCCTTGTGTTTGCTTTCGAATTTGGCGGATTTGTTTGTAAGCCAACTCGAACGGCTGCCGCTTCCGCCCTCGAACGACTCGACGTTCCACAGTTCTATTATTCCCTGATAATCTACCTCAGGTTGAGCAGTCGGTTTGCGCGGTAATTGAGGAAGCGCCCATAACAATGCAAGAACGGTCAAGCCTATTACGATAAACGTCGTCAAAAACCATCTGGGCGGTTTTGTTACGGAACGCTTTTCTCTTTTTTGCTTTTCCTTTTTTTGCTTAACCGCTTTTACCTTAGGCATAAACAAATCTCCTTTTCGCCGCCGTCAATCGACGTTGCGGCAAGTCGTTTGTACATTATATTTACGATTTTCGCGCATATGAACAACCGCATTGTCGTATTGCCGTAAAAAAGATTAAAATATGTCAATAATGAAAAACGGGGTATTTACATTTATATTACAATTATATATAATAAATACGGCGGTTAAAAGTTGCGTCTTTAAACAGAAGTTCCGTTTTTCCGTACTAAATAAAAGGAAGCAGTAATATGAAACTCAATTACAAACGGACGCTTCTCGTCGGATTCGCATTTTTCCTAATATGCGTATTCTGGCAGGCATACGACACGCTTGTACCGCTGATGCTGACTAACAAGTTCGGCATGGATCAAACATGGTCG
>JAMPAB010000020.1 GCA_023667435.1 Corallococcus sp. | reverse complement strand
GACAATATCTTCTATTCTGCCGAGCAAAGCAATAATAAATTAAATCTCGAAAAATTTTCGTCGCTTATTTTTAGATTTTACAACGAAAACGTACTCGAGCCGTTTTCGTCATGGGAAAACGCATTCCTGTATATTGTAGAGCGTCAGCAAGGAAAGCGGTTAGTTATAGTAATAGACGAATTTCCGTATTTGGTCAAAAAGAACAAAACGTTGCTTTCCGAATTGCAGCATTTAATCGATCATAAACTCCAACACAGCAAAATATTCTTAGTGCTTTCCGGCAGCTATATGGGGTTTATGGAAAAAGAGGTGTTAGGCTCAAAAAGTCCGTTGTTCGGCAGACGCACAGGGCAGCTGCATATGAAGCCCTTCGATTATAAAACAAGCGTTTTGTTCTTGGATAAATTTAACGATGAAGACAAAATCAAAATGTATGGAGCTTTTGGCGGAACACCGTTATATTTACAGCAGGCGCATGACGATAAATCATTCGAGAGCAATATAAAGAATGCCTTTTTGAAGGTTTCCGCTTATTTATACGAGGAACCCTTGTTGCTGTTGAGACAGGAAGTGCAAGAACCCGGAGTTTACAGCGCTATTATCGAAGCCATCGCAAGCGGTTATACAAAAGCGAACGAGATATCGACGAAAATCGGAGAGGAGAGCGCAAAATGCTTAAAATATATCAATATTTTGTGCGAGTTGGGTATAGTATACAGAGAAACTCCGTTTGGAGAGAAAGAGTCTTCTCGCAAAACCGTTTACGGAATTTCCGATTTAATGTTTCGCTTTTGGTATAGATATGTTTTTGCAAATCGTACTTTGGTCGAAACCGGAGCGGTTGATGCAATATGGAAAAACCGAATCGAACCAACTTACAGCGATTATATGGGATTGGTATTTGAAAGAGTATGCAGGGACTACTTATTGAATGAGAATGCAAAAGGAGCGCTCCCCATACTTTTTACAAAAATAGGTAGATGGTGGGGAACGGACGCCGCCGCAAGAAGTCAGGTAGAGATAGACATAATAGCGGAAGACGGGAATGATTATCTGATTTGCGAATGCAAATGGAAAAACGAATTACTAGATATTGCCGTGTTAAATGCTCTCCGTAAAAAAGCCGACGTGTTTAAAAAAGACAGAAGAAATACATGGTTTGTGTTATTTTCTAAAAGCGGCTTTACAGATTCCGTCAGAGAGGAGGCGCGAAAAGACAAGCGTATACTTTTGGTCGACCTGAATAAATTGATAGGTAATAAGTAAATTGCTTGCACGTTTTACGCAAATTTTTATGTAGAATCGGCGTAAGGGTCGGCAGAATAATGCCGATTACTCGAAAAAGCAAATATGCAATACTTGTAGCGCGAATAAGCGAGTCTGTTTTTTTGACTCGCTTTTATAATAGCGTAAAGCCAACAATTAACGACGTTTAACTACCATTAACTGCTGTTAACTACTCGCTATTACATCGTATCACGTTAATAATTATCTTTTGCAAACAGTATTGTTCGTGTACGATATTATACAAAAGGCGAAGCAAAGACGGCATAGATGAATCGGCAACGCACAAGGAGATCGATGCAAAAATATCCGAGAAACGCAGCCCCGCAGAAATTTTTTTGATATTTATTCGGTCTTTTCTGCCGAAAGTTTGCAATTTGGAAAATTTTTAATCAAACATTGCTCGACAGACTTAATAATGGCGATTTATTGTCCAACTCCCTCATTTTTTTGTAAATTTTACTCGAAACTAGCTCATTTTTTTGGAGTTATGCTCGATTGTACGGTTTGTTTATGCCGCCATGCCCAACGAGAGGTGTTACTGTGAGCAATTACTCGAAACAAAAAAAATAGCGGAAAAGATAAATTCGCCGCTATTTAAATTTGTCTACGTATAAAATTTATTTTACAGTAGAAAACCGCTTTTGCGTCAGATTATTTTCCAATAACCCGACTTGTCCGAACCGACGCGAATAAGAACGCCCTTTTCCTTCAGACTGCTCATATTTCGAGCGACCGTTGCGCGGTGTTTATGCAATATCCCGACAATATCGTTAATGGTAACGTAGGGATTATTCCTAATCGCATTTAATATTTCTTGTTCCGTTTTATTTAATTTTACAGTCGCGTTTACAGTCGCGTTTACAGTCGCATTTTTGTCTGTTCTGAACGGAATTCGAACAGTTATCATATTGTCCGAAAATTCATATGCGTCCTCTCCGTATTCACGAACTACAATAGGCACACCGTGTCCCGACTGCTCCACTACGCCGCATTGCAAAAATATGTTCATCAATTCCTTGTTAACAGGAGAAGTTTTTCCTTGCAAAAACTGTTTTTTCGTTAAGTCTTTGGGAATTCCGCCATACGATACGATCTCCAACCTATCTTCAAAAACATATACGGCAGGCGGAATGCCGTCTATCCATTTGTTGTGAACGCAGGCGTTTACCCAAGCCTCTTCAAAAGCTTCTTGACTGAATTTTTTCGTTTCCCTTCGGGGTCTGACGCTTAAATCGATATACGTTTCGTTTATAGCTTCACAGTAGCTTATTACTTGTTTCAGCGCGTGAATCAAGCAAGTATTTCCGTATTCGTTCCGCTTTAAAAATACGGATTTATCCTTCCCTTGAAATACGGCAACCTTTATGGAAATATAGTTGTTATCCGCGAGAAGCTCGGCAAGCAAATTATACTTACCGTCAGACATTACAAGATTAAAATTACGTTTTAGAGATTCGTCGTCAACGTGAATACCTCTTTCGGTTAGATATGTCTTTAAAAGCAAAAACGTAAAATCCGTTCTTAAACACGATTTTTCTGTAATCGACGGGGTAGGCAACATGTCCCACATACGTTGTTCAATCTGTTCTTCCGTCATGCTTCGGCAAGTTGTACCTACTCGGATATAACAGCCTTGCGAGCTTCTGCCGTACTTCTTTATGTAATAAAGAGCCTTGCCTTTCTTTACCTGAACGCTTACTACGTTTTTACCGTCAACGTATACCGTGCCTATCTGCGTAACGTCCTGAGCGTTTGGAACAATTTGCGTAGTTATAATATCCGACAACTTTTTTTGCATCTCGTCTATATTATCCACACCGACGACCGTACCGTCGTCTTCGACGCCGATATAAATAGTTCCGTCCATAGAATTGAGAAAAGCGTTCAAAGCTTTTTCAAAGCTATCGTTTAATATCCGCTTTAATTCGGTTGTTTCCGTTTCGATGAATTTCATAAATTCAGTATATCATTTTTCGGCAACATTTTCAATAGATTAGAGTGTGTTTTTAACCGATAATTCGTTGAAAGCGATATGCTCACTCAACGGTAACGCTAACTTTAAGTTGTATCGGTAATATTAAATTTAAGTATAGCGTTCATAAAAATATATCGCAATTAAACGTACACACGCTAACTGCGACGTTGACGTTGCAAGCAAAAGTTTTATTTAAAAATTTACCGAAACGCAGTCGGTTGTTATTAAACCGTACAAACAATAATCGATTGACGGCACTTCCAAAATTCATAGCACAAATACATACCGCAACCGCAGGAATGCGACGCTACCGCGCGCAAGGCAACAAAAAAAGCGACGAGATTCGCCGCTTTTTGTTGAATTGTGATAGGATATTAACGGAGAGATTAATTTATACCACTGCCGTTTGTTAATTTAGTTACATTTACAAGAACTTATTCGGAAAGCGTAGCGTATTCAATCGTGATTTCGAGGATTTGAATGTTACCTTTCGTTCCGCCTTCAACCGCATTGCCGACTCCGAGTGTAATCGTGTTGGAATTAACCGTTATTTTTTCTTCGGATGCAACAACCGTACCGACGTTCGTCAGTCTGCCGGAGCTTCCGGAGGCATCGTTCTTTCCTGCTGCACTGTTATACTTAAACGTTACGGATTTTATAGTATATCCTTCCTTAGCGTCGATCACGATTGACGGGCTTTCGTTTTGATACATACGCCAATTACCTACATCATTTGATACATAATACTTACCGGTATTCGCTCCATATGAACTGGCAGTAGAAGCTGTTGCGTTAATGGTAACGGCAGTACCTTCTACTGTGTTGTAGTTTACAGCGCCTCCGGCTTGCCACTCATGCGCTGTTCCGTAAGTTGTCATGACAATTGTTTGAGTTTGTACTTCTCCCTCTTGCACAGAGTCTGAAATGGTTGTCACTTTAACTTCCATATTGCCGTCAAGCGTTACGGAATAAGTTCCGCTTGTAGCGGTGATAACGTTGTTGCCGATCTTAACAGTTTGAACGTTGTATCCTGTTGCGGGGGTGACCGTAAACGTAACGGTGTCGCCGTTGTGACCGGATACTACGCCGCTTATTGCAGCGGGAGTGAACGTAACGGTCGCGTGTTCGTCGCTGTTGGAAGCAACTTTGATAGAAGCCTCGCCGCGAGTTACGATACTGAACGTAGGATAAGCAACGGAGCTCGAACCGGTAAATTCGGGGGTTTCGGTGGTACCGGCAGGATTTTTATAGTGTTGCAAATATCCCTTTACCGTCACTTTGTCGCCGAGATAGGGAACAACGCCGGATTCGCCCGTTGCGCTGTAAACCTGAACAAGCTTTGCGCCCGTTGCGGTATCTGCAAGCCAGAACGCATAAGAAGAATATTTTTCGTTGTACGTAACGGAATCCACTACGTAACCTACGGCATAGTATTCCGTTGTGCTGAAAGCGCCGTCGGCAAGAGCCATCGCCACCAACCTAGCGTCCGCCGCTGTAAACGGATCCTGTTGCGTGCCTTCGTGCTCGGGATCTGTTGCAGGGGGGGTAGGAGTGGACGATCCCGTATCGAGACCCGTGTCCGTACCGTTGATAGATACTACGATAGGCTTGTTGTCATTGTCTTTTTTGAGAATTTCAGGCATATTGCTGTAAGTTGTGAGGTAACCTTTTACAACAACCGTGTCGCCGTTTACGGGAATTGTCGAAGAAACCGTAGTCCAGAAAACGTGACAGTAATCGCTTGCGCCTTCGGTATCTCTAAGGTCGAATCTGTATTCGCCGCGAGAAGGATCTTTGATGTTGCTAACAATACCCTTTACGTAAACAGGGTCAGTCGTTTTATTGCTACCGACCGTTGCCGCTACAAGTTTAGCATCGGCAACAGTGTACGGGTCGGCTGCTGTTCCTGCGTGTTCTGTTTCGGCAGGAGTAGGAACTGTGTTTCCGCCTTGACCTTTTTCTACGATTACGCAGCTGCTGCCCGCCTTAAATCTTACTTCGTTGACGGAACCGTCGGTATGATTTTCGAGGATACCGGTTACGGTAATCTTGTCGCCTACGGCAACGTTTTTAGCTTCGTCGCCCGCCATACGGAACAGCGTTATTTCCTTTTCGCCTACGGTCATTTTGCCGTTGCCGTTTTTGTAACTTTCGTCATAGTTCCACGAAGTCAACGTACCCGTCAAAGACCATTTGCCGTCCATAGTTTCGTTTTCGCCCAATGCGAACGCTCTTTCGAGAATTTCCGCTTCGGTAAGATCTTCCTGCTCGACCTTCAATTCTTCCGTTACAAGATACATGGGACATTCGTTTACCATGATTACGTGGTTCTTGTTGTTGTCCGTAAAGTAGCTGACGGCAACGGTCGGAGCGATTTCGTCGGGGTACTTGTCGCGGATAGCGAACATATTGCTGCAAGTCAGTTTTACGCCGTGATCGCACGTCAATTCGGCATCAACGTACAGCGCGCCGCTTTCGTGAACTTTGTACGCAAGAAGATTCGTCGTTTCCGTCGTCAGTTCGACGCCTGTGGAGATGTACGCGCCGTTAGACGAAGAGTTGTTGTGCGTTTCGCCCTTGTCGCTGCCGATGTACGGGGTCATATTGATATACGTCTTCGTCGTGCCGTCCATAAAGTAGAGGTGGAATCCGCCGCCCTCAGCGTTTTCCAAATACACGCTGGGAGAAGAAGCGTAATCCGTAGTGAGGAGACGGTTCTTTGCGCTGTTAAGCTCTGCCTTGAAGTAGAGATATTCGTAGTTGTAGAACGTTACCCATTTGTAAGCCGTGCCTGCAACGGGGTTTTTGACCGTTTTCTGTTCCAAAAGAGTAGAAGCCTGGTCCGCTCCGCTGGATTTGGGTACGACCTTGTCGAAGGTCTTGGTGTATTCCGCGCCTTCGCTGTTTTTGTAAGCAACGCCTTCGGCATCGACCAACGTAACTTTCAGTTTGTAGCTGATGTCTGCCTCGCGAGTTGCGGGAACCTGAACGGGAATACGGGAACCGACTTGCTCGCCGAGCGTTACCAACGTAGTATCGAGAATTTCCCATTTGAGGTTGATTGTGTATTCGTTGTCTTCGGAATCGAGCTGAATGTTAACAGCCGCAACTTCGTAAGTTTCGGGCGTTTCGGTAGCAGCGCCGTATCTTGTTACAACGTCGTTGTAAGCAGTTTGCAATACTTCGTCGCTGATTCCCGTCTTTTTGCACGCAACTACGGAAAGCGCGGACAGACAGAGAACGAGTACGAGTAAGCAGCATAACAGTGTTTTTCTCTTCATAATTTCTCCTTGTTTAATTTTTTGTGTGGATGGGTGATGAGAGTTACAAATTTATCAAACGGACAAAAAGTCCTATTCGATTAGAATTACGTAGCGCGCAAACTTTTATTTAGTTTGCGCAACTGCAACCGATTTAGTCGTGAACGGTAATATCCGCCGCGTTCTTGATCTTGATCTGGTATTCGCCTTCTGCGCCTTCTTCGGGGGTGTATCTGTCGCCGTAACCTTTGATGTCTATCGTCTTGTTGAGGTAAGCATCCGCCTTGATAATAGGCTTGTTGTTGTCGTCGTCCTCGTGCAGAACTTCCGTACGTACGATTACCGTTTTGCCGTCGGGCGTGGTACACGTCAACGTCATTGCGCCTACGGATGTTGCCGTAGCGGAAGTGGTCGTATAAACTTTTGTAACCTTTAAGTTCTTCATCGCCAGAGGTGCGTCGAGACTTATCTCTTGGAAGGAAACGGTTTCGTTGACTTCTTCGCCGTCGCGCACTACCGTTACCGTCTTGTTGCCGAGATATTCCGTTCCCGTAACTTCGGGGAATACGACTTCGTTGCCCTTAGACACGACGGAGAAATATCTGTCGCTGTCTGCCGACGTCTGATACGGGTCGTAACGGATATCGGTGATCTGATACTTGCCGCTCGTTTTATAGAAGGAAACGGAACCGACGAATCTTATTTCGTTGCCGGCAACAAGGTGCTGGAAACCTTTCTTTAAGTCGTATCCGTAGAAGATAAACACGCCGTACCACATATTGTCTTCGGCATCGAAGCTTTCCACGTACATGGATTTGCCGTCTTCGTCGCGGCTGACGACGATTCCCGTAAATGCCACCAACGTGCCGTCGTAATCTTCTATGTTGTTGCGGAGCGTTTTTATGTCTATATTCTGCGCCGCGCCGTAGTAGTAGAGAGGATCCGGCTCGCCCGAATACAGACCGATTTTTTTGTCTATCGCCTGATTCGACGCCTTGTTGCATACGCTGCTGTATTTTGTGGTGGAAACGTTCTTCGCTTTTGCAAGACCGACTTGAAGCAGCTCGAGATTGAGCATACGGTACGGTTCGCTTGCGGAGGTACGGTACCATATAAACACAAGGTATCTGCCGCCTGTGGAGTCGACGTTCCAAATTCCGTCGTTCGATTCGAGAACGATTGCCTCAGAGTCGGTCGGGTCTACGCTTGCAAGCTTGTCGTGCGTAAAGTTGGACGCCTGCTTGCCGTATTCTTCGATTGTTCCCGTCGATTCGGGCGTATCTACGGCAAGATATCTCGCCTTTAGTATGCCGTCGGGGAAAGTTGTACTCACGGGTACGTTGAAGTGCGTCGTGTCGCCGTCAACGTATGTGCGTACGGTTGCGAACATTTTGAGAGAGGACGTTTCCATACGCAATTTGCACGACTCAACGTAGTCGGTTACTCCGTTGCAGGATACCAACGCTGCAAGCGCGGTACAGCACAGTAACAGAGCGCAAAGCAGAGATAAAAATCTTTTCATTATTTTTTACCGCCTGTAATTTTAGTATTTTTTAAGTAAGTCCGATTATTAAGGATTTTTGAACTGGCAGGTTGCAAGCGCCGTATTAAACGCTTCCGTGATTTGGTCCGCAATAGTTTGCGTTCCCGCAGTAAAGCGCAGGCATTTGCCGAACAGAGTCTTAACTTCGTCGCGGGCGGTAGCGGAGCCTACGAAAGAAGGACTTGTAAAGCTGTATGAGATTTGCTGATAGCATTGCAGCGCCGCCGTTGCCGCAATATATTCCTTACCGTCGGCAAGGTCGAGGAATTCTTCCTTGTAAACCGGGTCGGTATAAACGGAGTGACGGGAAGGAGCGTAACCGGAGTCCATCGAGAACGCCGCTTGCAGCGTCGTGTTGGACGTCATATACTTAGCTACGAGCCATGCCGCAAGCTGTTGTTTTTCCGATTTGTTATTTTTGTTCTTTAAAATACAAATGCTGGGACCCTGCGAAATTACTTTCGGGTCTTCGGGGTTCATCTGAGGAATGGTCGTAACGCCCGTTTCGAACTTTTTGGAAACCTGGTTCGTCGCGCCGCCCGTAGAACCTATGCACATATAGGTGCATTTGGACTGAACGTAGTTGGGGTCGGAAGGATCCTTGTCGGAATCGCGCGCTACGAACATTTTGGACGTGTATACGGTGGAGTTGGTCTGACGGGTGATAAGGTAACCGTCGCGGTACATTTTGTTGAACTTTTCCATCCAGCCCTTATTTACGGCATTGTTGAACAAATATTTGTCGCCTACGGAACTGGTATACAGGTTCGTTCCGCTGTTTTCTTCCAACGTCATATACTGTTCACACATGGTGATGAAGAAGTTGTCGTCGGCATCGTAACCCAAAGGTATGCAGTTTTTATCGATTCCTTTAATTCTCTTGCAGACGTATTCCATACTCGTTTTGTCGTCGTCTACATTGGGGGTAGTCGCAAACCAGTGAGTGGGAAGTTCGATATTGTTTGCCGTAAAGAAGTCTTTATTGTAGAACAGAACTTCCGTAGATTTTGCGTAAGGAAGCGAATACATAACGGAGCCGTCGCCGTAGGATTCTTTACCTTCGTTGTAGTACGCTTCGATGAAGTCCGCTTTTTCTTCCGCAGTAAAACCGATAAGGTGTTCTTCGGTATTGCCGAATTCGCCTACGGCAACCTTTGCGGTGCTGTCTACATACTGATCGAGAGGTACTACGCAGTTACGTTTGCTAGCGCCGATTTCCATGTACATAGCTACGTGGTCGGGATAGCAGTACGTAATAGCCGGTCCGTCGTTAGTTTCCAGTTCCGTCAACACTCTGTCTCTCAGTTCGGTGTAGTCGTTTAACGGCACTTGGTGGTCTACTTTGATACCGGGATACATCGCTTCGAACTGTTTCAAATACGAGTCGAACGTTTCTTTAAGCGTCTTTCCCATAGTACTGTAGATAGTTACGGTAATTACGTCGTCGTCCAAATCGCACGCGCAGCATGCAACGCCGACGGCGCAACACAAAACTAGCAACAAAATAATCGCTAACGTTTTCTTCATTTTTTCCTCCATAATTTTTTAGTACGTTCGTACTTTTTTATTTAAATAAAAATATTTAAATCTCTGTAAATTATCCCTTGATACCGCTGCGCGATACGCCTCTCATAATATACTTGCGCAGGAATATGAACACCAGGAACAGCGGAATCGACACGAGCGTTACCGCCGCCATCTGGACGGGAATGTCGGGCTGCGCCTGCGAGAAGTCCATTTTGCGGATACCTACCGTGACCAGGTAGTATACGTCGCTGGTATTGACGAGGTTGGGCCACACGTAGGAGTTCCACGAACCCATCATTTTGAGAATGGTAATTGTAATAAGCGTGGGCATCGCAAGAGGGATCATAACCTTCCACAGATATTTGAGATCGCTCGTTCCGTCCACCTTAGCGGCGTAGTACAGTTCGTTGGGAATCTGCATAAAGTTCTGTCTTAGCAGATATATATAGAACACGCTTACCAGGAAAGGCAATATCAAAACTACGTACGTGTTTTTCCAACCCAAGTCCGCAACGGTTTTGAAGTTTGTAATGGTGAACAGTTCGCCGGGAATCATCATCGTAGCAAGCAAACCGGCAAACAGTATGTTTTTGCCTTTAAATTCCAACCGCGCGAAAGCGAACGCCGACAGTACGGTAATTATAAGGGACAAAACCGTAGAGACGAGTCCTACGTACAGCGTGTTGATAAACAGCGTGCCCAAGTTGCCCATTTCAAACGCTTCGAGGAAGTTTTTTACGTCAAACCCCTGAGTGGGCCAAAACGTGGGAACGAAACCTGCGTAGTATTCCTCGTAGCTCTTGAACGAGGACATAATCATCCAGTAGAAGGGGAAGATGACGATTACCGCCATTACGGTAAGGAATACGTAGATAAAGACGTTTACCGTTATACGCATCGCCTTTTGGCGTTTTTCCGTTTTTTCTATGTCTTTTTCCTTCATAACGGCTTTTTCCGCCGCAGTCTGTTCGGTATCTTGTGCGCCTTCCTGTTCGGAAACTTCGGTTGCGACAACCTGTTCTGCCGAAACTTCGGTTTGAGGCGCGTCCGTTAAAGTTTTTTCTTCGATATTATCCGTCATAACGCAACCTCCTTTTTAATAGTGAACTTTTTTTTTGCTGACGTACATATTGAGCATTGTAACTACGAATATGATTGCGAACAGCACCAGCGCGGCGGCGCTTGCAACTCCGTAGTTGCCTCCGCCGATGAAGTCGTAAATCAGTCCGACCATCGTGTTGATGTTTTCGCCTTCCTGCGCGTCTGCGGGTCCCATCGTGTCGCCGAAGATACCTACTACGCTGCTGTACTCTTTAAATCCGCCGATAAAGCCGGTAATTATTACGTACGCGAGCATGGGCGAAAGCATAGGAACGGTAATGCGCCAGAACGTTCTCCAACGGGACGTTCCGTCCACCTTTGCCGCCTCGTAATACTGCTTGTTGACGCCTTGCAGTCCGCCCAGCAAAACGAGAATTTTGAAAGGCAGCGCGTTCCATACGATATATACGGAAAGCACGAAAATGTTGTTTGCATAAGAGGAGCCGGGTCCTATCCAGTTGATAAAATCCGTCTTGCCCGTAAACGCCTGAATAATGGCGTTGATTACGCCGATCGACAGCGGCGCGGGTGTAACGCCATCGGGGGCCATCATATCTACGCCGATGACTTCGAACATTACCGCGAATACCATACCGATAGCGATGGTATTGGTTACGTACGGCAGGAAGAAGATTGTTTGAAACAGCTTTTGCAGCGGTTTGATTGCGTTTAACGCTACGGCAATCAAAAGCGCCAGCATTGTGGAAATAGGAACGGTAAGCACGCACAAAAGCATCGTGTTTTTGAGGCAGTTACCGAGAATAAATCCGCCGTTTTTAAACAAATGGATAAAGTTGTTGAATCCTATGGGAGAGGCGGAATCGGACGCGCTGGGCGTATACGTATTGTTGAACGCGTTTATTACCGTATTTACGATAGGATAAACGGTAAACACCAACAGCAGTATCAACGCCGGCGACAGATACAGCCACGCTTTCCATTGTTGTTTGTTTTCTACCATCCGATCACCTCGTTACTTGCTTGCTTTTTTTACGGCGGAGTTCTTTGCCGACGTCTTTTTTGCGGGAGCTTCTTTAACGGGTTTTGCGGCAGCCTTTGCTTTTTCCGCAGATTTAACCGCTTCGAAGCGGATACGTTCTTCCGTTTCCTTATTGAAAATAAACACTTTGTGAGGTTTGAGCGTAAACGCTACCTTGCCCGTCGCTACGTCTATCTTGTTGTCGGCGTCCACTATCGAACGGATAATGGGATTTACCGACGCGGCGTTTGTGGACACAACGCTTACGTCGCGGCCCATAACTTCCACGTTGCTTATATCGCAGTGGAATTCGCCGTCGGGATTATAGATAAACCCTTCGGGACGGATACCGACGTACACGTCCTGATTTTCCACGCCGCTTATATCGAGCACTGCGTCGTTGCCCAAATAAAGCTTGCCGCCCTGAACTCTGCCTTCGAATACGTTAATGGGAGGAGTACCCAAAAACTTAGCAACGAACAGATTGACGGGGTCGTCGTAAACGCTTTGCGGTTCGCCTATCTGCTGCACCACGCCCAGTTTCATAACTACGATATAATCGGAAATAGACATTGCTTCTTCCTGGTCATGCGTGACGAAAACAGTCGTTATGTGCGTTTCGCGCTGTATGCGCTTGATTTCCTCGCGGGTTTGCAGACGCAGACGGGCGTCCAAGTTGCTTAAAGGTTCGTCCAAAAGCAGAACTCTGGGCATTTTTACGAGAGCGCGGGCGATTGCGACGCGCTGCTGCTGTCCGCCGGACAACTCGCTGGGTTTGCGGTCCATCAATTCGTCTATTTGGACGAGCTTTGCAACGTTGTAAGCTCTTTCCAACATTTCCGTTTTGGTAAGTTTATCTTTGCCCTTGAAGTTTTGCAGAGGGAACAAAATGTTCTGCTTGACCGTCATATGCGGATAAAGCGCGTAGTTTTGGAAAACAAGTCCTACGCCGCGATTTTCGGGGGCAAGTTCCGTAACGTCGTCCTCGCCGAAGAAAATTTTGCCGCTTGTAGGTTTCTGCAATCCGCAGATCATATACAGCGTGGTACTTTTTCCGCAACCCGACGGACCGAGCAAACCTATAAGCTTACCGTCGGGGATTTCGAAATCGAACTTGTTTACCGCAATTACTTCGCTGCCGTTTTTGTTTCGGCTGGGGAAGATTTTCGTTAAATCCTGCAAAACAACTTTCATAAGCAATTCCTTCCTTTTGTGTTATTTGTGTAACAATCAACTTCACGACGCTGCGTGAATCGGTTTTTTCGTCGAACGGCGTCTCATTACGCCGTCAAGCAAAAAAGTTGCAAAGAGAATTTCTTTGCGACTTTTTTATTCCTCCTTAATCGTTGCGGTAAGAACCAAATCCGCGATTTGAGCGGCTAAGGAAATTACGGCAAAAACTATAACTATAATAAATACGATGAGCGTATAAACGGTGTTCCTTTTGCTGCCGGCAACGCTTTTGATTGCGAAGCTTTTTACGATACTGCTGGCGTCCGAAGAAATTTCCCTAGCGGGCGCGAGAGCAATGCTGAGATATATCGCGAAAAACGCGACCAGACATACCGCAAGACCTATGGCAACGCCTTTAAGCGCGTAGAGAGCTTTTGGTTTTTCTTTAAATCTTTCGGACAAAACGGCGCAAACCGCGCTTCCGACAGACAGCAGAATCGCCAGCATAAGCCACAGCGACTGCGTCGTAAGCATCCAGTCTGCCAACAAAACGTACAACATTCCGGCGGCAAAAATCGCCGCAACGCCTACGTAAAACATAATGTTTTTGATGAGCGGTTTGTTCATACGAACACCTCCGATTTGCTATAATTCTACTTATACTCCGCTTTTTCCGCCTCTTGACGGTGAAGTTCCTCTTTGTACGCAATCATTGCGTCGGCGGACTCGAAAATCATCTGACTTTGCATATCCACCACGACGGAACTTGACAGCACGTCGTGAATAAGAGAAAACGTTTTCGTCGCGAAAAACAACACTATTTGCAGTACGGCAATCGCAATTATTACAATAAGCATCACAATGCTAGGTTCGAAAAATATAAATACGAACACTATCGCTACGGGCACCATTGTTTCGATTGTGTATTTACCCAGTATGGCGCGAACGAACAACGATACGTGTTTGAGTTTGACGCCGTTTACCTGCATTACGCCGATACTGAATACTTTTTTGCCGACGGTTTGACCGTTTTTCAACAGGAGCGGAATTATAAATTCCAATACCAAATATGCGAAAAACAGCGACAGCGACACGATCAAAAATATCAACATTATGCACCGATATACCAATGCGTAAACTTTCTGCTGCACGGAAAGATAATATTGTTGAGATTCTTCGGGCAACGTGTCGAACAACTCCTCCGTTACCAGCAACGTGTCTATGCCGTGCGCCTTATATTCTTCTTCGTATTCGACGATGCCGTCGTAGCATCCGTTAAAATCCACTATTACCGACAGCAACGCGCCGAAGCCCGTAGCCAAAATGGCAATCAATATAAAATCCAATAAAAAAGCGGAAATTCTTTTTAGTATACTTGCTTTCTGCAAATCGTATATCATACGACGCCACCTTTATATTCCGCATTTTTATGCGATATTATTGTTATAAACTGAAAAAGCACTATTTCAGCCTAACGCAACGGTTGAAAACAGTGCTTTGAAAGAGCCGACTATGCCACAGTCGTCAAACTGCGTATTGAGTAAGTTTACGCGATTGTGCATAGCAAATCTCCTTATCGAATAAATTCTATTTGCAGTAAATTCAGTATATCACGAATTACAAAAAAAAGCAAGATCTAATAGATAAATTACATTGCCATTTTTTTGCTTAAAGCGGCGTTTTTTTGACGGCGGACGGTTTGGACGTCAACAGCTTGTCACTGTTATCTCATAAACCTAACAACTATCGAACAACCTTAAATCCGTCGTTTTTTACGTTACGACCGCTAAGCGGTTGCTTCTCCGTTTAAAGACACGCAATAGCCGCTGTAAATTTGTATGCGTCCGTTATATTCGTAAGCTTTTTTGACGAATATTATCAATTCGTCGCCTATACTCAAATCGGTCGTGTCCGACCAATTGTTGTCTGTTGAGGCGTTGTAGCAGCGACTTACATAATATACCCAAACGGAGGCGTCTGCGTCTCCTACGCTAAACGACCCCAAATCCCCGCTTTGAGTTCCTTGCTTCGTCGGAACGGAGCTCACTTTGCACTTTACGTACGCGTTTGCGTAGTCGCTCGACGACAGCGTTTCCGCAAGAGCAATAAGCTCGCTTACGGTGTACGGATCGGACAAAGTGCCTTCGTGACGCAACGACGGCATTGCAGAACTTTCTGTATTATCGCCCTTGTCGTCCGCTCCCGTGTTCGAATTGTCGTGCGAACCGCCGCTTACAACGTTATCTGCAAGATACGACCACGTTCCCGAAGTAGCGTATTTCAACGTTACCGTCTGCCCCAATACGGACGTATCGATATTGGTATTGTTGTCAGACTTGTAATCGTTTACGTTTACATAAGAATTGGCAAGAAGGTAGTCGCGCGTTATCATACGGTAGTTGTACGTTTCGCCGTTTTTGGTAAGAGCAACCGGTTCGTAACCGCTTGTAAACGCCGAACGGAAGTAGTTATAGTCGCGGTTGGAGTTTTGATGATACAGCAGATAATCTATTACCGCGATTAGATAGTATTTGTCGCTTTCTATTGCCTCTGTCGACGAACGCCAATAGTAATTAGAATACTGCACTTCGTTGATTATGTCGCTGCCTTTGACTTTTGCGATAAAGACTTCGTTATCGAACGGTATCGCTTCGTATAATTGCGAATAGGTGAGCGAACCGCCGCTTAAAGACGACCTTGCGGTATTCACCATCGCGAGCGCGATATCGTACCCCTGATTTTTGGCGTACTCCGCAATCGCCCGACTTACCAAACGCGCGATATCGGGATTTTTATTCATGCTGCCGCTTAGCGTTGCCAGCACCTGAGTACGTTCCGTTTCTATTTTTTGATTGGAATTGTCGATTAAAGTATCGATGGCTGCAACGTTATCCCACGAATAACTGTAACTTATGTTTTCCTGTTTGACGCACGTAACGTTTCCGTTTTTTACCGACAGTTTTATATGCGACACGTAACTGCCGTAGGAACCGCCCTGAATAAACGGTAACCCGTCCACGACGTAAACCTGTTCTCTGTGCGTATGCGCGCAAAAGACAGCGTCTACGTATTCTTCCAAACCGCCCGCAGAAGACGGTTTTGCGTTATTCTCCGTTTCGCCCACCAAACCTTGCGGTCCCGCGTGCGCGCTTACCACTACCAGATCGCAACCTTCGCCGCGCAGTTTTTGCGACAGCGTCTTGATTATAGGCAGCGGATCTTTAAAACCGATAGTCTGCACAAGATTAGAAGATATGGACGTAATCTGATCCTTACCTATGACGCCTATTATGCCTACTTTAAGACCGTTATCCAACGTCTTGACTACGTATTCCTGCGCGAGATCGTCGGCAAAACCTCCCCAGCTTTTATCGTTTGCGTTCCATTTGTAAATATTTGCGCCCAAAAACGGAACGGAACTTTCGTTTGCGAGATTTTTGAGATTGTTTAACCCCCAGTCGAATTCGTGATTGCCGAAAGTGAACGAGTCGAATCCTATCTGCGTCATGCTGTCGGATAACAGTTTGCCGTAGTTGGAGTTGGATTCCATAGAACCTTGAAACATATCTCCCGAGTTGATAAGAACGGTATTGGCATCGGCATTTTTCCTGCTCTTTAAAAACCCGCCTATTGTGGAAATTTTGTCTACTTCGCCGTGAAAATCGTTGATGGCGTAAAAGTCAACGCTCCTTTCGCCCGAAGGTATTTTTGCAATTGTTTCCGTTGCAAAAACTCGCTCGCATACGGAACATTCCTCGTGCTTTTGTCCTTCCATCGTAGAGGTTGCGGCAATGTCGGTTATCCATGTTTTCGAATGTATCCCTTCGTCTGTTTTTTCGCCGCACGCACATTCGCGCCAGTGTTTTTCTACGTCGCCCTTCCATTCGCTTGCAAAAACGTGCGTATGCGAAAGCGCGGGAACAATCCTGGTGACGGAGGAATTGCATACGGAGCAAACGCCGACTTCGCTTCCGTTTTCCGTTTCAGACGGCGCTTTGGTTTGAGTCCACTCGGAAACGGTGTGGGATTGCGTTGCGCTCGTTTCTCCGCAGAGAGAACAGCGTTTAAAATGTCCGCCGTCGTCGGATTCGTACGCGCCGGAAAAATCGTGTTCGCAACCCGTTGTGGGAATAGCTTCCGTTACAAGTCTTCCGCATACTTCGCAGTTGCCGTGTTTTACCCCCGCTTGAGTAGCGGAGGACGGCGAATCGACAATCCATTCGGAAACTTCGTGCGTTCCCTTTAACCCTGCCTTGTCGCAACCGTCACACTTTTTCCAGTGCTGAACGTTATCCGATCTCCATTCTCCCGTAAAATTGTGCGTGTGGAAAATCAACGATAAATCGCAGCTTGCCAACGCAAGACTTGAAGCGAGCAACGCCACCGACAGAAATATCAACAAAAATTTGTGTTTTAAACGCATATATTCCTCCGAAAAACAACACGCCCACCTTGCCGCGCTTTAAAACGCGGCCGACGGCAAAACAACGCGCAGATAAAAGTACGGAATTTCTAGCGCGGCAGATTTCGTTTACGCAGATTATTACTGATTACAGTATATAACTTTTTGTCGGAATTGACAAGCGACTTTTTAAACGGCGAGCTCGAGGATTGTTCGGACGCTCTTCTAAAACACAGTTTTATGCGCAGTAATTTGCCGATTTTGCAAATCTCCTCACTTGGCAATTAAACGCCGAACGTCGGCAGAATAATTAAAACCTGCGCGGAAAGCAATTTCCAAATCGGCGCAAAAAAACGAAACCGTCGAGTTCGGACCCGTCGTTTAATTAACGCAATCGGCAAAGCGTTTATTGCGCGGAAACTTAACGAGAGGCATACGATACCGTCCGTTCGATAATTTTACATAACTTTTACGTAAGCTGTTGCATTTTTTTTTAAAATGTAGTAATATATAAAAGAATTTGGGCGCGACGCAGTTTGACGAGAAACGCAAAGCATACAACACGATGCGTTGTTTACAGCGAAAGTCTGCAAAAGATATGCTTGCAGCGTATACGCGCGACCGCCGAACATCCTAATACGAGCAACAATACAAATAAATATTTATATCTGGGTGTAGCGCAGTTTGGTAGCGCACAAGACTGGGGGTCTTGGGGTCGCTGGTTCAAGTCCAGTCACTCAGACCATTCTAACCAAAATGGCGCCGTTTTAGGGCATTTTGAGTTGAATTTTAGGAAAAACCGTCCACGCAAGGCGGTTTTTCCTTTTATTTTGCAAAAAAATTAGTCGGCGTAAGTGTCAAAATAAGTGTCAAATTGATTTGTCATTTTTGCCTCGAAATCTGCGTTGACGTGCGTGTAGACATTCAGCGTCATTTCGAGCGTAGAATGTCCGAGCCATTTCTGCACAACCTTTGCAGGAATTCCCGCTTCGGAACAGCGCGTTGCGAACGTATGGCGCATTGTATGTACGTTGACGTTTTCCATTTCGAGTTTGTGCCGAATTTTAATAATCGTATTCTGATATCCTTTTCTGCTCATCGTAAACAGTTTTCCGCTTGCGCCTCGCTCCAACAACGCCAACGTCCGTTTAAACAACGGAATCACACGATTGGACGTTGCCGTTTTCGGCGCGGTTGTTTCGCCGAGACTGTCGAGCGATTTATTTATACTTATCGTCATCTTGTCGAAGTCTATATCTTCGTAAGTTAACGCCAACGCTTCGCCGAGCCGTAACCCCTGATACAAACACAGCAAATATAAATTGCCTTGCTTATACTTCGAACATTCCTCTACAAAACGGCGTTCCTCGTCGCGCGTGAGCGACCTCGACTGCTTCCGTTCATGCTTCGGTTTGTCTATTCCGTCAAATAGGTTGTCGGGTATCAACTTCGCTTTGACCGCTTTCGTCAACGCATCCTTCAAAAACGCGTACAGCTTTTCGCGCTTGCGCGGTTTAACTACGTTGTTTATAAACTCCTGCAAGTCAATCGGCGACAACTTTTTAAGCGGAATACTTGCTATGCGATCTGAATAGACGTCGCGCAAATAAATATCCATTTGCACAATCGTCGTACTGCGAACTTTGCCGACCTTGTACAGTTCGAGCCACTTTTTTAGCCATTCGCCAAGCGTAATTGACGAAGTGACGTTCGTTTGATTGCCTTTATTCTGTCTCAGAGCTTCTTTTAGCCTGTTTAAACACTCGTTTTGCGTTTTGCCGTAGACACTCTTCTGTTTTCCGTTGTTATCATAGTAGCGGGCCCACCACCTCCCGTCGGCGCGCTTCTTTATAGTCTTTCCTTTGTATTTGCGCATTTCCTCCTCTTGCGGCAAGACAGCTGACTCCTGCTTTGTTTGTCGGAAACCGTTGCTTAATACAATGATTTTACTTTTAAATTCTTGTCTTTCTCTCTCGTCTTTTGCAAATTCGCACTTCGCCTGAAAAGCGAGCTTGATTATTTCATCGAAATATTGTTCGTACGTACTCAATCTTATTTCCCTGCAATTTATTTATTGAGTGACAAAAACAACGACGTGCTCGAAGATCTGAAGAGCAAACGTCACTCGCGCGAGTGATATTTTCTCTGCAGCTTCCCGGCGACGTAGTCGGAATTATCACTCGAATAACATAACACGGAATTTGCGAAAGTCAAGTTTTTTACTCGCTATTTTTTTCTTGTATCCAGCGCTTTTTTATCGGAAGCGTTTACGGGCGATACAACTTTAACGCCGGTTGCCGTTTCGTATTCGTTTTTGGCGGTATTTGCTACATTGCCGCCGCGTTTGGCAACGTCTTTGTTTTCGTCAAAGGTTGTCGGGCGCTCCTGCTGCGAAATGGTCCTTGTCGTAACTTCCGCAAGCATATTTAAAACGAGTTCGATGTCAGTCATATTGTCGCGCAGATTCTCTTTATGCAGCCCCTTCAACTGTTTGTACTCCGCAACCGTCATTCCGCTCCAAGCTTTGGTCATTTCGTTTGTTAATATGGCGTAGTCCTTGTCTCGGGTGATTCCGCGCGCTTTCCACTCGTCGGTCAGTTCCTTACGCATACGTATCGTTTGTAAACGCTGCGTTATCCATTGTTCGGAATACCCCTTTGCGCGGTAGTAGTCCGCTCCGCGCAGTATCGCCTTTTCCGGATCTGCGATTTCGTCCAAACGTTCGCTGCCGACTTGCGCCAACCACATTTTAAACGGTTCCGCTTTGGGCGACGGTACGGACTGCACCAAACGTAAAATGCCTGCGGTATTGAAACAGTCGGTTTTGTAAAACTTGCCGTCGGATGACTGCATTTTCAGTTGGTGACAATTTGTCACCAACTCACTGCCTTCTGCGGCAAGACGTTGTTTTAGTTTGTTCCAATATTTACGTCCGGTTGTATAGTCTTTGCTGTCCGTCAATACTCCCACGACGTCCACGACGGAAAAATACCAGTCGCTCTCATCTGCGTTCCACATTGCGCGGATTTGCTTGTTTTCGAATATCTTGATTTTGTTTTCCATAATAACCCCTTTTGTTTTTATGAATTGATATCTCTGAAAGAACGTATACGCTCTATGACTATTTTGTAATCAGCAGAGGATAGATGTTCGCGTAAAAACTTCACCGTTTTATATTCGTCAGGCGTTACCATAAAATAAGACTTCGGATTTTTGTTCTCGTATTCATCTTTTCCGAGAATATAGTCAATTGTAATATTAAGCGCATCTGCAATTTTTAACAGAGCGTCGCTCTCTATCGGTTTGTCTGGATTGCTTTTCCACTCTCTTACAGTCCTTGCGCTTTTACCTGAAATACTCGCCATTTGCTGATTTGTCATATTGAAGTCTCTCATTATGACTTTAATTCTGTTTCCCATAGTTTGCTTCCTCAACTGATTTTAACCGCTACGTTGTGCAACATCGCTAAATTCTTGACCATAGATAGAAATGCCTTTTTGCCGTCGACGTTCAGCGCCCTGTAAACGTCGATGATTTCCTGTTCGTCGGATTTAAGACGTTCTCCGATGATTTCGACGTTGCCGGTTCCGTAGTTCTCGCGACCGAGCAATTCATCTGTTGTGCAGCCGAAAAAGTCGGCAAGTTTGACAAGATAACTTGCTTTGGGTTCAACGCCATTTTCCCAATTAAAAACAGAGGCGTCTGAAACGTTTAAGGCACGCGCTACTTTCATTAGACTAAGACCCCTACCTTCTCTCAATTCTTTTAAATTCTCACTTAAATTCATCAGCAGAACTCCTTTTTTTGTCCATTATACTAAAAAAACTGAATAAAAACATTGACAACTCAGTAAACTGAGTGTATAATGTCCTCACCGCTCACTTTGTTGAGTGGCAGCTTAACAAAGTGAGTGGAGTGGAATTTATGCAAGAAATACTGTTCAAAGCAAAATCACTAAACAATCAATGGGTAGAAGGTTATTTCATTAAAGACGTTCGTCGGGCCTATATTCTTACGCGAGACAAGTGGGAGCAAGTAGAAATTAAACCTCAAACGGTTTGTTTCTATACAGGAAGAAACGACGCTAACGGTAAAAGGATTTTCTCTAACGATATTTGTCAGTACCTATCGGAAGAATACGACGGAAGCATCCATACAGACGAATGCTCTATCTTTTGGAACGAGGAGTTAGCGACGTTCGATTATGTCGGTTCGCACGGCGACGGAATAGGCGATACGTCGGATTTGGTTGTCGTCGGAAATATTTTCGATAAGGAGTAACTATGAGTCAATACGTACAAGTAGCAATCTGCGGAATCGCAGAGGATAAGGCGTTCAACGACGCGTCGGAACTGCCGACGAAGGTAATCAGGCGCAAAAAGCTCGCCGAGTTTATACGCAACAAATGTTTGCTCAGCGGAAGAGACTTCGCCAGAACGATCGACGTATCGCCGGCAGCAATAACGAAATGGTTGTATACCGACACTATGCCCAGCATCAGAGTTATAAGAAAAATCGCAACCGTGTACGGCATAACCGTTGAAGAAGCAGACGGTTTATTTGCGCCCGTTCAAAATGGTTGATACAGCCGTTTAGACAGAATTTCGACTGACAAATGAATAAGAGGTCGTCTAAAAATGTCGGACAAGAAAACAAAATGCTGCGCCGACTGCGCCTATCTAAACAAGCTTTACGTTTGCGAGCGCTATAACATTGCGCTACTTAACGTAGCTTCTACTTATTACAGCTATTGCGAGTGTTATATCACAAGTGACAAAACCGACGACGTGCTCGAAGATCGGAAGGGCAAACATCACTCGCGTAAGTGATAAAACCGACGACGTTCCCGGAACGCTGCAAAGAAAATATCACCCAAAAGGAGAAACGACTAATGCAAATCAAAACAAGCGAATTTGAAAGCTACAGAAACCTTGCCGTTATAAGCAACAACGACAGCGGAGTGTTCTGCGTAGAATACGGTCCCGACACCATTGCGCCTGTCCCGACGTTTGAAAAAGACAGCGGCGACTGGTACTACAAAAATACAGGCGACACCTACAGGGTAAGGATAGCGAAACCGTCGCAGCGCAAAGTTCTGCGTACGGCAGTAATTATGAGAACGTCCGCCAATCATTACGAGGTTGCATACGCGGACGAATTCGGTTGCGCGCGGACGTCCGAAAAGACAATGTGCGCCGTGCACGAATTTCTACGCCCGTTATGGAACAGAAGGAGCTCGAAATGACAAGGCAGACTAGCGAGCAGATCATTCTTTTTACTTATGTAAAAACCGAAAACGGTTACTGTAAACGGTTCGTTACGCTGTGCGATTTGATTGCAATTTTGAGTGATAAGCGTCGCAAAGCTGCTTCGAATCAGAAAGGAAAATAACACTCACGCGAGTGATAAATCGGTGTTGGATAGCGCCGGAACAGACAAGGGAATTTATGAAAAAAGAATTTAACAATATCGATATTGTAATAACCGGAAACGTTGCCTGGCAAGACAACCTGTCGTGGGACGTCAAAATACTGTACGGCGTCATACGAGGTCTTACGCGCAACGACTTCTACTGCTGCTACGCTTCCAACGATTATTTGGCCGAAACTATGGGCAAGAAAGCTCGCACCATACGAAGCTTTTTAAACGAGCTTGAAGATCTGGGATTTATTCAACGCGATTACGCTTACATTGACTGCGACGACGGCAAAATTCGACGAAAGCGAGCTATCGTACCTTCGGATCTATATTCACGTTTTGAAGAAAAACGAGCAGAAATGAGAGAAGCTTATGAAGCTTCAAAAATTATACCCGCGAAAGGCGGCAAAAAATTGCCACCTGAGGGTGGCAAAAATTTGCCACCTAATAATAAATGTTTACCTAATATTAAATCTAAAGAAGATATAACCCCCAAACCCCCTTATAAAGGGGGCCGACAAAAGGCGACGTTAACAGAACCCGAACGGTTTGAAACTTTAGGCGAATTTCAAAACGTTCGCCTGACAGAATCTCAAAAGGCGGCTTTGAAGGGGGAGTTCGGTCCGGATATGCTGTCGGCTCTTATTGAACAGCTGGACGCGTACATACAGTCGGACGAACGCAGGGCAAGACGGTTCGCAAAGAAAAAGACCGAAGAATTTTACGCTACTTTGCGAGACTGGGCTTTGAGACGGAAAGAACCCGAACCGACGGCGAAAGTTCTCGTCGGCGGCAGGGATATGGAACGCCGCCCGTACACCGACGATGAAATCAACGCCCTGTTTACGCCATTGGACGACGATTGCGACGATTCTCAATCGGACAGCGCCTAGCTCCGAGTGACAAATTTTCCCGCGTCGCGCGCTTCTGAACGGCGAACGTCACTTGCGTATGTGACGAAACCGACGACGTCGCCGGGAAGCTGCGAAGAAAATATCCCTCTAAACAAACTTTGCTTTTATGCGGCAACGTCCGCTGAAAGGACGCGACCGAAAATCGGCGCGCCATATAGACGGTAAACCCGTCAAAGGAGATGACACGATGAAAAAACTTACTTCACGCAATAAGCTCTGGACGAGCTTGGCAATTATTACGCTGGCCGCAATTTTGTGCGGCGTAATGACACAAGGCTTTACGGAATGGAATCCGTACTGTTGGTTCGGCCACGAGTACGGGGAGGACGGAG
>JAMPAB010000001.1:98967-115274 GCA_023667435.1 Corallococcus sp. | reverse complement strand
CGGCGGTCGGATTCGAACCAACGACCTGCCGGGTATGAACCGGCCGCTATAACCATCTAAGCTACGCCGCCATATGCTTTCCCGACATTCGCAGGCGAACTCGCCTCTACACTGTCAAAAGCTTAATTATCATATCAAATAAAACGGATATTGTCAACAAAATTGATAATATTTTTCTATTTTCTTGCGGTAAGCGCGCAAGCCGCGTTGCGCGTTTTAATTGCGGGCGCGACAGACCGACGGATTGCGTGTAATTGTAAACTTCGCCGCAGAACTTTTAATTTGCGTCTCCTCGTAATTTGTAATTAGTTTCACGTTGACGGAACGTCTTAACGCCCCTGCCAACGGCAAAGCGCTCAAATGTCAAAAGTCTATGTAGCTCTGCGTCGCAAGTTGGCGAACGATGAAAGATCTATCGCGCCACGCCTCGATGCAAATGGTGTAAAATGCGCGCGGCAAACTTTGCCAAATAAAGCGAGTGGCGCTTACGCGTTATAACTCGTATTAGTTGGCAGCAAGGTTGAGAAGCGATATTCTTACGCGTTAGCTGGCAACGTTTGTCGTCTATAAATTTTACAAATAATATATAAAAAAAATTTTTATAAAGTATTTTTCAATTTTGTCTTGACATTTTTTTCAACAATGATATACTGTACTAGGCTTTTAAATTGCTTAATATTTTCAATCGCATAGAACGGTTGAAAATTCCCTCTCTCTTCTTCATAATGGAAAAAGACGACGCGACCGTCGTCTTTTTCTTATTGTAAAGCGAAAGCGTTTGCGTAATCAAACGTCGCGGCGCAATCCGTTCGACTTTTATGCGAAACGTTTCCCGTTGCGCGGTTATCGCGCGATTTTAACGCGTGCGTTTTTAATAAATCCGATACGTTCTTAACCGTTTTAAGCTACGGAGTTTTCTTTGCTATAACAAAGTTATTTTTCCAGTTGCGCAATGCTATATTTCTGTCTATATGACAGACAGAGCGTTATGATAGACATACTATATATTGTGTTAAAAGTAAAAAAATAACACAATATATTGTGTTTTAACGGTTGACTTTGCCTTACGAGTATAATACAATATTAGGGCACATCACTGTTCGGCGATGCTTAAAGTAAGCTTTGCCGTCAAAGAAACGGAGGAACAAAATGTATCAAGTAAGAAAGAGAAACGGTCAAATTATCGAATTCAATCTTTCCAAAATAACGAAAGCGATCACCGCAGCGTTCGAGGCGCAGCGTAAGCCTTACAATGCGGACGTTATCGACTTGTTGGCGCTTAAAGTCACGTCTGATTTTATGGATAAAGTCAACGACGGAATAGTATCCGTCGAAGACATACAGGACAGCGTAGAAACGGTGCTTATACAGGCAGGTTACGTCGAGGTTGCCAAAGCGTACATTTTGTACCGCAAAAAACACGAAACCGTGCGCAATATCGGCGAAACGATATTAGACTACAAATCGGTAGTGGATAATTATCTGAAGATTGCCGACTGGCGCGTCAAGGAAAATTCGACGGTTACTTATTCCGTAGGCGGACTTATTCTGTCTAACAGCGGAGCTATAACCGCCAATTACTGGCTGAGCGAAATTTACGACGAGGAAATTGCCGAAGCTCACCGAAGCGCTGCCATTCACCTTCACGACCTCAGTATGCTTACGGGCTACTGCGCGGGGTGGTCTTTAAAACAGCTCATTCAAGAGGGATTAGGCGGCGTTCCGGGAAAAATAACTTCCGCGCCGGCAAAGCATCTTGCTACGCTGTGCAATCAGATGGTGAATTTTCTCGGCATTATGCAAAACGAATGGGCGGGAGCTCAGGCATTCAGTTCTTTCGACACGTATCTTGCTCCGTTCGTCAAGGCGGATAACCTTACTTACGATCAGGTCAAAAAGTGCATCGAATCATTCGTATACGGAGTAAACACTCCCAGCCGTTGGGGAACGCAAGCGCCTTTTTCCAACATAACGTTAGACTGGACCGTTCCCGACGACCTTGCGGAATTGCATTGCATCATAGGCGGCAAAGAGGCGGATTTCTGCTACAAAGACTGCAAGAAAGAGATGGATATGGTAAACAAGGCGTTTATCGAAACTATGATCGAGGGCGACTACAACGGACGCGGATTCCAATATCCTATCCCCACGTATTCCATTACCAAAGATTTCGACTGGTCGGAAACGGAAAACAACAAACTTCTGTTCGAAATGACCGCGAAGTACGGTACGCCCTATTTTTCCAACTATATCAACAGCGATATGCAGCCGTCCGACGTGCGCAGTATGTGCTGCCGTTTGCGTCTGGATCTGCGCGAGCTCCGCAAAAAATCAGGCGGATTTTTCGGAAGCGGCGAAAGCACGGGTTCGGTAGGTGTTGTGACTATCAATATGCCCCGTATCGCGTATTTGTCTAAAAACGAAGCGGAATTCTATTCCCGTTTGGATAAACTGATGGATATTTCGGCGCGTTCTCTCAAGATGAAGCGCACGACCATAACAAAATTGATGGAAGCGGGTCTGTATCCTTACACCAAACGTTATTTGGGCAACTTCGACAATCACTTCTCGACGATAGGTCTTGTCGGAATGAACGAAGCTTGCTTAAACGCAAGCTGGCTCGCCTGCGACATGACGGACGCGCGCGCGCAAAGCTTTACAAAGAACGTTCTCAACCATATGAGAGAAAGACTGTCCGACTATCAGGAACAGTACGGAGATTTGTACAATCTCGAAGCTACTCCAGCCGAAAGCACGTCCTACCGTTTGGCAAAGCACGACCAAAAAATGTATCCCGATATGATTTTCGCAAGCAAGAAGGGCGAAACGCCTTACTATACCAACAGTTCTCATTTGCCCGTAAGCTTTACAAGCGACGTTTTCGACGCGTTGGATATTCAGGACGAGCTGCAAACGCTTTATACTTCGGGAACCGTTTTCCACGCGTTTTTAGGCGAGCGTCTTCCTAACTGGAAGTCTGCAATGAAGCTCGTTCGCACGATAGCGGAAAACTACAAATTACCTTACTATACAATGTCTCCGACGTACTCGGTTTGTCCCGATCACGGTTACTTAAAGGGAGAAGTTTACGAATGTCCGCACTGTCACAAAAAGACGGAGGTTTACAGCCGCATTACGGGTTACTACCGTCCCGTACAAAATTGGAACGACGGCAAGGCGCAGGAATGGAAAGATCGTAAAGAATATACGCCCGAAAGCAGCGTTCTTAAAAAATGTTTGGTAGCTTGCGCAGAAGAAGAGAAAAAGTTTAACGCGCGCGTTTTAAAACCGATGCTGTTCGTTCAGGACAACTGCCCCAACTGTAAAATGGCGGAGTTGATGCTTACTAAGGCGAAAGTGGAGTTCGACGAGGTAAACGCAATGGAACAGGCGGAGTTGTCTAAACAGTTCGACATAAAGCTGACGCCCACGCTCATCGTTGCCGACGGCGACAGCTACGCGGTATACGAAAACGCATCTAACGTGCGCAAGTATATCGAAACGTCTAAATAGAGGAAAATATGTACGACGTAATTGTTGTAGGCGGCGGACCGGCAGGTCTCACCGCTTCGCTATACGCGGCGCGCGCGGGCAAGAGCGTTTTGATTTTGGAATCGAACGCTTTCGGCGGACAAATCGCAACCGCGCCGAGAGTGGAAAATTTCCCTTCCGTTAAGGAAGTCGCCGGCGCAAGACTTGCCAACGATATGTTCGAGCAGGCTATCGCGCACGGCGTGGAATTCGATATGGGTACGGCAACCGTCGAAACGGCGGAAAGCGGATTTACCGTCACTACGGAATACGGCGCTTATTTTACGAAAGCGGTGGTGTTGGCAACGGGCGTGTCTCACAAGAAATTGGGCGTTCCGTCCGAAGACAAATTTGCAGGCAAAGGGCTCTGTTACTGCGCGGTGTGCGACGGCGCGTTTTACAAAGATAAACCCGTGTGCGTTGTCGGCGACGGCAACAGCGCGGCGCAATACGCGTTGTTTTTGTCGGAGATTTGCAGCAGCGTGTGCTTGCTTACGTTGTTCGACAGGCTGTTTTGCGACAAAGAGCTGATTGACAGAATCGTCGCTTCCGACAAAATAGAGTGGGTAAAAAACGTTAAAGTAAAAGACGTCGTCGGCGACGACAAAGTTAAGGGCGTAACTTATCAGGATTGCGACGGAGCTATCACGTACGCCGATTGCGACGCCGTGTTCGTAGCTATCGGCCAGGAACCGCGCAACGATTCGTTTAAAGACCTTGTTAAACTTGACGAAAAAGGTTACGTTGTGGCAAGCGAGGACTGCCGCGCGAGTTGCGACGGAGTGTTTGCCGCAGGAGACTGTCGCACGAAAAAAGTCCGTCAATGCGCGACAGCAGTCGGCGACGGAGCAACGGCGGGATTTTTCGCTTCGATGTACGTCGACAAGCTTAACGCCAAGCAGGAAGATTGATTCGAACGCAATTTACTTAAATTCAAAACGGTTTTATGTATCATAAAAAATGTTCCAGACAGTTACGCATATTTTGACAAACGTACACTGTACGAAAAGACGTTTAGAGCGACTTGTCGAAAGTCAACGCGCAAGTAGTCTGTAGGGTTCTTTGTCAAATATCGTGTCAAAAATAATTTTTTAATATCGTTAGTTGCTTTCTCTCCGCCAAATATGGCGGAGAGAATTTCTTTTTGTGTATTGCATACGATTTGACAAGTCCCTTTATTTATAATCCGATAACGTTCTGTCATACGCTTTTCGGATAGTTAAAATACAGTAATAAAAAGCAGCGGCAACATAATGTCGCCGCTGCTTAGCTCTACACAATCTATTTTTTAACTATCGCGCCGTCTTTATCAATAATATAGTTTGCTGTTTTATCTCCTCCGTTTTCTCCGCCGAATTGTATGACTACGTCGTCGATATTCGTCCCTTTCGGCACGTAAGCGACGGCGCCTTCTATATCGTCGGGATTACAGGAACGCGTCGTTTCGGTTGTTTCTCCCGTAAATATATCCACGCTGATTGTCGTAACAGATCCCGAGTAAAAGAAACACGGTTTAAAATATTGCTCGTCGGTGCAGATTTTGTTCGTTATTTTTACCGTCGGAAGAGAATCGACGCTGGCGAAACTTAAATCGATGTCAATCCTATCGGATCCTGCCGAATATAAATTTTCAATCTCTAAGGTCTGATTTTTCCAAACGGCAAGGCGATCTGTGTACAGATTTTTAATTACTACTGTTGTGTCGAAAATGCCGTAAGCGCTCATAACGGAAAGGTTCGGAGAATTGACGTACACGTTATTGATTTCCGCATCGGCGCACAAGTTAAAGCGACCGTCGTTTATTGACAAATCTCCTATTGAAATCTTTCCGATAAGTTCAGCGCTCTTACTTACTTCGCTGATAATTTTGGAATTTGCACTGCCGGTTATTTCGGTTTTTCCTGTTTCAACGTCGTCGCTGCCGACGGTAAAAGTGGCGTACGCGCTTCCAAACTGTACAAACTCGCCTTTAAACGTAACCGTATAATTGCCTATATCGATTTTTTGTTTGCTGCCGATATTGATATCGTACAAATCCAAATCGGAGTTAAGCGTCACGTTGCTTAAAAATTCCAACGAAGATATATCGCTTTGATATCCCTCGACCGGCGACGGAAACTGTCTGCCCAGTATAGTAATCTTTTTTACGTTCGGGAGCGTTTCGGTCTTGCAATCGTATGAGTTGTCGATTACCACAGTGTTAGGAGGATTACCGTACTTTAATAATTCCACCGTATATTCGGCGTCGCCGTCCGTCATATGTTCGAATGCTTTTTCAAGGGAATCCGCAAGCTCCGTATAGCTGTCGTTTTTATACAACTTGACGGGTCTTAGGCAGGTATCGCTCAACTGCGGCAAATCGTATAAGTATTCGCCGCCGCATTCTTCAAAGCAGCGTAACGTATGCGGCATAGATTTGTTGTCGAATATTTCCTGCGACACGAACAGATAATTATACGTTCCGAGCGGATCGTCCCACGTAACGTCTACTCCGTACCAGGTGTCGTCGATTTTGATCATATTCCACATATGATCTTCTTCTCCGCCTTTTCCTACTACCGAAATGCAGTCGATTCCGTTCTTGTTGCAAAGATAAGTAAAAGCTTTGGCGTAAGCTTCGCAAACGCCCGCGCCTGTTTGCGCAACGCCGACAAGACTGTGCGCCCATGTTTCGTTCGACGGAGTCGTTCCGTCCGCTTCGTAGGCGTAATATATTTTGTCCGTTATATAATCGTGTATAATAATTGCCGTTTCAAAATCGCTCGCGCTGTACTTACACAGTTTGTCACATTCTTCATACATATCTTCGATAGCTTTATCGCACTGCGCGCGTACGGAATATTCGGCGTAATCGTCGTATATCGACAATATCACAGACATATCGTCGCCGTTGACGGACACCGAGAATCCGTAATATAACCAGTAGTACGAGGGATTGTCGTATAAAAAAGACTTGTAAACCTTAGCAATTCCGTCAAACGTCAATGCGTCGCTTTTAATAGGAACCGCGCCGATTTGTTTCCTAGCGAAACCGTCGACGTCTGCGAAAGCATTGTCGGCAACGTCCTCTTTGCTTTCCGCAAAAGCTTCGCACACTGACGTCATACCGTCGTACAGAGCTTTTTCATCGGCGCTCAAGTGAGTATATCCGTAATCGCTGTTGCCTGTTAAGGGTAATTCTACGTTTTCTTTAAACGTGCAATCGCCGCAAACGCGGTAACCGCTGCCGTTTTCCCTTGCGGTAGACTTTTGTGTAATTACCGTTGCGCCGAAACTGTGTCCTGCGGGATTACCGTTAGCAAACGTTTCCGAAGATTTTTCTCCGCAGTTTGCGCACGATTTGTAGTATATTGCCGCTTCCGTACAGGTAGCCGCCGTTTTCAGATATTCGGGCGCGGTCTTTTCTTCTGAAAAAGTATGCGGAGTTTTTTTGATTTCCGTTTGAGGTAGCAGTTCTTCGAGGCAGACAGAACAACGTTTTCCGTCGGTAAGCCCCGTTTCGGAACAAGAGGCGGCTTTGCCCGGAACAGTTTCTTCCGTATGAGGAGTCTTGTTTATTGTTTCGTGGTCTTGCAACAGTACGTGACAAACCGAACATTCTATTTTATCGGTGAGCCCCGTTTTGTCGCACGTTGCCGCCGTACCCCTTTCAACTATCGTTTGCGTGTGACCCGTTGCGGAAATAACGGTTGATTGCAAATTGATTTCGTGAAGCATCGCTTCGTCGGAATAATATTTGTCGCAATCTCTGCAATGCCAATATTCGGTATTGCCGTCTTCCGTGCAGGTCGCTGCAACCGACGGAACGCGGTCTTTGGGGTGTTCGTGTTTTGTTACGTTACAACCGATAAGCAACGCGCAAATTGCGCAAACAAGCGTAACAAGCAACAATGTAAACAATTTTTTATTTTTCATATTTACCTCTGTTATGACCTCCGAAAAAACGCCTTTCAAGACGCATTTAAGTCTAACAGTGTTTATTATATACTTGAATGGCAGTATTGTCAATGACGCGACAGAACATTTTTATACTTGCCGATAAAGTGCAGAGCGTTTTCTTTTAGTCGTTCCGAAACGAGCAAGTAAGGTTTGCTTGCTCGTAAAAAACGGCATTTGCGCAAAAAAACCGCGAAGAATTCGGATAATCGAAAAGTCGTCGATTTCTCGGCGACTTTGATTTTTGTTTGAAGTTGTTTTCGGCACGTACGGTTTTTGCGATACGGCGCTTAATATTCTCGATGCGGGAAAGCAGAGTTTGGCGCTTTATGACTTGCGCGCCAAACGTTTAACTGCAAGCAAGCAACGCGATATTTTGTGACGTCAAGTATTCAATTTCGCGCCGCTTGCCGCATATTAGGCATTACGCCGACCCGTTCGCGCGATGTGCGGAACAAAATTACATTTCGTAATCGATAATGACTTTTATGTTGTTCTTTACGTCGCAGGCGGCTTTCATCGCTTCGACGAAATCCGCGTGTTTAAACTTCTTCGTGACGATAGTCTTTATGGGCGTTTTCGCTTTCGTAATGTGGTCTATTACTTCCAAAATCGTTTCCGTTACGTAACCCTTCGACGACGTTACGGTAGGTTGATACATAATAAATACGTTGGGACTTAACGTAAGTTCTTTATGGTAAACCGCAACGATTACGTATTTTGTTTCCCACTTTGACAGATTGAACATTTGCTGTAACAGAGGTAAAGCTCCCGCGCAGTCTACCACCATATCGATATTCGGCTTTTTAGCACTGAAATCCATATTGGCTTTTTGAGCGAATTCGATAACCTGTTGCAGTAAATAAGGGTCTAATTCCGCAGGATCGAATGGCGCGCCCTGAGGCGTTTCGCCGCAGTATTCCAGTAGTTTGTCGAGCAGATTTTCTTTTGCCGTGTTGATAGTCTTCGCGCCGAGCTCTGCGGCTTTATCCAGTCTCCAGTCAACCCGGTCTATTACTATTACGTTTTTTGCGCCTCTTGCAATCAGTCCCGCTGCCGCCGAAAGTCCTATCGTTCCCGCTCCGAGCACGACTACGTTGTCGTTCAAGCTCGGGTTAAGACGGGTTGCTCCGCGAGTACCTACGCTTACGGGTTCTATTATAGCGGCGGCATCCAAGTCTATTTTCTTATCCAAAATATAAACGTTTCTGTTTATTTCTGCGTTTTCCACCTTTACGTATTCGGAAAAAGCGCCCGTCATATCCGCTTTAAAGCTGCCCGATTTGCTTGCTTGCATAGGGTCTACGAAAACGATATCGTCGATTTTTATTCCGTTCGGCACTTTTTTCCCTTTTTCTACGATTCTGCCTACAAGCTCGTGGCCGAATTGCTGTCCTTTAAATATTCCGGCGGATTCTCCTCCGTAAAGATACGCGCCCGTATCCGAACCGCAGATTCCCGCTCTAAGCACTTTTACCAAAACGTCGCCGTCGCCTATCTGAGGAACGGGACGTTCTTCCATTCTTACGTTGCCTACGCCGTAATAAATTGCGCACTTCATCATTTTTTCCATAATAGACATTCTCCTTATTGTTTTTTAGTTGCAGACGCTGCACATAATGCGACACCGCAATTTAATCGACGCCTGTTGACTAATTGTTTAAAGTATAATATAATGACACGGTAAATTGAACAACAAATAAACAACGCGTGTCGATTTGACTGAGGGCGGAAGCGTATGAATAAGTTTGAAATTAAGTTCTTCAATACCGAAGAAAAGATGAAGAAGGCGCTTTTGCGTCTTATAGAACGTAAAGATTTTAAAGACGTTACCGTCTCTGAAATATGTAAAGAAGCAGGAGTTAACAGAACTACGTTCTACCTGCATTTCGACAACGCGTACGAATTGCTGCATAAAATAAGCGATGAATTAGTCAAAGTATTTATCGGTAGTTATAAGGAACAATTAACCGCGAAGGACTTGCAAAATTTGCCTTTGGAAAAGCTGTCGTTTAATACTCCCGAATATCTGGTTCCGTACCTGAAATTTATACGTAAAAACAAATTTATATACAAAGTATATATGAACAACTACGGAGAACTGAATTCCGACTATTCGCGCGTGCTGCGAGAGTTTTTCGAAACGGTTATAGAAAGATACGGTTTGCAGGACAAAACTGTTATCTACTACATGTCGAAATTCTATTTTTCGGGCGTGACGGCGATTGTTTTGGAATGGGTCAACGGGGATTGCAGAGAGGAGGTAGAAGCGATATGCGACGTGATCGCTTTATGTACAAAACGTTAAAAACAATATGTAAAAAGTCGGGAAAACGGCGCGCGAGCATTTTACTACGAAAATCGCATTAAAGCGCGCGCATATTCGAAAGCGGCGGAAACATCAACGTTTCCGCCGCTTTCGCGTTTATTTTAATTAACTTTAATTATTTTGGATTTAAGCAGAAGGTCTTCCGTTTGGACGGACTCCAACGCTTTATCGAGAGATGCAAAGTCTATAACGTCTCCCAACAGCATATCTACGTTTACGGTATTTGTAACAAGCAGATTTATCGCCGACGAATAATTGCCGGCGCCGTTATACACTCCAAACACCTTTAAATGTTTTTTGCAAATCTGCGCTACGGACAGCTTGCTTTCTTTTTCGGAATATCCCGCAAGGCATATATTGGCGTTTACGGCGGCGGCATTGTATACGTCCTGCATTTTGAAATCGCTGTCGGAAAGATACACAAGCTCGCTGCACATTCTCCCGCCTGTGATCATCATGATTTCGTGTTCGACATCGGTATTGTCGGGATTGAAGCAGTAGAATATGCCCAAATCGCGCGCCATATCCAACAGCTCGTCTACGTTGGATATAAATACGGGGACGGCCTGATAATACGCTACGAGCTGCGCTAATATAAGACCTGTTTTAGACGACGAGAATATTGCAATATGCCGTCCCTTTTCAAGATTTAACGCGTCGGCGATATTCAGGCAAAACGCCACGTACGAAACGAACAACGCGCGTTCCGTCGAAAGGTTGTCGGGCAGCTTGTGCAAAAGCGCGTACGGCAAATCTATAAAGTTTTGGAGCAAACCGTTGCAGTTGTGTCCCAGCTCCTGCATATTAGAGCAGTTTTGTATGTCGCCGTCGCGGCATTCGTCGCACATATCGCATGGAATATATGGTTCGATTGCAACTCTGTCCATTTTCTGCAAGATCGACGAGTCCTTATCGCCCACGTCGGAGACGACGCCTACTGCGTTTCTTCCGAAAACGAAAGGATACGCGCGTTTGGCTGCTCCGCTGTAAATATTGTAATCGGACGTAGACAGCAATATTTCTTCGATTTTAACTTTGACTTTGTTTTCTGTCAGCAAGGTAGGGCCGAATTCCTGTAATCGCAGTTTTTTCGGTTCTTCCAAAATCCAAGCTTTCATATAACCTCCGTTACGCCGCAGGATAGCAAATTCTTCGACGTATATATTATATAACGCACACGAGCAACGTTTTCCTCAATATATTATCGTCAACGTGATGTGTTGTATAATAGTAGTTGGCAGTAGTTAATTGTAGTGAACTACTGTTGTATTTTATTATATAACACACACGAGCAATATTTATCTCAATATTCTACTCTCAACGTGATGTGCTGTATAATAACTGTTGGCAATAGTTAGACGTAATTAAACGTCGCTAACTACTGTTGTATTTTATTATACCAAATGTTTATGAAAAAATCTACCTTTTTTAATAAATACCCCCGAATGGCGCAATTTTGTTCGCTAAAGCGTTTTTTTGCAGTCGTACCGAATGAAATTCGGTTTTAACGCTGCAAAACGTTTTTTTGCATTGACAACGTTTTTGCAACGGGATAAAATAAAAGAGCATTGCAACGCGGCTATATAAAATTGCGGTATATGTTTTCGGAGTTTCGTTAAGATGGGATTGCCGCAAATACGGTGACGGCAGGCGGATGCGTTAATTATTATTCGATGCGTTGCAGCAGGGGAGGAGTCGGTGAAAATTCAATATTTGGGACATTCTTGTTTTAGGTTAATCAGCGAAATGGGAACTACGATAGTATGCGATCCCTACGAGGGAGATACCGTCGGCTTCGATATGCCTCGCGTACGCGCAGACGCGGTTACGGTGTCGCATCATCACAAAGACCACGACTGTACGGATAATATTATGGGTTCTTATGCGGAGTTGGATGCGGAAATTACCGTCTGCGCCGACGACGTCGAAATAGTGAGCATTCCTACTTTTCACGATGAAGTAAAGGGCGCAAAGCGCGGAAACAATCTCGTTTTCAAATTTAATATCGACGGTTTGACCGTCGTTCATATGGGCGACGTCGGCTGCTTCGACGAAAACTTAGTAAAGCAAATATACGGTTGCGACGTTTTGATGATTCCCGTAGGCGGAGTGTATACGGTGAACGCCGAAGTGGCGAAAAAATACGTAGACGCCGTTTGCCCGAAAACGGTCATTCCCATGCATTACGGTACGCCTTATCACAAATTTGATTTGGACGGTATAGATAATTTTTTGTCTCTGTTCGATCCCGCGCAGGTCAAGTATCTGCAAAACGACGGTATGACCTTATACGACGCGGAGGAAAACGACAGACCGCAGATAACGGTAATGCAAGTGTTCGTCGATTGACGGTTGTCAACGTTCAGGCAGACTGCGGTTTGTCCCGCAGCATCGGGTATTACGTCCGATGGGAAATTTTATTTTAAAAAATTCCGTCGCAAGCGGTATACCGATATATTCTGGACTGTCGCATTAAGCAGCGACAGTCCTTTGCAATAAAAAGCAGCAATGATACAATAAACGGTGTGACAGCTTTATAAATTAACTGAAATTAGGAATAATCTCCGATAAACTTCTCTGTCGAGCTCATTGTTGACTAAAAATAAGGAACGTCGCAATTTTTTACTTGCAACGTTCTTTTTTCGGAAAAAAACTATATGATACGCGCCCCGAAAAACAGACGCTTCGGAGCGCATTGTTATACGAACGAACGGAAAAACACGTCGAAGCGCAGCAGATTTATACGGCTCCGCTTTTTTTATCGGAATCCTTTTCGTATTTTTCTCTTTGACCGAGAATTTCTGCGTATTTGCAGTTGCTTTTCTTTTTGCCGTTGTGCAGGCGCGATTTAAGCTTAGAGGACTCCCTTTCGATTTTACCGCGCATTTTGGCAATCTTGCCGTTAAGCTTCGAAGTTTGCTTTGGCGGTAGCGCCGTTTTGGACAGTTTAACGGTATACGGTTCGCTCTTTTTGACGAACTTATGATTCATATATTCGTCGATTACGGCGTTTTCGAGGTCGAAATGCTTTTGACGGTGCGCATTCGGCGAGAAAATCATCGAAAAAATATCGTCTGCGATGAGAGTCGCGCCGTTTTTGGATTTGTCGAAAAACCGCAGCGAATCGGAAAATTCTTTCAGCAGATTAGGATACGTTATAAATTCTTCCACCTGTTTTTTTATGCGATGCGGTTCCGGAATATACTGTCCGCACGAAAAGTGTTTGGAAAACAAATCCTTCGTACTGTGTTCAATCGGGGTGGCGCAGAAATCTATTATTACGGGCGTGTCCATAAGGACGCTGTCCAATATAGCGTTCGGTCCCGCCTTAGTGACGAACAAATCGCACGCGCGGTATATCTCGGGCGCTTCGGAAGTAAATCCGAACGTAAGCAGAGTTATATTGGGTTTCACTTCCGATTTTATGGAATCGAAATATTCGCGTATTTCTTCGTTTTTGCCTGCAAGTAAACAGATCGTCAAGGGCAAATCCGTTTTTAACAATTCTTGGCAGACCCGTTTCGCTTTTACCGAAGCGTACAAACCGTCGGCAACCGCAACGGCAAATTTATTTAAAGGTATGCCGAATTTTTGACGGTAAAACTCTTTACTTTCGTTTGCGTTGATAACAGCTTTACGCGTGGGGTAAAACGCTTCGCACACGCTGCCGCTTTTAAATCCCAACTGGTACGCCTGCTTCGTCGCCATCGGGTTGTTCGTGTAAATCATATCCCCGCGCACGTTCCACCATCCGTGAACGTTGTTGTCGGGACAATAGCAGACCACTTTAACGTTTTTGTTAAATTTTTCTTTGTATAAAACTGCGCAGTGAAAAGTAAAGTGGTGCGTGCAAATTATAACGTCGGGATTCAACTTGGCGTACTCTTTCAACGTTGCTTCCACTTCTTTTTTTAGGACCGTTTTATGCACGAACGCCAACGTGTTTTGCGGTCCCAGTAAATACATCGTAGCATACTGAAAAAATCCGAATGACGGAAACTGCGTATACCATTGTACGTTTTTTATCATGTACTGCTCGTATTTCGGCAGTATTTCGTTGTCGCTGTCTCGAAGGATATAGCTGTCGAGGACTTCTACCGAATCGGAATATTTTTCTTTTATTGCGTCGGAAATTGCCGCAGCGCTTACTATATGCCCCATACCGGCTTCGACCAACGTTACTAAAACGCGAGGTTTGTTACTCATAACGCGCCTCTCTTTGTATTGACGGCGCAATACGGTAAAACAAATATAAAATGCCGAAAAACAAGACGTATTTAGTCTTGTTGTTTCGGCATGTATTTAGGTAAGAATATTTCTTTCTAACGTTCGGGTTTGGTTTTTGCGACGCATCGTAAAAACCGCCGAATGACGGAACAGCCGCACGACAGCAATTGCCCGCTTCGGTAAGTAGTCTGTAATAGTTTTTAACCGTAATATGGACGCCGTCGATTTGCGGATACCAACCGTCAAGACTTAGCATTACGTTCTTCATCTCGCTGTCTTTTGCTCCTTATTGCTTTTCGTATAACCTCGAATATGGTAATACCCAATCCGATTAATATGTAAACGTAATAAGTAAAAAACCTCCAAGTAAACACCACCCAGAACACGGCGGAAGTGGCAATCATCGTAAATATTACGAGCACGGCATTTTCCAGTACGCCGCTGTTGCCGGGAGTGGGAATAACGGACACACTCATTGCGGCATAGACGTTAAGGGTCATTATCGCAAACATAATATCCGCGCTCGGTGCAACCGAGCCGTTTGCGAACGCTATCAGTATAAAGTAGGGAAACGCCCATGTCAAAAACTGTTCGGACAGGCACAGCAAAATCAATCCGATGAAATGCAGCGGTTTGTGCGACATTATGATAAAGGACGAGCGGAAATCCTTTACCGCCGAATGGGCGCTGTTTATCCATTTTTCTTTGCGGCGCAGTATTTTTATTTTGCGTTGCAGTTGGGATTTCCCTGTCCGCGTTTCTTTTTTCTTCGCCGCCGCCCACGAACAGTTTGTAATCGCGTTGATGAAAAACAGCAGTATTTTATTCGTTATTTTAGGAAATATGGCGAAGAATACGATAGAGAACGGCAGAAGCGCGTTGATGCACCAACCGATCCACCCTGCTATCATAAACAACTTTTGCTGCGAAGGATCGGTAACGTAAGTTGTTAAAGCGTCTTTGTTTGCGAGCATCAGTACGAAACAGATTGCCACCCAACACAGCATATTGAACGAATATTTTATCATTACTATCGCCGTAGACAGTCCGGCGCTGTTGCCCTTTTTGTGCAGATAATATATCTGCATGGGCTGCCCGCCCGAACTGAACGGAGTTATGCAGTCGTAATATCTGCCCAGAAAAGACACTTTGATACTGTTGAGTAACTTGAATTTGCCTGTCGTCGCCTGTGTTATCAACGAGAATTTGCACGCTTCGAACAGCATAACGGCAAAAAGCACGGCAACCGAAATAACCGCGTATTTTACGTCGATATGGGCAAGAATATCTCCCAAAGAACGGATTTCCGCATCTTCTACGCTTGTTGCCAACTGAACCATAAAATAAATGCCTAAACCTATAATCAGCAGCAAAAAAAGCATACTCACCCAGTTGTTTTTCTTTTTGGGCGGGTCTTTGGGCTTCTGTGTGAAGTTTTCCAGTACGCTTTCGACCTTTAATTGTTTGTCGTTGGCGGTATTACGCTTCTCGTCCATAAGAGTGTCCTTGCGCGCGGCGCGCCTGCCGAATATATCTTAAACAGAGGCAAATTGTCTGTTGCGGTAAAATATTATAGCACAGATTTAAGCGCTATGCAAGGTCTTGCATTAAAAAATGAGGTTTTCGACACATTTCGCCGACGAAACAACGTCGGAAATCAATTGACAAGCAGGGGGATTTGGTGTAACATAATTACAGTAATCAACTGCGGAATTACAAGTAAGTGTACCGAAGGTCTCAGCTGCGCGACGCGTAAAGCGAACGTCCGCCGTGCGGACTTCGCAGCCAAAGCGTGACGAAGGTTATGCCTGAGGAATGGAAGCGAACGCCGACCTCTTCGATACACGGAAAGAATTTATATTAGCGATAAATACGGAAGTGTATCGAGGGTCCTCAGCCGAGCGAAGCGAACGCCGACCTCTTCGATACACGGAAAGAATTTATATTAGCGATAAATACGGAAGTGTATCGAAGAGGTCATAACGGCCCGCACTCGAAATGCGGTTGTCGGGTAACCGGCACGAGGGTTCGAATCCCTCCGCTTCCGCCATTAGCGAATTGTACGAACACACGTCAAAGTGAGTTCGTACTTTTCTTAATGTATGAGTGCTTCGGTATGTGTTTGCCGATTAAAGATTTGTTACCCAAACCGCCTATACCTACGGCGTGGCAAACGCAGAAACGTGATGAGCAAGGCAACTTTACGAAATAATGAGATAAGCATATCGGAATGAAATGCACCCCAAAAGTTAGACAAAACTTTTGGAGGTGCATTTTTATGTCA
>JAMPAB010000001.1:0-98867 GCA_023667435.1 Corallococcus sp. | reverse complement strand
GAATTACGAATTTATATCCAGCGTAGTATCCTGGCTGCGTATCGAAGCGCAACGGTATAGGTTGGCGGAAAAGTAAAAATAACGGTCGTGCAAAATAATATGTTAGGTTAGCGTACAAATAAATTACGCAGCGCAGAGTTTTCTTGCACGTCGAACAAGTCGACGCCAAAACGGTCGACTGCGTTTTGCCGCGTTGAAATACTGTTATACGAAGCCGACGCAAAAAATAGCGCGAAACTTTGTAAAACAATTCAAAATCCAATGATTCGTCGACAGACTTCCCTCGTCGAACTTATTGTTGCCGCAAAAACAAAACGGTGTCGCAAGTTTTTTTTACTTGCGACACCGTTTATATCTATATATTTATGTTAGTCTATGTTATATAGTAAGTTTCGTAATAATGCTTCCGTTATTTTGTAAAGCACAGAACTAACGCGCCCGGACCCAAATGCGCTCCGATAATAGGGGAGAGCAATCTCGTTTTGATTACGCACGACGGCGATACGGCGCGAACTTTTTCGGCAAGCTCTTTAGCGTTTGTTTCCTCGTCGGCGTGGCAAATGTAAATGGTGTAAGAACTTTCGAGGTCGGCGTTTTCCGCGTAAAACTCGACAAGCTTTTTGATCGACATTTTTATACCGCGCTGTTTGCCCCAGTTGCGTAATTTGCCGTCGGGAGTAAACGTAATGAGAGGTTTGATGTCAAACATTGTTCCGATTACCGCAGTGCCCTTGCCTATCCGTCCTCCGCGTTGCAGCGCGTTGAGATCGTCGACGTAAGCGCAAGCGTCCAAACGGTATTTAAACACTTCCAGATCGTAGTAATTGTCTCTCAAAGACATGCCTTTGTCTTTATTGGCAATCATTTTTTCGCACAGCGTGCCCATGCAGCCCGTAGCGCGCAAAGTATCTACTACCAACATTTCTACGTCGGGATATTTCTTCTTGAAGTTTTCTGCGGCAATGCACGCCGATTGATAGGTAGAGGACAGTCCGCTCGACAGGCACAGGTACAGCACGGAATTTCCTGCTTTGAGATATTTGTCGAAATATTCTTCATAAACGGCGGGAGTAATCTGCGTCGTTTTGATATCGGCGCGAGCCTTGACCTTAGCGTAAAAGTCTATTACGTTTATGCCGTCCGCTTTGTCGGTATAGTTGTCCGCCGTTCCGTTGATAATAAATTCCATCGGCAGCAGTTCTACTTTTCCTTCGTCAACGTATTGTTTGTCTACGTCGCCCGATACGTCCATAAATAACAGATAATTCGTCATAGTCTCTCCATAATAGTTTTTTTTGTCGTTTTAAGTATCGGAAACGCGCTTTTCGTTGCAAAGTCGGTTTGACGTTTACGGCGACATATAAGATTAAAAAGTTTATAGCGATTACGCTCGGATTAAAACGACAGCGCAAAACCATTAAACGTTTGCATTACTCAACAAAAGACCGAAAATACCGTCGTTAAATTGTCGATAACAACAATATTATAGTTTACTATCGTTTAAGTGTCAAATTGTTTCCGTTCTGTTTGGCAATTTGATAAAAGTAATTCGATTGCGATTTTTTCGCTTTTGACGCGGCGCGGCAAAAAGTCTTTGCGATACCGATTACCAGATAAAACGGGAATTGACGAATTCCCCGTTGTCGATAAGCAGGTCTTCGCCCGTCATAGATTTGTTTATCACCGACACAAAGTAAGCGAATTCGGCTATTTCTTCCGCCGTCGCCCACTTTTTCAACGGCGTTTCGTCCATTACCTGTTTCCACAATTCGGGCGCGTCGAGTATATGCCTGTTAAGTTCGGTAATCACGCCGCCCGGCGACAGGCTGTTTGCGGTAGCTTTGTACGCGGCAAGACGCAACGCGACGTTTTTCATATAAGCTACCGTACCGCCTTTGCTTGCGACGTACTCGGGAAATTCCGCGCCGCTGCGCGCGCTTGCCGACGCGATAAATACCACGCTTTTTATGCTTTGCGTAAACGCGTATTTTTCCGTTACCTTTATCGTGCCTTTAAGATTGACGTCGATGTCGTCTTCGGAATTTTGCACGCCGGCATTGTTTACGAGTATTTCCACTCCGTCTATTGCGGGCAGTTCGCCGTAGAAGACGTCGCATACAATATGCGTATAAAGCTTGCTGTTTATACTTGACGGCTGTTTGTCTATCCCTATAACTTCGTGTCCGCAGTCGAGAAATTTTTGCGCTACGGCGCGTCCTATGCCCTCTGTCGAGCCTGTAACTACTACTTTCATTCGGTAATCTCCTTTAAGTCGAAATACGCCCGTCCTACGTTGTCGCGTTTCCACCGTTTGCATATTCTAAATCCGACGGGTGAAAACACAAGTTCGCACAAAAATTCCGCAATCATTCCCGTAAGGGCGCAGGTAACGCATTGCAGCAGCGTCCAACCGAAGAAAAAGTGACTTACGATCAACGCGAACACAATGTTATCGGCAAATTGACCTATCGCCGTAGACACGTACGTTCTGCACGCAAACGCGGCGAAACCGTCGGGATTTTTTTTGAAAAGTTTGCCTATTGCAAAATTGAGAAAGTTGTTGACGAGGGCGGATACGACGAACGCCGCCGAACTCCCCAAAACGACGTACCACGCTCCGCCGAAAGTGTTGTTGAGCGCGGAATTGATTATGTTTTCGCTCCCTTCAACAAACGATTCGCCCCACGTTCCGGGAATAACGCTCGACACGAAAAACAGCAAACACAGCAGCAGATTGATAAGCAGCGCGAATACCGACAGCTGCGTTGCCGCTTTGGGTCCGAAATGCTTGGTCAACACGTCCATAGAAAGGAACGCAATCCAGGAGACTGTTATGCCGCAGTCGAGCGCAAGGAAGTCTACTGGGATATCGATGCTTTTGTTTGCGAGCAGATTCATTGCGACTATTGACAGAACGAACAGGGAAAACGAAACGGGCGGAACGGATTTAAGCAAAACTACAAATTCGCGAAATTCTTTTTTTAACCTTTGCATCAGTTAAATCTCCTTGTTTTTTATTAAGATGGTTTTTGCAAGGAACATCTTTTAAAACTTTTTAATTGCTTGAGGCAAATGCAATTTATTGCTTAATTATATCTAAAAATAAGCGTAAAGTCAAAGTTTTTGACGCGCTGCCGCAAGATTGTTTAAATTCCGTCCGTTTTGCTGTAAACCGATGGGTCTGCCGCAAGTTTTATTTTAACTTGCGGCAGACCGTTTTTCGATTGCGTATCTTAATATATTTTACATATTTTTAAGTCGGAGTTATGCGCTTCCCCTTGACAATTTGCGACGGGGGGGGGGTATACTTGTAGAGATAGATTATATGTTGCTATCGAAGGAGAACGAAATGAGAAAGAGTAACAAATTACTGTGGATAATACTGTTGGCGGCAGTGTTTGCGCTGTCGTTGACTACGCTTGCGGCGTGTAATATAACGACGCCCAAACTCAACGTAACTGTATCTAATAATATAGATATATCCGCAAGCGACAGTATAGATACTGTCAAGCAGTTTCTTACTGTAAAATATATAGATAGTAACGGAGAAACTGCTACCGTAACAGATTACGAACTGGAAGGAACTTTAACGGAAGGAGAAGTAACTCTTACTGTAAAGTATAACGGAATAAGTACAACTTGCAAGATTACGGTTAAAGCAGATACTCAGCAAGGCGGAGACGATCCCGTAACGCCTAAACTCAACGTAACTGTATCTAATAATATAGACATATCCGCAAGCGACAGCATAGATACTGTCAAACAGTTTCTTACCGTAAAGTATACAGATAATAACGCAGAAACTACTACTGTAACAGATTACGAACTGGAAGGAACGTTAACTGAAGGAGAAGTAACTATTACGGTAAAGTATAACGGAATAAGTACAACGTGTAAGATAACGGTTAAAGCGGATACTCAGCAAGGCGGAGACGATCCCGTAACCCCTAAACTCAACGTAACTGTATCTAATAATACAAATATCTTCGAAAGCGACAGCATAGATACTGTAAAGCAGTATCTTACCGTAAAGTATACGGATAGCAACGGAGTAACTGCTACCGTAACAGATTACGAACTGGAAGGAACTTTAACGGAAGGAGAAGTAACTCTTACTGTAAAGTATAACGGAATAAGTGCAACGTGTAAGATTACAGTTAAAGCAGATATTGTAACTAAACCCACAGTAACTGTAAATACTAACGGAGGAACGTTTACGGGAAGCATTACCGTAAACGACGACGGCAGTATAACGGAACCTCAAACAATTCCTACCAAAGATAATAACAAATTCGACGGATGGTACAAGGACGAAGAATGTACCGTAGAATGGGATTTCGATACAGACAAAGTTACGGAAGACACTACAATATATGTAAAATGGATACGTATATATACCGTAACGTTTAATACCGACGGAGGGAGTAATATAACTTCCATACAGGCCGACGATAATACAACGATAGCAAAACCGACTGATCCCACGAAAGAAGGATACGAATTCGAAGGTTGGTACAAGGACGAAGACTGTACCGTAATCTGGAACTTTACAACGGATAAAGTAACGAAAAACACAACAATATACGTTAAGTGGACGGAGATACTGCAAGGAACTGAAGGTTTAACCTATACCTTAAATTCCGACGGCAATTCCTATTCCGTAACCGGGATAGGTACCGCGACGGAAACGGATTTGGTTATATCGAATATACACAATACCAAACCCGTTACCGAAATAGCTTCCGATGCATTTAAGAATTGTACTAATCTAACAAGCGTAACAATACCCGACAGCGTGACTTCGATCGGCAATTATGCGTTCTCTGGTTGCAGTAGCCTAACAAGCGTAACTATTCCTAACAGCGCCACGTCTATAGGCGAGTATGCGTTCTATGCTTGCAGTAATTTACAATATAACGAATATGACAATGCGTTATATTTAGGTAATTCGGACAATCCGTACTTTGCGCTGATTAAGGCGAAAAATACCTCTATAACAACTTGCTCAGTGAATGAAAATACAAAAACTATAGCCTCTTCCGCGTTCTCTTCTTGCAGCAAACTAACAGGCGTAACAATACCCGACAGCGTACAGACGGTTGCCTCCTATGCATTCTCTTCTTGCAGTAAATTAGCAAAAGTAAACTATACGGGAACGATAGCGGACTGGTGCAATATAAGTTTCGGTTATTATTCTGCTAACCCGTTATACTATGCGCATAACTTATATATAAATGACGAATTAGTAACGGAACTTGTAATACCGAATACGGTTACGGAAATAAAAGATTACACATTTTACGGTTGCACAAGTATAACGAGTGCAATAATACCTGACAGCATTACGTCGATAGGCAAGAATGCGTTTTTCGGTTGCAGTAACTTACAATATAACGAATATGTAAATGCGTTATATCTCGGCAATAACGATAATCCATACCTTTCGTTAATTAAAGCAAAAGATACCTCTATAACAACTTGCTCGGTTAACGAAAATACAAAAATTATATACCATTCTGCGTTCTCTTCTTGCAGCAAACTAACAAGCGTAACAATAGGTAGCAGCGTACAGTCGATAGGCGGTAATGCGTTCTATAAGTGCAGTAAACTCACAAAAGTAAACTATACGGGAACGATAGCGGACTGGTGCAATATTAGTTTCGGTAATTATGACGCTAATCCGTTATCCTATGCTCACAACTTATATATAAACGACAAATGTGTTACAGACGGTGAACTTACAATACCGAATACGGTTACGGAGATAAAACCTTATGCGTTTTATGGTTGCACAAGTATAACTAGAGTAACAATTCCTGGCAACGTAACTGCAATAGGTGATTATGCGTTCTATGATTGCAGCAAACTAACAAGCGTAACAATTCCCGCCAGCGTCCAGACGATAGGCGAAGGGGCGTTCGGTTGCAGTAAGCTAACAAGTATTGTAATCCCCGACAGCGTAACGTCGATAGACTCTTATGCGTTCAGCGGTTGCAGTAATCTGACAAGCATAACAATTCCCGATAGCGTCCAGACGATAGGCGAAGGGGCGTTCAAGGGTTGTGACAATATAGAGCAAGCAACAATACCTGCTCTTGCTATATCATCCATACCTAAAACTAATTTAAAAACCGTAGTAATAACAAGCGGTACGGAGATAGGCGGTAATGCGTTCAGCGGTTGCAGTAACCTAACAAGCATAACAATTCCCGACATCGTCCAGACGATAGGCGATTCTGCGTTCTTTGGTTGCAGTAACTTACAATATAACGAATATGACAATGCGTTATATTTGGGTAATTCAGATAATCCGTACTTTGCGTTAATTAAAGCAAAAAATACCTATATAACAACTTGCTCGGTTAACGAAAATACAAAAATTATATACCATTCTGCGTTCTCTAATTGCAGTAATCTGACAACTGTAACAATAGGAACCAGCGTCCAGACGATAGGCCGTTATGCGTTCTCTGTTTGCAGTAATCTGACAACTGTAACAATAGGCACCAGCGTCCAGACGATAGGCTATGCTGCGTTCTCTTCTTGCAGCAAACTAACAAGCGTAACAATAGGTAGCAGCGTACAGTCGATAGGCGGTAATGCGTTCTATAAGTGCAGTAAACTCACAAAAGTAAACTATACGGGAACGATAGCGGACTGGTGCAATATTAGTTTCGGTAATTATGACGCTAATCCGTTATCCTATGCTCACAACTTATATATAAACGACAAATGTGTTACAGACGGTGAACTTACAATACCGAATACGGTTACGGAGATAAAACCTTATGCGTTTTACGGTTGCACAAGTATAACAAGCGTAACTATACCCGACAGTGTAACATCGATAGGCTCTGCTGCGTTCTATAGTTGCAGTAACCTGACAACTGTAACCATAGGTAACAGCGTCCAGACGATAGGCAGTTATGCGTTTTACGGTTGTGCTCTAACAAGCGTAACAATACCTGACAGCGTCCAGACGATAGGCGAGTATGCGTTCTCTTATTGCAGAAGTATAACAAGCGTAACAATACCTGACAGCGTACAGTCTATAGGCGAGTCTGCGTTCTGGTATTGCAGTGGATTAAAAAAAGTCTATTACGAAGGCGCTTCCGACGACTGGGGTAAAATAACAGTCGGCCCCGATAATATGTCTTTAACTTCCGCCACCCGTTACTACTACAGCGAGAGCGAGCCGACTGAAGAAGGCAACTTCTGGCATTACGACACCGACGGCGTGACAGTAGTTGAGTGGTAAATTGCCGAATATTGAAAACTTAATTCTTTTAAAACTGCGCGGACAAACCGTAATAGATTTGTCCGCGCTTTGTATTTACGGTCGGATATGTCCGCGTTGCCGCGATACTGTTTAAAATTCGTATATTACAGTATAAGCGGCATAGGATATTTTCTTGGGTTTTAACTCAAAGGGCAGTATATATCTATAAGTGCATGGTCGTTATGTCAACACGGCTAATCTTTATTATACCCTTTCGGGTGTATAAAATTCGAGGCAATTATCTTTTAACCCCTATAGGGTATAATTTCAAATAAAACAACAAATAAAATAATTGAACGATTTGAAAAATTATTGTGTAAAGAGATTTCTTGTTGGTTTTAAATAGTTGGTCAGGAGTCGTTTCCGCAGGATTTCAATTTTTAAGCTATAATTTAACAAAAAAGCGAATTATTAATAGTGTTTAATAAATAGCAGGATTGAATTGATTTTGGTTTGACTTTGCTTTGCAATAAAACGTCAATTAACCGTACGAACTGCAATTTTTCAAAGACGTATTCCTCCGCGTTTTGGATGAATTTATCCGTTGCATGCGCCGTCCTGTTTGCGTCGACAGCGCGGTTTTGCCGAGCGCGTCTGCGCGCAACCTAGTATTTTGTCACTAAGACGGTTAAACACTTGTACAAAAGCGTAATATTTGATACAATATTATTTATATCGGCAGACAAGATGAAGCGGCGTAAAACGTTTGCTTATTGACGTGAAATATGCAGCGCTTTAAGCGTTTTACGTTTAAAACGCGCAAGGCGATACGGTTGCAGAGGTATTTAAAATTATGAAAACAAGAATAGGCGGACAAGCCGTAATAGAGGGCGTAATGATGCGCGGCGCCAAAAGCATGGCGCTTGCGGTACGCGACGAAACGGGGGAAATTCGTTTGGAGACGAAACGGTTACCTTCCAAACGCGCCTGGTATAAAAAGGTTCCTTTTTTACGCGGAATAATCAATTTGGTGACCTCGATGATAGAGGGTACTAAAATCATAGGCAAATCTGCCGAAATTATGGCGGAAGAAGAAATAGACACCACAAACGGCAAAAGCATGGGGCTGCTTATGAGCTTGTCCACCGTTTTGGGGATAGCGCTCGCAATCTGTTTGTTTATAGTGCTGCCTACGGGCATTACGGCGGGTATATTCTCTTTGGCAAGTCTGGATGTGAGCAGTATCGACTGGGTATGGTTGAAGTCCCTAATCGAAGGCGTACTTAAAATGGTCATACTTATCCTTTATATGTGGGGCGTATCCCGTATGAAAGAGATAAAGCGGCTGTTTATGTATCACGGCGCGGAGCACAAAACAATCGCCTGTTACGAAAGCGAAATGGACTTGACGGTGGAAAACGTACAGAAATGCAGTCGCTATCACGACCGCTGCGGAACGAGCTTTCTCGTGTTCGTCGTGGTGTTGTCCGTAATTCTTATGATGGTGTTGGATATAATCTGCGCCGCAGCGCGGTTTACGCTGTTTATCGAAAAATGGTGGTTGAGAGCGCTGTTGAGGATAACTCTGCTTCCGTTGACGGCAGGTATCAGTTACGAAGCGCTTATGCTTATGGCAGGGTCGAACTTCGTACTGTTCCGTCCTTTCAAGTGGTTGGGCAAGCAGTTTCAAAAGCTCACCACGCGCGAACCCGACGACGGCATGTGCGAGGTTGCCATAACTTCTTTTAAAGCCGTTTTGCAGATGGACGGGGACGAATCGATAGAAGAAGTTAAATTTCCCGCGCCCGTTCCTCTTTCGGAATTTAAACGTCAATTTGCTGAGAGCGGTCTTGTCGAAAAAATAGGAAAGACGGACTTCGACTGGCTGCTTTGCTCCGTTCTGCATATAAAGAAAACCGATTTGTTGAAGGAAATAAACATACCTTTCGGCTTTACCGTCAGACTGAAAAAAATGGCGGAAAGACTGTCGCAGGGAGAACCGTGGCAATACGTAGTAGGCAGCACGGAGTTTTACGGCAGGACGTTTGAAATCGACAAATCCGTTTTAATCCCCCGTCCCGAAACGGAGCTTGTGACGGAACAGGTAATAAAGCGCGTCAATAAGAAAAGCGTCGTGCTGGATTTGTGTTGCGGCAGCGGCGTAATAGGCATTACGGTAGCGAAGGAAACGGGAGCTACGGTAGTTCTGTCCGACGTAAGCAAGGATGCAGTAAAAGTCGCCAAACGTAACGCAAAGCGAAACAAGGCCAAAGTCGATTTCATCGTAAGCGATATGTTCAAGAATATGTACGGCAAGTGCAACGTTATCGTGTGCAATCCGCCGTATATCGAAACGGACGTAATAGAGACGCTGGACGACAGTGTAAAAAATTACGAACCCCGTTTGGCGTTAGACGGCGGAAGCGACGGTTTGGATTTCTACCGTATTCTCGAAAAAGAAGCTCGCAAGCATTTGACGAAAAAGGGATTGCTCATTCTTGAAATAGGTTATAATCAGGGCGAAACGGTCAAAGAACTTTTATCGGAGAAATTCGACGTAGAGGTAATGAAGGATTACGGCGGAAACGATCGTATAGTAATTGCTTCCGTTAAGAATTTAAAAAAGAAACGGCAGGACGCTCAACGGTAAATGAGGCAAACTTCTTTTTAATGCGGAATCAGGAGAATATATGACGGATAAATTAGATAAGATCGTATTGCGTTACGAGTTTCTTACGGACGAAATATCCAAACCGGAAGTTATCGCGGATAACAATTCATGGAAAAAACTCGTCAAGGAACACAGCGCGTTAACTCCCATTGTGGAGTGCTATCGGGAATATAAAAAAACTCAAAGCGAGCTTGATGCGAATATGGAATTGTTAAGCGTCGAGACGGATAAAGAAATGCTTACGTTGCTCCACGAAGATATCGGCGCGTCAAAGGCGCGCTGCGAGGAGCTGTCGGCGGAGCTTAAAATGCTGTTGCTGCCTAAGGATCCCAACGACGACAAGAACGTTATCGTAGAAATCCGCGCGGGAGCGGGCGGAGAGGAAGCGGCGCTGTTCGCAAACGAAATAAGACGTATGTATTATATGTTTGCGGAAAAGAGCCGTTGGAAGGTGGAAGAAATCGATATAGAGGAAAACGAACTGGGCGGACTGAAAGAAGGCTCGTTTATGGTGGTGGGCGACGGAGCGTACAGCAAGTTTAAGTTCGAAAGCGGAGTTCACCGCGTTCAGCGCGTACCCGACACCGAAAGTCAGGGACGCATACATACCAGCACCATAACAGTTGCGGTATTGCCCGAAGCTCCCGACGTAGATATCGAAATACTCGACAAAGACATAAAAATAGATACCTACCGTAGCAGCGGAGCAGGCGGACAGCACGTAAACAAAACGGAGAGCGCAATACGCATTACGCATTTGCCTACGGGCATAGTAGTTAACTGTCAGGACGAACGCAGTCAGATAAAGAATCGCGAAAAGGCGATGAATATCTTAAAAAGCAAGCTTTACGATTTCTATCAGACGCGTGCGGACGCCGAGTATGCCGCAACCCGCAAAAGTCAGGTGGGGACGGGAGACAGAAGCGAAAGAATACGCACGTACAACTTCCCTCAGGGCAGAGTTACCGATCATCGCATAGGTCTTACGTTATATTCGATAGAAAGCTTTATGAACGGCGACATAGGAGAAATGGTGGAGGCGCTTCGGATCGCCGACCAGACGGCAAAACTGCAAGATTCGGGCGAATAATGTCGCGTAAAAATTCAAATTTCATTATTGCCGAAAGGTATTGAAATCTGAGCGGAAATATTATAAAATATATACAGAAAACGGTTATGTTTTCAAAACACAGGAGGGTACTTAATTGATACACGTAATTTACGGCGCTAAGGGCTCGGGTAAAACCAAACAAATCGTTGCGGACGCGAACGAATACGCGGTAGAGGCAAAAGGCGTAGTCGTTTACTTTGATAGAAGCAATCACCGTATGCACGATTTGCACAGAAACGTACGTTTGGTAGACGCTTCTTTTTACGGACTTACAACGCAACGCGACATTCTCGCTTTTATCAAGGGAATGTTGGCTACGAATTTCGATATAGAAAGAATTTACATCGACGGACTGTCGAGGTTGCTCGATTGCAACGTACACGATCTTGCGGAGCTCTATCAAGGTCTGGAAGAAATCTCCCAAGCTCACGGCGTTGACTTTACCATTACCGCAAGCGGCGCAAAGGAAGAACTTCCCGAATTTATCGCGAAGCATATTTAGCGCTTGCGTCGAGCTGCTTTACGTTTTTAAACGAATTTTGAAAAGCGAGGATTTTTCCTCGCTTCTTTCGGATATGAACAGACACGTTTAAAAAACGTACTCCCGTCGAGAATTCTACAATATATAGCACGCGAACAATATCACAAAATCAAACGAAAAACGTCAAATGCGGTTAGGAATACGTTCCGAACTGCGTTTGACGTTTTCTGTTTGTTACGGCATAGGTCTCCCTCCGCCTATTTCGGATACTTTTTGCCACGTTAACGGACCTACTATTCCGTCGGACGACAGTCCGTTTTCCTGTTGAAATTCCATCACGGCTCGTTCGGTCGCCGCGCCGAATATGCCGTCTATGTTGCCCAAAGGGTAAAGTTTCGACGTCAGCTTTTCCTGTAAGTATGTTACGTATGCTCCGCGCGAGGAACGTCGCAGCGTAGGACGCGGAGGAAGGGTAAGCAATACGGTCCAGGTGTTTTTCCCCGCAATGCCGTCGGGCGACAGTCCGTTATTTTTCTGAAAGTCGGTTACTGCGCGCATTGTGTCGGCGCCGAACGCGCCGTCTACGGCAAGACTGTAGCCGTACTGATTGAGTATAAGCTGCAGCAAATATACGAAGTTGGAAGAGCTGCCTGTTTTTAAAGTCGGATAGTCGGATATGACGTTACGCGGTATGTAATTTATGCCCAAATATTCGCAAACGCCTCGACACGTTTCCTCCGCCGTTTCCGTTTGATAGTCGGGATCTATCATGAGCTTTGCTTCCGCAAAGTTGGTCATAAATCCCGGTTCTGCCAATGCCGACGGACAGTTGACGCTTCGCAGCACTCCTACGTCGGCAAGAGAGGACACTCCTCTGCCCGTCTGCGCCGTACCCGTTACCAGCTTTTCGTAAATTTCTTCCGCAAGTATTCGCGACAGTCGCGCTTGCGCGTTGTTTACAGAATAGAACGTGGAAATTCCCTGCGCGGAATTGAAGCTGTTGCCGCTTCCGAAAGCATTGTATCCGAAGGTCACGAGCATGGTGAGATTTTGACTGTTTATTCTTCTTACGCGCTGCGTTACGGATAGATCCTGCAATTCGGGTTTTACGTCGTAAACGGCAGTTCCGGTACGCAGACACGCCTGCATAAATTTTATTTTTGCGGGGCGGTTGAATTGATTTTCGTAAATGGGAGTGTTGAGATACGGCATAACGGGCGTGCGTTTGCCCGCCGTAGGCGGATTCTGTCCGTGCTCGTCGTTTGCGCCGATGTAATAGGTTGCCAAATTATTCCTCCGAGTGCGCTGTATTTTGTGGCGTTCGGTCGAAGAAAACGATTAAACGGCAAGTAAATTCGGAGCGTATTGCGAATTTGCCGTATTCCGTTTGCCGACGACTGAATTAACGCTACAAAAGTATATGCAGACGACGGAAAAACGTTACAGCAGCGGACGTAAAACGTTAGCGAAAATACAAACGATTTTTTCGAAAAAGTTCAGCTTCGGAGATTTGTCAAGAGGTTGAGATTCCTCTATCGTAGACAGCATATCGGCGCGCAGTTCTTTTAACGCTTCGGTGTCGTACATAAATATTCCGTCCTCATAGTGATGCATAAAGCTGCGGTAATCCAGATTAATTGTTCCTACAACGCCGACGATACTGTCTGCAATTATTCCTTTCGCGTGGATAAATCCCGGCGTATAAACGTGCATTTTGACGTTGTAATCGAATAATTTCGCCGCGCCTTGTTTTGTCAGACAGTATACCGCTTTTTTATCTGGAATACCGGGTATAACTATATGCACGTCCACTCCGCGTTGCGCCGCTCTTTTTATGGCGTCGGTAAACGCTTCGTCTACGATGAGGTAGGGCGTAGTTATATACAACTCCTTCTCCGCTTGATTTATCAAATTGAGATAAACGTTACGCGCGACGTATTCTTGGTATATGGGTTTTGGCCCGTCGCCGAAAGGAATTACCAATCCTTTGTCGCGGCCGTTGTCCGAAACGTCCTTTCCTGCGAGCAGTCCCGGTACGATATAGCTTTCAAAGCTTTCCGTCTTATGCTGCGCCATATCGAACATTTGCAAAAACATTATGCACAGCGACGCCACCGCGTCTCCGGTAATTTTAACCGCCGTGTCTTTCCAGTAGCCGAAGGGATGGGTTTCGTTGATATATTCGTCGGACAAATTGATTCCGCCCGTATAACCCACTTTGCCGTCAATAACGACGATCTTTCTGTGGTCGCGGTTGTTGTATACCGCCGAAACGAACGGTTTCAATTTGCCGAAACGTACGCAGTTTATGCCCAGTTTGCGCATCCTTCTGCAAAAGTAATATTTTACGTGAGGAAGGCTGCCTACGTCGTCGTACATCATTCGTACTTCTACGCCTTCGTCGATTTTCCTAAGTAATACTTCCAAAATAGAATCGAGCATTTTTCCGCGTTCGACGATGAAAAATTCCAGAAAAATAAATTTTTTCGCATTATCGAGTTCGACCAACAAGTCTTGCCAGTAAGTTTCTCCGCTTTCGAAATATTTTGTTTCCGTATGCGAGAACGTCGGCGCGCCCATTTCCTTTAAATAATTTATTTGACCGAAAACGTTAAGAGGCACGTCCGCTTTGACGTCGGAAAAGTCGAGTTTGGGAAGTTTTGCAAATAGTTTTCTTTCCGTTCTGCTTGCATAGTTTCGCGAAAACAAAACGTACAATACTATTCCGAGTATAGGAAGCAGCGCAACAATGATAGCCCAAGGCAGCTTGCCTTCTATTGTCATATCCCTGTTGATTATGCCTAATAGGACAATAATGGTTAAAACGACGGAAATGCTTCGTATCGCCACGTAGTAGTTGCGGAAATATGTTAAGACTACTGCCATTGCGGCCACTTGCAAAACAATCGCCAGAAAAATTAACGTAAATCTACTGAATAATAATTTAAAAATTTTTTTCATAATTCCTCTTAAACCTATTCGATTTGCGCCGGGCAAACTGCTTGTATAATATTTTACACCAAAAGAGTAACGTTGTAAACTGAAAAATAGTTACGGCATGCAGGTAATAAATTGACAAATCGAGCTTTTGGTCGTATTATAATTGTATAATGAATCGAGACAGAGACGTACTGATATTAGGCATAGAAAGTTCGTGCGACGAAACGGCGGCTTCCGTTGTAAAAAACGGACGGGAAATTCTGTCGAACGTCGTGCTGTCGCAAATCGACATTCACAGGCTTTACGGCGGAGTGGTACCCGAAATCGCCGGCCGCAATCACGTCGAAGTAATCGACAAAACGGTTGAACGCGCGCTTGACGACGCAAACGTAACGCTTGACGGTATTTCTGCGGTTGCCGTAACCTACGGCGCGGGACTTGTAGGCGCCTTGCTTGTAGGCGTGTCGTACGCTAAGGGACTGTGTCAGGCGGGCGGATTGCCGCTTATAGCGGTAAATCATATCGAAGGGCATATCTGCGCAAATTATTTGACGTATCGGGATTTGACGCCTCCGTATATGTGTCTGCTTACGAGCGGAGGGCATACCGCTATCGTTAAAGTTCTCGATTACGATAAATACGACGTGATATGTTCTACCGTAGACGACGCTGTCGGCGAAGCGTTCGACAAAGTAGCGCGCGTACTGGGACTTCCGTATCCGGGCGGACCGCAAATAGACGAATTGTCTAAGAGGGGCGAAGCCAAATATAAATTAAATTCAGTCGTCGTTTCCAACGGTAATTTCAGTTACAGCGGACTTAAAACTGCGGTAATCAATCTCGTCCACAACGCCGAACAGAAACGCGAAGAGCTTAACAAAGCGGACGTTGCCGCAAGCTTTACCAAAGCCGCCGTAGACGGGTTGATCGAAAGATTAAAGGAAGAAACCGCAAAAAGCGGTCTTAAAACCGTCGCCGTCGCAGGAGGCGTAGGCGCGAACGGTTATCTGCGCGAACGTATGAAACAATTCGAAGCGTCGTCGATACGCGTATCTTTGCCGTCTTTACCGCTGTGCGGAGACAACGCCGCAATGATAGCGTCGCGCGGTTACTATATGTATTGTAAAGGCGAATTTGCCGATATGAGCTTGAACGCGTGTCCTACGCTAAAGCTGAGAGGCGAAAAACCTCTTTGAGAGAGCGGACTCTGTAATATAAGATAACCCGAAATTTAATTTTACGAAATAGAACTTATTACCGCAAATCATACCCGACAGGAGTATTTATGAATAAAAAAGTCGAATTACAACGCGTGCAGGCAGACATCAATCAGGGGCTGACTTCGGAAGAAGTAAAACAGCGCGTGCGCGCAAAGCAGACGAATAAAGTAAAAAAAACCGTAGGTAAAAGTTACGCTGCGATATTTTTAGGCAATATCTGCACCTTTTTCAATTTGCTGGGATTTATTGTATTTATTATATCTTTGATTGCGCACAGCGGACTTGCGAATATGACTTTTATCGTCATCATCGTCGCAAATACCGCCATAGGCATTTTTCAGGAAATCCGCAGTAAGATTGCGGTTGAAAAATTGTCTCTGGTGTCCGAACCTACCGCGCAGGCGGTTCGCGACGGAGCGGAACAGACTATCGCGACGCGCGATATCGTACTCGACGATATTCTGCTGTACGCTGCGGGTAAACAAATTTGTACCGACAGCGTTGTAATTATCGGCGAAGTGGAAGTGGACGAATCGATGTTGACGGGCGAATCGGATCCTGTCAAAAAGAAAGCGGGCGATTTGCTGTACAGCGGCAGTTACGTTATTTCGGGCAACTGCACCGCGCGCGCCGACAAAGTCGGTAAAGACAATTATATCGAACAGTTGTCATCGCGGGTAAAAAAAGCGAAAATGCCCCCTTCCGAACTGATGAAAGGTATTCGCCGTATTATCAAGTTTATTGCGATTATCATTTTCCCGTTAGGCATCGCAACGTTTTTACGTCATCAAAATATCGTTTCGATGTTCGGAACGAATGAATTTTCGATATACTTCGAAAATTTTATCAAGAAACCCTCCGATGCCGTCGTGGCAAAAGTGGACGAAGCGCTGCTTGCCATGAACGGTTCGATGCTCGGCATGGTTCCCAGCGGTATGGTTTTGCTTACAAGCGTTGCTTTGGCTGTCGCGGCGTTGAAGCTGGCTCGCAAAAAGGTCCTCGTGCGCGAACTCCCGTGTATCGAAATGTTGGCGCGCGTTGATACGCTTTGCCTCGACAAAACGGGTACGATTACAGACGGTTCTATGACGGTGGACGGCATAATTCCCCTTAACGGAACGGAAGAGGAAATCAAAGCTTATTTGGCAACCGTGCTTTACGCAACGGGCGACGATAATATGACTGCTAAGGCTCTCAAAACGTACGTCGACGGAGTCGTTCCGTATGACGCCGTTGCGCACTTACCGTTTTCTTCGGCGCGCAAATATTCTGCCGCGACAATTAAGGGACACGGAACCGTTGCTTTCGGAGCTGCCGAATTTATGTTTAAAAAGGCGGGCAAAGATTTTAACGGAAAGTGTAACGAATTGTTAAAAAAGGGTCTTAGAGTATTAGCAGTCGGACGCAGTAAAAAGGCGATTTCCGACAAGGGAACAATCGACGGACTCGAACCGATTGCAATAATCGCTTTACAGGACACGGTTCGTTCCGACGCGCCCGAAATAATCGGCTGGTTTAAAGATAACAACGTTGACATAAAGGTTATAAGCGGAGACAATCCGTTATCCGTTTCGGTAATTGCAGGTAAGGTCGGAGTAAAAGACGCCGACAAATGGATATCTCTCGACGGAATGAGCGACGAGCAAGTAGCGGAAGCGGCAAACAAGTATACCGTATTCGGACGCGTCACTCCCGAACAAAAAGCGATACTCGTGCGTTCTATGAAACAGGCGGGACATACCGTTGCTATGACGGGGGACGGCGTAAACGACATTCTCGCAATGCGCGAGAGCGACTGCGCAATATCCGTCGGTTGCGGAACGGACGCGGCGAAAACAGTCGCAAACTTAGTGTTGATGGACAACAAATTCAGTCAAATGCCTAAGGTTGTTGCCGAAGGACGTCAAGTAGTAAATAATATACAGAATTCCGCGTCGTTGTTTTTGATGAAAACGACTATGGTAGTATTTACCACCCTTTTGTGCTTGATAATCGGCGCAAGTTTCCCCTTCCAGGCGCAACATCTTGCTTCGGCGGAATTTTTCGTAATAGGAATTTCCTCCTTCCTGCTGGCGCTTAAACCGAACCGTAATTTGATTAAGGGCAAGTTTATACCCAACGTTTTAAAACGCACTTTGCCCAGCGGAGTCGCCATGTTCCTGTCTGTCGCGATGACGTACGCGTTTAGCGGCGTGTTGAATTTAACTAACGGCGTCGAAGTAATTTGGAGCGGCGAGACGTACGTTATCAGCGAGATAACTACCGTCGCTATGTTCAGCTTTACTTTTACAGGCGTTGCGGCGTTACTGATATTACTGTTCCCTTACGACAAGATTAACATCGGTATCGGAGCAATAGGCGTAGTAGGTACCGTGCTGTGTATATTCTTCTATTCGCCCGTTCTTGCATGGGTTAGCGATCTGTTTGGACTGAAGAAGTCCGCCCCGACGTTCTCCTATGAGTTTTTCGACGTTTACCGAATAATTTTCGTTGTAGTAAACGTGTTGGTAATGGCGGGTATAATCGTAGGGTTAAAGTTCTTGGTAAAATACATTGAAAAGAAATATGCCGCCAAACGCGCAGTAAAAGCAGAACAAATAAATGCGGAATAAGCAGCGAACGGCGTTTGAGTTTGTTCTGTTAATATATCTTGCGAGCAATTTAATTTGCGATATATAACTATAAACGTACGATGCAATAAACGGCAGTTAAATGCAGTTAGAGGTAGTCTTTTGTTTTATTATATCGTACACGAACAATGCTGATTGCAATATTGAATTACCAACGTGATACGATGTAATAAACAGGTAGTTAAATGCAGTTAGAGGTAATCGGTTGTTTTATTAGAAAAAGTCGTTGAATCGGTGAAATCAACGATTTTTTATATATTTCGGTTGTATTTGCGCGGCGGCGGTAAATAACTTGATTTACGTCGCCAAAAGATGTAAAATACAAGCATTAAAAGGAGTATAACTATGGAAAAATCGTTGGAATTTTACAAAAAGCAAAGAAGAAAAATAGTAGCTTTTAATTATCTTGACTTTATCGTAAGTTGGGATATGGAAACGGACGCGGCGGAACAAAGTATTATGGCGGACAGCGAACAGGTCGCCGTCATGTCGGAAATGAGCTATCAGCTTATGACCGATCCGCAGTTCGAGCAGGCGGTGGAAATCCTGTATAACGGACGCGATGCTCTTGACGAGGTTCTGCGTCACGAAATCGAAGTCGTTTACAAAAACATCTCCGATACAAAGAAGATTCCGCAAGAGGAATACGTAGCTTACAGCGAATTGACGAGTAAAGCGTATCCCGTCTACGTCAAAGCTAAGACGGAAAACAACTTCGAACTGTTCCGTCCTTATCTGGAAAAAATCGTTGACTTTTGCCGCAAACAGACAAAGTGGCTCGCAACGGAAAAGCTTAAAGGTTACGACGTTTTGCTCGATCAGTACGAACCGCATTACACGCAGGAAAAATACGACCAATTTTTCGGCGTTTTGCGCGAAAAACTGGTGCCGTTCGTAAAGAAAGTTACCGCAAATCCCGTCGTCGTTCCGCAATGGGCGAAGCAGAAATTCCCTTCGGAAAAGCAGCGCGAGTTTTGCGAATATCTGCGCGACGTAATGCGTTTCGATAAATCTCGCGGTATCATGAAGGTAAGCGAACACCCGTTTACAAGCGGATTCGGGACGGACGACGTGCGTATTACGAATCATTATTACGAGGACAAATTCGATTCCGCGATTTTCTCCTGTATACACGAAACGGGACACGCGCTGTACGAGCAGCAATGCGACAAGTCGCTTAATAATACGCTGTCGGGCGGCGGAGCAAGCTTGGGACTGCACGAAAGTCAATCGCGTTTTTACGAAAATATTATAGGACGCAGCCGCGCTTTTTGGAAAGCTCACTACGGTAAACTTCAGCAGACTTTCGCTCCGTTGTTGGATAACGTAAGTTTGGACGAGTTTACGGCGTATATCAACACGACGGAACGTTCGCTTGTGCGTACCGAAGCGGACGAGCTTACCTATCCGCTGCACGTTATGCTCCGTTACGAAATAGAGCAGAAGTTAATCTCGGGCGAACTCGAAGTGAAGGATCTGCCCGCCTACTGGAATAAGAAATTCTACGAGTATTTCGGCATAACTCCGCAAAGCGACACTTTGGGCGTATTGCAGGACGTGCATTGGGCATACGGTAATTTCGGATATTTTCCTACTTACGCGTTGGGCAGCGCCATAGCTTCGCAACTGTATTTTTATATGAACAAGGACTTTGACGTCGAGGCAAGTCTTAAAAGCGGTACCACCGAACAGGTGAACGAATGGCTTAAAGAGCGTGTTCACAAGTACGGTTCGAGCAAGTATCCCGACGAGATACTGAAGCTTGCCACAGGCGAGGATTTCAATCCCGATTACTACGTAGAATATTTAATCGAAAAGTATTCGAAATAGCGCAAATTTGCTAACATCGACAGACTTTTATATCGTAAACGAAAAATCGCCGTTCTATGTTATGCGCTCCAAAAGCTTTATCCGACTTTTGGGGCGCATAACATTTGACGAACGCTTTAAACGGGTTTAATTTGCGCCGATTTCATTCGCGCAATAGGAAAACACGAAAAATATTTTAACTTATTTCATTGTCTAGGGCAATAATCGGTTATTCAACGGAGCGGAACGCGGAAAATATATTTATTCGCGTCTGCGACGGAAAAAGTACGTCGAGCTCAACGTCGGGTTCGGAAAACGCAATAAAACTTGTTGATTTATCAACAAAACGATTGACAATTTCCTAAGACCGCAATATACTATTGTTGACAAATCAACAATCGGGATGGCAGCAATGGAAAACAGATTTGAAAGCTTTACTATAACCGTTTTAAAGATAAACAAGCTTATACATAAAATAAAACAGCGAGAAATGTACGAATACGACTTAAAGGCAATTCACGTTATGTGTCTGTATTTTCTCAACGAGAGAAAAACGGGTTATACGGCGAGCGAATTGATGCGTCTTACATGCGAGGACAAAGCGGCTATATCGCGGGCGCTGAAGCTGCTCAGAGACAAGTCTCTTGCCGATTACGATCCCGATTCGTATAACGCGCCCGTAAAGCTTACGCAGCGTGGTTCGGCAGTGGCGCAGGAGATTATATTAAAAATAGACAAAGCAGTCAATGCGGTAAGCGCGGAGTTTACAGACTTCGAGCGGAAATTCTTTTATGAATCGCTTAACGCGATTGCCGACAATTTATCTCGATACTACAAGGAGTTGACAAACGCAGATGATTAAACTGATAATAGATTCCGCTTCGGATATAGATTCGGACGAGGCGGCGAAATACGGCGTAACGCTTGTTCCGATGCAAGTAAGATTCGGCAAGGAAGAATATTTCGACGGAGTGAACCTTACGCATAAGGAGTTTTTCGAAAAACTGATAGAAAACGCCGATTTTCCTCAGACAAGCCAGATAAACGAATACCGATGGATCGAGCTTTTCAGCGAGCTTACGACAGACGGCGACGAGGTAATAGCTATTACTATATCATCGAAGCTTTCGGGCACTTATGCAAGCGCAGTAAAAGCCTCGAAAAAATTCGGTGAAAAAGTTCGGGTAATCGACAGTTTAAACGCTTGCATAGGCGAAAGAATATTGTTTGAATACGCATTGAGACTCGTTAACGAGAATAAACGTACGCTTTCGGAAATAGAAGAAACGCTCAACGAAGCGAAAAACAGGATTCAGCTTTTGGCTGTTTTGGATACGTTGAAGTATTTGCGTAAAGGAGGACGCATTTCTTCCGTTACGGCGTTTGCAGGAGAATTGCTGTCCGTAAAACCCGTCGTATCGGTAATTAAAGGAGAGGTTAAGCTTGCAGGTAAAGCTCTCGGTTCGAAAAAGGGAAATAACCTTCTTATGCAATCGGTAGAAAAATGCGGCGGTATAGATTTTTCTATGCCTTATGCGTTGGCTTATTCGGGACTTAACGACGAGTATTTGAAAAAATATTTAAACGACAGCGAAATTCTGTGGAAGGGCAAAGCGGAGAATGTTCCCGCCTATATGATAGGCGCCGCAATAGGAGCGCACGTAGGGCCCGGCGCTATTGCCGTTGCATTTTTTGCAAACGATTGAGTTAGGCGCATACTGCGGTGTATTATAAATACTGTTATTTTTTATTCAATTTAAATACGCATCGCAAGTATTCGATTGATTTGCAGTAACAAATAGAGGGATTGCCGCATTAGGCAGACAACCCTTTTGAAATACGTATGAAACAAAAATTGTACGCAAAAAATAGCGAGAAGCTCTATGCGGAAGCTGAAAACCCGAATAAACTACGGTAATTTTCTCTCATTAAAATTATTGTTGCCGTAAAATAAAGCGGCTGTCGCAAGTTTTTTACTTGCGACAGCTCTTCTGTCATATTCCGATAAATTTACCGGTTATCTCGCAGCGCGTTCCGCTTTCAAGTCGGCGAGATAATTTTTTGCCGTCGCGGCAGCTTCGTCTAAAGTCTTTTCAAACGCCTGTTTCTGAGCCGACATTTTATCGAGAACGGCTTTTTTTCTTGCCTCGAGTTCCGCCCATTCTTCGTCGGACAAATCGTTTTTCATCTTGACGAGATATTCTTGAGCTTTAACGTCCAACCTGTCTGCAAAAGCTCTCAATTCGGCAATTTCCAAGCGTCCGTCGTTTAGCGCTTCGGTTAATGCCGTCGAAATCTCTTTGAAATCTGCCATAGCGTCGTTTAAAATAGTTTTGACATTCGTCGGCAATACATTTTTAAGCGCCTCGATTGTCTGTACTGCGCTCTGCATTGCCTGTTCGATTTGCGGTTGATAATTTTTCATCGTTTCGGCGACGTCTTCTTTAATAACCGACTCCGCTTGCGAAAGCGCATTTGATAAAGCGGTTTTCGTCTGTTCCAAAGCGTCGGACGCAGGTGTGTTTTTGAACGTTTTGTCCGCATATGCTTCGATACTTTTTACCGTAACGTCGCCGTTTGAGTTTTTCAGCGCATCGGCGGACTCAATACCGAGCGCAGATACTACGGCATCGATTTGCTCGTTCGTCAATGGATAATCTTCCGTTTTCATGGCAAGTTCGGCAACGTCGCAAGTAATGTCGAGACTTTTTGCCGCCGAAGCATACATTTGATATATTCCGCCGTAATATGCCGACATAGGATGCGACGGTATTTTTTCGATATAAAAACTTGTATAAACCGCATATTCCGCCATTTCAGTGGACTGTTCGTAGATGGCAAGAGCTTTTGTTTTCGCTTCCGTATATGCCTGCGTAGCATAAGTTTCGATATTTGCGCTTGCGTCTTTCAACATTTCAAGGAGTTGTCCGTCGTTAAGCTCGACCGCCGTCTCCAACGAAACGTCGCCCGTTTCCGAAACGGAAAGCGCAAGCTTGAATTTCTGTACGGTTAAATTTTGAATAGCCTGATTATTAGGGAATCGATCTTTAAACTCGTTCATCTTGCGCTGCAACGAATATGCGCCGTCTCCGTCGGTAGTAACGGATAAACCGAGATTGGCGGCGGTTGCAGTGATGGATGCGTTGACCTTACGTAAAACTTCATTTGCAAAACCATCGTATTCAGACGTAACAATAGTATCTACGACTTTGTTGTCTTCGTCGAGATAGCCGTATTTTACGGCCAAATCGGTTATTTTTGCAATGGCGGCGTCTACTTTTTCGCCTTTGATACCCGTTTCTCCGTACAGAAGAACCTGACCGTCCTCGTTTTCTCCGCGAACGCTTACTACGTTGTTGTTTTTGTCTACTATAAGTTCAATCGCAGGATTGATGTCCAAACTGACGTAAGCGAGCTTCTCCGCATTGCCGCCGCAAGCGGTAAGGGACAAGATCGAACAAGCCATAAGAGCCGATAAAGCAAAAGCGCAGAATTTCTTTTTCATAAAAACCTCCTGATTTTTTTGTTCTTATTTAACACAGCACGTTGTGTTTTTGTTGTATGGTAATGTTATTCCCAAATTCGCATTATATCTTACACGGATAATGTTTGTTGCAATACGCAACTGTCAAAGTGGTACCGAGTAATAAAATGCAGTCATATTCGGTATGTCATTTTATTGCGAAATTTCATCAATCGAATTTTTTCATAAGTCCGAGACCGCCGCCGACCGCACCGATAAGTCCGCCGATAAAGCCGAGCCATACTCCCGCACCCGCAGATACCGTATTTTTTGCAATGCCGCCGAAATCAAGATTTACGTAATCTCCGTATTGCTTGGCCATAACCATTCCCGCAACGAGAATAAGTACGGCGCCGACGAACGTCAATGCAACGCCGATAAAACGAATTATTCTTAAATCTTTTCCGAGTACGTAATGAAATATTGCGTCAAGTAAAAGAATAACGATTCCTGCAAGCGTAACGACAAACGACACGATTCCGAATACGTTGCTTACGCCTATCTTGTTGTCGCCGACAGTCGTGATTTTCCACGCATCGGGATCGAACAATTTTATTACGGTTGAATCGGATTTGCCGACGAGACTGCTCGAAGCGGTACTTATCACTTGTCCGACGAACATACCGACAACGACAATTACAAGCGCAACCGAAACAAGCGCCAATAGTACAAACCCCATAACGTTATTTTTCTTTTTAGTTTTAGCCATTGTTTACCTCCGAAATTTAATTATATCTATTAAACAAAGTAAGTTGCATATTTGTTGCGGCAAAATAAGAAAATCCGCGAATTTTTGCGCTTCGATATTTTATCGAGGTGCAGCCGTTAGTTTTTAATCGTATTCCAATAATCATTAAGTGAGCCGTATTGCCGAACTATACCGTCTATATAGGTTTCGTAGTCGGATTTTTCAATAGGCTGCCGATATTTGCTATACGTTTTTTCGTAGTTTTCAATCCTCGAAGCGTATTCGGATTTGATAACCGCCGACGTTTTTTCTACAAATTCATCAAATGATTCGGGGATTTCAAGACAATCCGAAAAATCGTGCGTAACCACCCCCGTCATTTCCAATATTTCCGCTATATCGAAGGAATATTCCTTGAATTTGTCAAGAGAAAAACCTTCCAATAGTGCAGTAAGTTGATCGGTCGGGATTTTGATATAGCTGTCCGTTGCATTTGTTAATTGAACGCTGCTTAAAATCGAAACACCGTAATCGTCCTTATAATTTTTAAGAGCCGTTTCCATTTCGGTCATAAGTCCGGCAAATTCGTCGCTTAACATTTGCAACATATTGCCGTATAGTATATTTACCGTCCAATAATCGCCGAGCGAATATTTCATCGGATTATCGGGGTGATTTAATATATCAAGATGCAATTCGTAAAGAGCCTGCATATCTTGCGCGTTTTTGTTAATCCGTTCGACATTATCCGGTAGATTGTTATTGACAAAGTTAAAAAGTTTATCTTCGACGATAATTTCGTTATACAGGGCTTGTAAGTTCTGCAAATTTAATCCTTCGGCTTTTCTATCCGTAAAAAGAATAGTACCGTTTGTAATATATTCAGTTATATCTTCAACGGATAAGTCTGCAGATATTCCGCTTCTCAACGAAAAATCATCTTTGTTTACGCTTTCGGTTACGACTACGGCAAGCACGCCTTTTTCGGCAAAATAATTTTCAAGAGAATTTTTCGCCTTTACCAACAGTTCTTCGTTGCCGAACCCGCTGATACGGACGGCAGAACCGCTTTGTTCCAAATCGATATAGCCGAGCCTTGCCGCGCAATCGGTATAGTAAGTTACGGCTTCGTTTATGCTCTTACCTTTAATTTCGTTGCTCGCGTTTTCATTCGATAGGATTATATCGGCGTCTGCATTTGAAGCGATTACTCCCGTAACGATACCGTTTTTGTCAGCCGACATCGTAACGGCGGGATTAATCTCCAACGTAAATAAAAAATCACTGTAAGATTTATTCGGTTTTATCAGAAACACGCATAACAGGACTACGCAAAGCAATATTGCAAACGTCGTTGCAAAAATCGGTATCATTTTTTGCCTGTTCAGCGACAACGCCGCAGTATTGCCGCCGTTGTTTTCTATATTTTCGGTTGCAGATATAGGTGTGTTTTTAATATCGTCGCGCAAGGCGGGCGTTATTTCGTCAAGCTCGTCTTTCCAACGTTTTTCCCAAGATTTCATTGTTCGCCCTCCTTCAAAGCAATTTTTAATTTTTCTATACTTCGTTTATATTTGGAAGTAACCGTACCCGTAGGGCAGTCCAACTCTTTAGCTATTTCTCGGTGCTTATAGCCCCACAAAACGTGCAGATTGACTATGTACAATTCTTCTTCGGTAAGAACCCGTTTCATTACGTCGGTTATGCCGTCGGGTAATTTTATATCGTCTCGTACCTCTATATCATCCGTATATACAAGTCGCTTATTCCTGTTGATATCGTTAATTGCGATATTCTTTGCTATTTGCAATATCCAAGCTCTGCCGTCGGTGCCGTGTTTATATTGGTTGATATTCAACTTGATTTTCAAATACGCGGTTTGCATCGCGTCTTCCGCGTCTTCGTATTTTTTGTAATACGAATAAACGAAAGAAAATACGCCGCGTTTCGTTCCTTCGTAAAGTTCGGCAAAGGCATTGTTATCTCCGTGTGAGATTTGTATGAGCAGTGTATCAATCCGCCTTTTATTCATAGAGTCCTTGTATTTATTAAACAGATTAAAATTGATTTTTGTTGCAATGACAGTCAATCGCCTATCAATTTAGCATATATTCGAGAAAAACTCAACAATATACAGTCGTTAAGTTTACAAAATAAGGTCGAGAGATATGTTTCCGCCGTTTTACAAAGGCAAAATCGATATTCGCGAAAGAATCGGAAACTGTGTTTCGGCGTTTTTGCCAAACAAAAGTCTGTCTTGCGCGCAATATACGAAATACGGTAAGACTGCGTTAATTTACGCTGCGTAGAAAAGCAGAGTTCTGGTATTGTTTGACATACATTCAAAAACTTGACGGGGGGGGGGCGATATTTGTTATACTTATTAAGGAAAATTCGGAGGTGATCATATGAAAAGAAAAACGCTTTTCGCTTTACTCGCCGTTATGTTGATCGTTTGCTGCGTTGCGCTTATAGCTTGCGGCAATACGGACAAGGCGGCAAACAACAAGGAATTCGTATCGTTCCGCAAAAAAATCGTTGCGATTTTGAAAGACAACGGAATTTTTGTAAACGATTACGACAACGCGTCCTCATCCTCGCGTCAGGCTATGCTGTCCGTTGCCGAACCGCTTTACGCTGCCAACGGTACGGTAAGCGTATCCGAGATAATGGAGCGTCCCGAGTACGCAGTAAATTCTTCCGACTACGAGTTTGCGTTAAAGCAGGCATTCGGTATGTCGCTGAGAATGTCGCTGTGTATGGGAGACGGCATATCCAACTATTTCAACGAAAAGAATTTCTTCGGTATTTCCGTTAAAATCGACGGTAACAATTACGTTCGTGTCACCGAAGACGGAAGCGTCAATACCGTTTGGTCGTACAACGATTTCAACGAAAATCAATTTGACAAAATCGACGTAGACTTTACGGGAGAAGACGATTACGTGTTCACCGCCGTTTCCGTTTTGGAAGGGTCGTCGGACAATATTTTTTGGCGGGGCAATTCCGACAAAGAATTTTTAATGATAGGAACGGGCGGCAATGCGCAGATAGTTTATACTCCGAACGGAATGGATTTTTATGCTACCGACGACGGCGAAACGGTTGACGCCTGTCTCGAAGCGGTAGGACAAGACCTGTTCGACTTGAACCCTGCCGATTTTACCGAATTGAAAACCGATTACAAGTATAGTTTTACCGAGTCGCAGTTGAACTTTTTGACGGATAAGTATTTTAAAGATATTCAAAGCTCCGCCGCGCCGCAGAAAAAGGGTATAATTTTCGAAGAGATAAACGGCAAGCAGGTTGCAACGGAGTATCTGTCGGTAGATGTCGAAACGGAAGTGACGATACCCTCCGACGTCAAGTATATCAGCAGTCAATTCCGCGTATACGATAGGAACGGAATGGTCACGTCCCTTGTAATTCCGTCGTCCGTACAGCACATTGTAAATTTAGACGGCAACGAAATAGAAAGTCCTAACGAATTCAGACTGACGCTGTTCGACGACGTTCGCGGAAAGGACAGACGTTTCTCCGATATTACCGTCAAGCAGGGTTCGCCGTTGTTTAAGGCGGGTAACGGAAATTTGGTTTTATCGGAAAACGATTACGTCGTCTATCTTTTGGATAAACCTATGACTTCGCTGGATTTGGACGTTTTGGCGGCGGCATCCGTACTGTCGTCCGACGTTACGTTTAGCAAATTATACCAACTGCAAACGGAAGAAATAACGATTAAATCTTCCGAATATCAAACTGCCGCGTTAAAATACGATACGGATTTATACGGCGAATTGAAGAAAGTGTTCGAACGTTCGACAATATCCGTCGTCAACTGCATCGTGGATTTGCAGGACGGCGTCGTTTTCCTCCCCGTAATTTCTCTAAAAAAAGATTTGACTTTCAACGTTTCTTCTTCGCTCGATTTCGGCAGACACGACGGCGCGTTAGTTAGTCTGATATTTACCAACGCATCTAAAAGCAAGCTTGCCGTGACTGTCAATATAGACGAAACCGCCGCAGCTATGTACGTAGACGTCGAACCCGCACAGCCCGAAAAAGAATTTTTGCCCGACGATCCGTCCACGTGGGAACCGCCCGCATACGCGCACGACGACAGCGTGTATACCACCTTCAACGTAGATATGGAACTCGATCTTTATCAGGCGTTATATCCTAACAAGATTACCCGCGACGAAGAAAACTCCGAGATTAAAGGACTGCCAAGCACGCAAAACGGGAAGTTCGATTGTTTCAACGTAACGGTACACGACAGCGGATACGTTTCGCTGACCCTTAAAGAAAACGTTTCGGGGAAAATCGTCGTTCCCGACAAATTCTACGATTACGACGTGGTCGAGTTCTGTATTACGCCCGAGTGCGCCGATTTTAACGGAACGGTGCAAATTTCTTCGGAGTTGGAGCTAAGACTATCCGCCGACAACGGCGCCGACGTAATATTCGATAACTCCGACTTCGTGTTGAAATACGACGGTACTTACGATAGCTTGCGTGGCAAATTAGCGTATTATTATTCTTCTTATGCGTCCGCGTACGACGTAATCTTTACGGCGGAGTGCTTGGATAAGACGGAAATCATAAAAGTCGGTTGGGCGTACAGTACGGAAAATCCCGACAACGACGATGTGTTTAAATGGACTGTAAACGTAGATTATAACGGCAAAACGCTGACGTATAAAGTAAACGATTACGACGGCGGCAAGCGTCTGGGTTTCGACGAGGAAAACGTTGCGTACTATATGCGCAACAACGACGACGGACAGTTTCTTCCCGTTTACTACGAACCGTTCGAAGGAGTTAACCGCGTTAATTTCCCCGCAGGACAAGACGGAAGCTACACGCTGTACTCTCTGCCGTTGGGAGATGGCAGCGCCGACTGCGTAGGAGACGGTTGCAGTTTGCAGATATTTTACGTTGCCGAAAAAATAATTCACGAAAATTCCGAGTATTATTCTCTCCGAATCACCGACGTTAGCGGGACGGCGCTCGGCAAAAACGTAACTGTGTTTATGTTGGAGGAACCGAACGTTTACGGAAATCTCGTAATACATTCCGTTGTGATAGAAGCAGGAGATAAAGAGAATACGGACACTCTCGAAATCCGTTTAAACGTATTCGACGGTACGGCATCGGCGCAGAATTTGTAAATTTTTATAAGGGCTGTCGTAAGCAAATAAAAACTTGCGGCAGCCCTTCGGTTTTGCGGCAATAATAAATTCGATGATAAAATTCGATAGCGGTCTATTTGAAATTTCACTTGATTTATATAACGGTACGGTTTTTTGTGTAATTATTGCTTTTTAGGCGTTTCAAAGAACAGACGACTGCTTAATTGTCGGTATTTATTGTACGGAAAAAATTCGTTGCAAAATTAAACGTTTGTGTTACAATAGTCGTATGAAATTACTTATCCCCGTCGCTTCGGGCATAGAAGCGGTGGTAAAAAGACAACTTACTTTGCTGGGCTATCCCGACACGAAAGCTATAAACGGCCGTATCGTTTCGGATAACTGCGATTGGCTTGACGTTGCCCGTCTCAATATGTTTTTGCGAAGCGGCGAACGCGTTCTGATCAATCTTGCCGAATTTTCCGCTACAACCTTCGACGAACTGTTCGAAGGCGTGCATTCCGTCGACTGGGAGGAAATCGTAGATAAGAACGGCCGCGTTGTAGTCGTAACGAAAACGGTCAACAGTAAACTGTTCGCGCATCATTCGGTGCAGTCCGTCGGAAAAAAGGCGATTGTTTCACGTTTACAGCAGAAGTACGGAACGCTTTACGAAGACGGCAGCGAGTACAGGGTGGAGTTGGATATTACCGATGACGTATGCCGCGTCAATCTCGATACGAGCGGAGTCGGTCTTCACAAACGCGGATACCGAACGCTTGCTTACTCCGCGCCGTTAAAGGAAACTACCGCTTCGGCGTTAATCGACTTATCCGTTTGGAATCCCGACAAGGCTTTTTCCGATATTTTTTGCGGAAGCGGAACTCTGCCTATCGAGGCGGCAATGAAAGCTTTAAAAATAGCTCCGGGACTGAACAGGACGTTTGCCTACCAACAGTGGAGTTGCGTTGACGGCAGCGCCTACAAAACCGCTTTGGACGAAGCGAAACAAATTCGCGTAGACCGTCCGCTCGATATTATAGGAGCGGATATAAGTGACGAGGCGGTAAGTATTGCCAACTATCACGCAAAACAGGCGGGAGTAGACAAGTACGTCAAGTTCAATATCCGCGCGGCGCAGGCGTTCAAAAGTAATTCGAGCTACGGCGTTAACATAAGCAACCCTCCGTATGGCGAACGATTGAGCGATTTAAACGAAGTGCGTCAAACGGCGAAAGATATGGGCAAGCTATTCCGTACTCTTGACAACTGGAATTTTTACTTTTTGTCGCCGTATCGGGATTTCGAACGCGACTTTTCCCGTCGCGCCGACAAAAAACGTTATTTGTTTAACGCAGGTATTAAATGCAGTTACTACTCCTTTATGAGTAAAAACAAACCGCCTAAAGAGCGGTGACGCTTAAAAGTCAAGTTTAGTTTGCTTGCCGCAAGACCGTCGGAAACGGGCAAAAATGTACGGCGAAATCTTGTTACGAAAAGTCGCTCGCGTTTTGCAGTCGTATGCGTCAAACACGCCAAAATGCGCGGCGTAGGCTTGCCCAACTCAAATTTTCGACGGCTAAGCATATAGTTTTTTTAGATAACGCGGTCAATGCGTAAAATATACGAATTTGCGCCGTCCGAATTTTTACAATGCGGCGCAAACGTTTTTTACGGTAAAAACAATTCCGAAAATTTCTTCGATACCGTATTTACGTGGGATACGGCGAACGGTTTACAAAGTAAAAAAGCACGTTATCAAGGCGCGCCTATAGGGCGCGCCTTCGTTTTTTCTGTAAATTGTATAATTCTGTAAAAAATATGCAATAAAACTCTTGACAAACAATACTATGTAATGTATAGTATTAGTCATAACGAGGTATTAAGCGGGTTCGCGCAATAAAACTTCGGTTGGCAGAAACGGAAGCGGCGCGCCGAAATCGCTTTTAGAAAAAGTTGAAACCGCGTATTTATGAAAAACGTCGTCGTTTTTAAGTGCGCGCGGATGACGAAATTTCCGTCGTTTGTCAACAATGAAGCAAAGGGGTATATACGTGGATGCTCAATTAAAAAAAGGGTTTTTGGAAGTGTTCGTGCTTGCGGCGCTTCGTAAGGAGGAATCCTACGGTTACAAGATAATAAGCGACATTTCGCCGTATATCGAAATATCCGAATCTACGTTGTACCCTATACTGAAACGCTTGGAAAGCAACGGCTGTCTGCTTACGCGCACAAAGGAGTATAACGGGCGGTTGCGCAAGTATTACCGTATAACGTCGCAGGGCGTAGCTAAGATTAAAAGCTTTTTGTCGGATATAAACGAACTTAACAGATTGTCCGATTTTATTCGTAAAGGAGACTGAATATGACAAAATATGAATGGGAGAGACAGCTTAAAAAAGGCATATCGGGTTTGCCGAAATCGGAGCAGCAACGCGTGCTCGATTATTACAACGAGTTGTTTGCCGACAAAATCGACGCGGGTCTTCGCGAACAGTATATAATTTCGGAATTCGGTAATCCTTACGACGTTGCCAACAAAATTCTGGTCGATTATTTTAACAGAGATAAGGAAAATCCCGAAGTAGACGAATACATTTACGCCGATTCGGACGATATTGACGAAACTTTCGACGAATCGGACGAGGATACGAAGAAAAAGAAAAAAGGCGCAATGTCCGTCGGCGGCTTGGCAACGCTTATCGCCGTGTTGGCGTATTGCGTTTTAGGCGCGTGCTTCGATTTGTGGCATCCGGGTTGGTTAATATTTTTGCTGCTGCCTTGCGTAATAACGCTTGTTCAGGCAATAACTCGGCGCAACTACCGAATTTTTGCTTATCCCGTATTAGTAGCGTTTGTATATTTGCTAGTCGGTTTTTACGGGCATAAGTGGCATCCCACGTGGGTCTTGTTTCTTACCATTCCCATTTATTACGTTTTGGGAAATTTCGTATCGAAAAACGACGGTTCGTCAAATAAAACGGGCGGCAAAGAACGCAACGACGGCGTTCAATCCGAATTTTCCGACAACGGACAAAGCAGCGGTAAAAGGGTTAAGAGCGGCGGGAAATCTTCGCTGGTTGCGTCAATCCTCAAGACTGTCGCGCTGGTATTTGTGGCGTTTGCCGTATGGGGCGCGGTGCTGAGTTTGTTTGCGAGCGGCATAGGAATGCTGTGTTCGGGCGCGGCGACGTTCGTCGCTTCCGCGTTGTCGGGAGCAAGCGAGGGCGTAAATATGGTCGTTTTAGGCGCGGCGTTTGCGCAGGTCGGACTGGGTCTCATTTGTACGTTCGGTATGGCGGCGCTGTTTAAACCGTGCTTCAATATGTGTAAGTCGTTTGCCATAAACATCAAAAACAGCTTTGAAAGCGAGGAGACGTCGAGATGAAAAAAGTAGCTGCGGTGTTCGTGTCAATAGGCGTGATTTTGGTAATAATAGGTTTGGTAATTGTGGGCATATTCGGCGGAGAAGCGCTGAGAGATATTATGACGTACGGTTTTTCTCACAATCTCGATTCGGCAAATACGCAAAAAGATTATCAAGCGGACGAACTTGCGGATTTGGAAAAAATCGATATACGTGTCGACAGCTATTCCGTTTATATACTTCCCAGTTCCGACGGCGCTTTATCGGTGAAATACGTGTCGCCGTTGCAGGGCGATGCGACTTTGACGGTCGATGACTCCCAACACACGCTTTGTATTACGGAAGAAGACGGACACTCGGGAAATCGGTTTTTCCTGTTTAATCTGTTTAACAACAATCGCTTTATTGCATTATACGTTCCGCAAACAAAGGAATTTACCGACGTTGAGCTTGCAGTCGATTCCGAAGTCGGAAACGTAAGCGTAAACGACGTAAACTTGTCCGCATTTAATTGCAAGATAAACACGGGCTCGGTAGCGGCAACAAACGTATGCCTTTCGGATGCGCTGTGCGCAGAAGTAGGAACGGGCTCGGTTCGTATCGAAAAGTTGACGTGCGATTTATTGCAGGCGACTACGGATACTGGCTCGATAAATATTTCCGATTCCGATGCGATTACGGTAATTCTGGAAACAGACACAGGGTCTGTTAATTGCAACGCGAAATCGCAGCGTCTTAATATAACGACCGATACGGGCAGTATCCGCTTTAAAAGCAGCGCTTCCGAAATAAGATTAAGCGCAGACACGGGCAGCGTTACGGGAACGGTCGAAGCAGACAAAAACGAATATCGGATAAACGTAAAGCATGGAACGGGTTCGTCGAATATAGAAAATGAAGACAATCAGTCTCGTCCCAAACTTTTAACGGTAAACGTCGGTACGGGATCGATAAATATCGGTTTCGGGAACGAATAAGGAGGAACAAATGCAAATTATAGATTACGTAATAATAGCAATATTTGCAATAGGCTTGGTGGCGGGTTTGATACGTGGATTTATCAATCAGCTTATGGCGCTGTTGGGAGTGTTCGTGATAGTAATCGGTACGTCGTATCTTTTTCGGTTTCCGCAGCAGTGGTTGAGCGCGGTTATTACCGATACGCGGATTTTGTCGCTCGCGTCCATTTTTTCCACTGCGATAGTCCTGTCTGTCGTTTACGGAATAATATCGCACTTTGTCAAGAAGCCGTTTAAGAACATCAAACTGATGAAAGCTATCGACAAGGTTTTGGGTATGGTTTTGGGCGTTGTTATTTCGTATGCGGTGGTTGCGGTGTTCGTCGCGTTTTTCAATCGGACGGGAGAGGATTTCTTTCCGCAACTCAAAGAAATCGTAGACGAACAGTTGGCGAACAGCGTTATAATCAAGACCGTTTACGCAAACAACTTTTTCGGAGACTGGATAATCGATATTATATACAAGACCGTGTCTGCCGTAATATAAACAGGACATTTTAAGTTGCGCTAAAAAACTCGACAGCAATTAACGACGTTTAACTACGTCTGACTACAGTTATACAACGCATAGCGTTGAGAGTAGAGTATCGAGATAAATATTGCCGTGTGCGTTATATAATAAGAACAGGCTGCCGTTGTAAAGCGACAGCCTGTTCTTATTTTAACCGTTTTAAAAATTTATTTCGCTTTATTTACCAGTTTTGCCTTGTATACGAAGTATTTGTGTTTGCCGTATTCGAACAGTCCGTTTTCGCATACGCCTACGAAGTCTTTTCCGAAAATATCGAAGAAATTTCCCGTCACGGTGAACTCGGGCAGTTTACCTACAAGTTTGCCGTCCTCGTACAGGTACGACACGATAGACGGTATGCTTATGTCTCCCGACGTAGTCATGTCTCCTCCTCCCGTGTTGGAAAGATATACCGCTTTCCCTTTTACCAGCTTGGACAAGTCGCTTGCCGTGCAGGCAACGTCGAATCCGCCCATTCCTGCGGAGGGAACTCCGTTATACGGGGCGTCGGCGGAGCCTAAGTTTGCGCAACCGTATTGCGCGGATGATTTTTTGTCGGAAATAAGCGTTGTCAATACGCCGTCTTTGACGATATAGTTTGCATAGTTGTCGTTAACTACGCCCTCCGTATCGAAGAACGGAATATTAAGCTGTTTTTCGGGACTGCGATCTACAAGGACGTTAAATTTTTCGTTGAATATCTTTTGACCGAGTTTTCCGTCAAGCAGCGACGCTTTGTTAAAATATAAATCCGCCACAAAGTGCTGTATTGCGTATGACAGCGGTTCGAAGCTGCCTATAACCGTTACTTCGTCGTCTTCGACTTGCGGCAGTTTGTTAAGAAACGCGTCGCATATTCTTTTTGCGTCGCGGCAGATTTCGTCCTCGTTAAAGTAATCGCCTTCGCCGCTTACCGATTCGTCCATAATATTTGCGGAACCTTTATATTTGATAACCAAACCGAACGCGAATTGATTTCCTTTATACGAAAGATTAGTTCCATCGCTGTTTTCGTAAGAGCATTCCGAGCTATCCAAAAACACCTTGTTGCTGAATAAGAATTCGGGGTTTTCTCTTTGCAAGCGGTCGAGCAAAGCGGAGATTTTGGGGATAAATTCTTTTTCGTCGAAGATATGCTTCGTAGCGTCTATGTCGACGGTTTTCGCTTCGTCGTGCGTTTCGGGATAGGGTATTCCCTGCGAAAGTTTGGCAATAGCCGCTTTTTCCATTTCGGAAAAATCCGCGTTGCCCAGTCTGCCTTCTACTCCTATCATTCCGTTGTCGTATACGCGCAACGTATTTTCGAGGTTGCTGTTGATGCGCAACGATTCCACTTTGCTTGCGGTAACGTTGATACATCTTGACGATTCTTTACGTACTATTTTTTCTGTTTTCATTATATACTCCGTGTAATTTGTATTGATAGCCCTGCATATTTTTACTTGCAGGAAAGGGAAGAAAAACGCATATTCGCGTCGCTTCGAACGTAACCGCAGCGCGCGTTTTGCCGCCTTGCGATTGTACGCCGACGGATTATTGAACGTTCATCTTGCTTACTCTGATATGCGGTCCGCCCAAACCGACGTTTAACGGATACTGTTCCATTTTGCCGCAGCCGCCCGTAACGAAGCTGAGCAACCGTCTGTCGTTGCCTATGCCGTCGATGAGTCCGAGCGTTTCGAATACGTTGCCGGTAAGTACCGCGATTTTTACGGGTTTGCCGATTTTGCCGTTGTTGATTTCGTAAGCGATATTCGGCGCGATGGTGAAAGTAGACATTCCCGAACCGTGCTTTATGGAATAAACGTAGTAACCGTGTTTAATGGGTTTAATCAATTCCTCGAAGCTGTCTTTTCCCGCTTCGATGAACGTGCTCGTCATACGTACGATGGGTTCGTAATCGCAATTTATTGCGCGTGCGTTGCCCGTCACCTCTTCGCCGAGCGCGGCGGCGGTAGCGGCGCTGTGAAGTCTGCCCGCAAGCACGCCGTTCTTAATAAGATAAGTATCGGTTGCCTTCGTTCCTTCGTCGTCGTACGGTACGTAACCGCTGCCTTCGAATACGCCCGTTTCGCGTATGGTCAGGATATCGCTGCCTACCTTTTTGCCTATGGTCCATTCCTTAGCCATAGCTTCGTCGCCTAACATAAAGTCCGATTCCGACTTGTGACCGAAGCTTTCGTGCGCGAATACGCCCGTACCTACGGGAGCGAGAACTACGGGATAACTTCCCGCCGCGACGGGTTCCGCGTTTTTAACGTAATCTTCGCATCGTGTCAGGAATTCGCGCAGTTCGCCGTCGTCGTACGCTAATTTTTCGAAAGACGTTTCGCATTTGGATAACTGCTCCTGCAAGTTTTCTTCTTTGTAACTAAACGCCATATTGTAAGCTACGCCGCATGTTTGGAAATCGTACGTAATATCCGCGCCCTTGCTGGAATAGAATTCGTACGTCGAATATCTGTCGAGATATTGCGCGCTTGTAAAGTTGCACAAATCCGATTTCATTCTTTCCGACGTCGAAGCTATAAGCTCCAGCTTTTGCTGCAGAGGAATCTTTTTTACCGAGTTGTTTACGAAACGGAAGATTTTGTCCTTGTTCGTTTGATATTTGCGCACGATAGGGTTTTTGTCTATATCGCCGTTAGCTTGCGCGTATCCGTAAAGCTCGTCAAGCGATTTCTGTACGTTGGCAACGTCGCTTGTAGACGTATAATACCACATTTTTCCGTCGAACACGCGGATAAACGCTTTTTTCTCGACGGTTTCTTTCGCTTCGTGCAATTGACCGTTTTGCAATCTTATTGTTGTTGCAAAGCGGTCTTCTATACGTACGTCGGCATAGAATCCTTTTTTAAATTTATACATAATTGCCTCCTGATAGCGATGATCCGTTCGAACGTCGCCTTATGCATTACAGTATAACACACCTCCGATTATTAAACAATCAATTAACGGTTGCGTAATCTCATTTTTTTGTAAGCAGTTCGGTTCTTTTGCGAACGGTAAAAAACGGCGAGAGTCATATGATGCGTTAAGCATTTTCGACGTATCTGCATTTTAACGTTTGATTTGCGTTTACCGTAATACGCGTCGCGGCGGCAGAGCATTTTGCGTCGGACGTGTTTTCAAAATCAAACAATATTTTCATTCAAATCGAATTAGCAATAGACAAAGCGGAACAAACATTGTATAATATTGTATAAGTAGAAATATACGTTGTCGGTTATGCGGCGTTTTACAAACGACGTTCGGATAACGAGAGGTCTTAATGACGAAACAAACAGAAAACAATTTAACCGCTTTACTTACGACAGAGGAAAAAATCTCGCTGCAAACGGGATTCGGCTGTTGGAATACGGCGCCGATAGAAAAACTAAAAGTCCGTTCTGTGACTTTTGCCGACGGCCCAGTCGGTTTAAGAAAAATGCAAGACGGCAAAACTTTGCCCGCCGTTGCATTTCCTTCCGTTGCAAAGCTTTCGTGCAGTTTCGATCCGGATCTGTTACGCAGCGTAGGAACGGCTGTCGGCGAACAATGCCGCGCCGAAGGCGTAGACGTGTTACTCGCGCCGGGAATAAATATCAAGCGAGATCCGCGTTGCGGAAGGAATTTCGAATATTTTTCCGAAGATCCGTTTTTGACGGCGGAACTTGCTAACGCATATATAGCCGGCGTTAACAGTCAAAACGTAGGCGTGTGCCTGAAGCATTTTGCGGCGAACAATTACGAATACGGACGGATGGTATCGGATAGCGTTGTAGACGAACGAGCTTTACGCGAAATATATCTTAACGCCTTCGAAAGAGTAATAAAGAAGTCCGAACCCTGCGCCGTTATGTGTTCTTACAACAAATTAAACGGAGAATACTGCTCTCAGGACAAACGGCTGCTGACGGATATATTGCGCGGCGAGTGGGGTTTTAAAGGATTGACGGTATCCGACTGGGGCGCTACGGACGACAGAGCGAAAGGATTAAATTCGGGACTCGATTTGGAAATGCCTCAGGGCGACGTACGTAAGGTTGCTTCCGCAGTGGAAAATTCCGAGCTGGACGTTTCCGTTTTGGACGGAGTATGCGACCGTGTAATAGCGCTTTCGCGCAAATTCGACAATTCGGCGCCGCGCGGAGTAGATTACGATTATCAACACGAAGCGTGCCGCAAAATTTCTGCGGAGTGTACCGTTTTAGTCAAAAACAACTGCAAGTTGCTTCCTTTAAAGAAAACCGACGAAATAGCGGTAATAGGAGCTTTGGCGGAAACCCCCGTATTTCAGGGCGGAGGCAGCAGTAAAGTAAACGCTTACAAAACGGACAATTTCCTGTCTGCGCTTGACGGCGCGGATATCAAGTATGCTTACGCGCAGGGTTACGCGCTTGACGGAGAGGAGAACGAGAACCTCGTGGACGAAGCCGTCAATACGGCGCAGAAATACGACAAAGTAATTTTGTTTGTGGGAGACAAGGCAGACAGAGAGGAACGCGACCGCGCGGATTACGGTTTGCCGAAAGCGCAGCTGCGCGTAATAGACGCGGTAACGTCCGCCAACAGTAACGTAGTTATAGTTCTTCAATCGGGGTCGAGCGTTGACGTATCGTGGTCGGGCGCGGCGAAAGCAATGTTGATCGACTACTACGGCGGCGAACATAGCGGTCGGGCGACGTTCGACGTTATTTTCGGCGACGTTTGTCCGTCGGGCAGACTTGCCGAAACGTGGTATTCGGATTTGCCGGATTATTTGAACGGCGACTGCGGCTACAAGCGCAGGCTGTATAAGGAAAGCATATACGTCGGGTACAGATATTGCGTGACTGCCGACGTTCCCGTTGCGTTTCCTTTCGGGTACGGATTGTCGTATAACGACATCAAGTGGTCTTCTCCGTCTATCAGCGGTTCGAGGGACAAATCCAAAATTTCCGTTTCGATAACGTTGGAAAATAAAGGCGACAAAGCGGATAGCGAGGTAGTGCAAGTTTATTCTACAAACGTCGACGCGCGAACGTTTTGCGAGAAGAAACGGCTTGTCGGATTTACGAAAGTCCGTCTGAAAGCAGGCGAAAAGAAAACGGTAAGCGTTGCCGTTCCCATTGCCGAGCTTGCAATTTACGACGTTGACAAAGGCAAGTTCTGCGTAAACGGCGGTAAATACTTGTTTACGGTGGGCAGAGACTGCCGCGACGATCATTTTGTTTTGGAATACGCGGTATCTGGCGATAACGATACGACGGACGAGTCGGAAAACTTAGCCGCATATTACAACGTAGACGGAGCTTTTAACCCTTCCGATGAAGATTTTCTTGCCTTGTACGGCAGAGAATTGACGGAGGATTCTAAAACGATAGGGATCAGTTCTCCTTTGGAAGACGCAAACGTCAATATAGCAGGCAAGATATTGATAAGAATATTGACGAAGTCGTTAAATTCGGAAGATAAACGTTACGCGATGGCAATGCCGTTACGTTCGTTTGTATCGGACGGTTTTTCTTTGGATATGCTGGACACCGTCGTCAAGATGCTTAACGGCAGTATTATAAAAAACGTCTGGACGTTATTTAAGCAGTATCGCGCCTGTAAAAAAGCGCGCAACGGAAAGAATAAAGTATCGAGAGGTGGCGCTGAATGATAACGTATCAATTTTTTGACAAATATAAGGATCAAGACGTGTACGTGTATCTTTTGTCGGACAAGATAGACGTACTGGTGTGTACTTTGGGCGCGACGGTTATGTCCGTTTCCGTTCCTTCGGCGTCGGGTAAGAAGGCGGACGTCGTATTGAGTATGACCAGCCCCGAAGAAATGGTGGAAAAGGGCGACTATATGGGCGCTATAGTGGGGCGTTGCGCAAACCGCATCGCAAACGGATGCTTTACGCTTAACGATACGACGTATAAGCTGGCATTGAACGACGGCGGAAAAGCGCACCTTCACGGCGGCAACGTCGGATTTAACAGAAAGCTGTTCAAGGCAACGATAGACGGCGACAGTCTGCTTATGGAGTTAGACAGTCCCGACGGCGACGAAGGATATCCGGGAAATTTGAAAATGGCGGTAAGATATACCGTTAAAGGCAGTTCTCTTGCCATAGAGTATTACGGCGAGAGCGATAAGGATACCGTTTTCAACCCGACAAGCCATATCTATTTCAATCTCAACGGCGAGAGCGACGGAAGCATTTTGGATAATTTTATCCAGATAAATGCGGATAATTATTTGGAAACGGACGAAAATCTTATTCCCACCGTCAAGCGTCCCGTAAAGGATACGCCGTTCGATTTTACCGTTGCAAAGGCGATAGGGCAGGATATAAACGCGGTAAACGAGCAGTTGACGCTTGCGGGAGGTTACGATCACAATTTCTGTTTGGATGACAACCACGCAGCCACCGCGTATTCTACGAAGACGGGCGTCTGCATGGATGTGTTTACCGATTGCTGCGGTATGCAGTTCTATACGGGTAATTTTCTTAAAGGTCAGGAGGGCAGATCGGTATACGGAAAGCATAGCGGGTTCTGTTTGGAAACGCAGTTCTATCCCAATGCGATCAACAATCCCGAGTTTGCAAGCCCCGTTCTTAAAAAGGGAGAAAAGCATCATTCCCGTACGCAATACGTGTTTTCGTTATTATAGGAGGATATTATTATGTTGTCATTCATGGACGGAAGCGTCATAAATAAAACAGCGTTGATGTGGGTGGCGATCGTTGCCGTAGTGTTGGCGGTAATCGCGCTGCTTGTTAAGATTATTATGACGGCGCGTCATGCGAAAGCGGTTAAAAACAGCGGAGAGAATAACGGCGAAGAGAAGAAGGTTACGCCGCAGTCCGTCGAGGATTCGGCGGAAGAAGAACAAGTGTATTTGGAAGTAAACGAACGCGGTTATATCGTAATACCGCGTAACGTTATGCAGTCGGTGGGAATCGACGGCAAAATACGCGAGGGAAGATACAAACTCGAAAGCGCGGAAAAGAACAGCGGCAAATTCAATGTTCGCGTCAACGGACTTGTCAAGGAATATTCCGACGGAGACGAGCTTGTTTTGACGGATCGCGACACCGTGTGTCCCGTATCGGGAGCGATATTGATTAAAAGAATAGAGGAATAGCGTATGACGCAGCGTACCTATAACGGTTGGGACGAGTTGTTTTTGAGAGAATTTCGGAAACCGTACTTCGTACAGCTTAAAGCTTTTTTGGTAGAACGGTATGCGGCGACTACCGTTTATCCGCGCAAATCGTTGATGCTTAACGCTTTCGATAACACCGCGTACGACGACGTTAACGTCGTTATACTGGGGCAGGACCCGTACTATAATCCGGGACAAGCTATGGGTATGAGCTTTTCCGTGCCGCAGGGAGTGGCGCCGCCGATGAGCTTAGTCAATATTTTCAAAGAAATAAACGACGATTTGGGACGTCCGACGGAAATAGTCGGCGGAGACCTTACTCCTTGGGCGAGGCAAGGCGTGTTGCTTCTTAACACCGTTTTGACGGTGGAACAGGGCAAACCCAACTCCCACAAGGATAAAGGTTGGGAAATTTTCACAGACGAAGTTATCAAGTATCTCAACGAGAGGGAGCGCGGAATTGCGTTTATGTTGTGGGGACGCAATGCCTACGCAAAAAAACAACTTATAAACAACCCTCAGCATCTGGTATTGACGGCGGCGCATCCGAGTCCGTTGTCTGCGTATAGCGGATTTTTCGGATGCGGACATTTCAGTAAAGCCAACGAATTTTTAAAGTTGCAAAACAGGGAAATAAGGTGGTAAGTATGTCGAGAGCGGCAATGACGATTCACGGTTTTTTAACCGACGTTAACGATTTCGGGCGTTTGTACGACTATTTGGATTTCTACGACGAGGTTGTCAAGTGCGAGATACCGGGTCACAACGGCGAAGTCGATTTTTCAAAGTTCAATGTAGAAGATACCGTTTCGGTAATAACGCATACTTTCGACAGATTGAAGAAAAAACACGGTAAAGTCGACGTGATAGGTTTCTCTATGGGAGGCGCTCTTGCAAGTTATATATGCGCCACGCGTCAAGTCAACAAAGCGGTGTTGCTTTCTCCTTCGAACAAGTATATCAACCTACGTTCTGCGGTCACCTCTATAAAATTCTATTTACGTTATCTGACGGGAACGTTCAGTAAAACGAAAGGAGCGTTAAAGGAGCGGATTTCGGAGACTTATTCGGGATTTGCGCCTTACAAAAAGAATATAGACCTTTCGGCGCAAGTGGCGATAAAAAGAATTTTACCCAACATCAGCGCGCATACTTTCAACGTGTTCCGCACGCTTATGAATATCGCCGACGACGCCGTAGAAAAGAGCGCGCCCGTAAGTGTTCCTACGTTTATGCTGTGGGGCAATTTGGACGAGCTTGTGCCGAAAAGCTCCGTTCAGTTTATAGAAGAACATTTCTCCTCATGCGAGACGAAGTTAATCGAGGATTTGGGGCACGCAATGCTGATGACGAATAAGGACAATATTCTCATCGGCGAAATCGTCAACTTCTTAACCGACGGAGAGATACAGGTCGATGTGCCTTTAAAAGAGGACTAATCCGCAATTTAGTTATAAACGCTTGCAATTTTGCAATGCGTGATATATAATGTTATCGCTCGAAAATTCGGGCAACCTTGCTGTAATTACCACGTTACAGCCTAACAGACCATAAGGAGGTAAAAAATTATGAACAGTTATGAATTGTTGTACATTATCAATAACGACGTAGCGGACGAGCTTAAAAGCGCGGTAATCGACAAACTCAACGCGGTCGTTACGGATAACGGCGGAACAATCGACGGCGTAGACAAGTGGGGAACGAGAAAACTCGCCTATCCCATCAACTACAAGACCGAAGGTTACTATGTTCTTGTCAACTTCACCGCGCCGGCAACTCTTCCCGACGAGTTGGAACGCGTTATGCGTATTACCGACAGCGTAATTCGTTTTATGATTGTCAAGAAATAGCGTACTAAGGAGAAAATAATGAACAAAGCGTTTTTAATAGGAAGATTAACACAAGATCCCACTGCGTCCACATTGGATTCGGGACACTCTTATTGCCGTTTTTCCATCGCGGTTAACCGCAACTTTTCGCGCGACGGAGAAAATAAGGCGGATTTTATCAATATCGTCACATGGGACGGCTTGGCGCAGAATTGCGTTAAGTATTTGGTAAAAGGAAGTCAAGTCGCAGTCACAGGCAGTATACAAACGGGTAGCTACGAACGCGACGGAATCAAACGCCAGACGTTCGAAGTACGCGCCGATCAAGTGGAATTTCTGTCTCGCGCGAACAGCAACGGAGCAACGGGAACGGCGCCTACGTCTCGTCCTAAGGATGCGGCAATGGATGAATTGAAGGAAGTCGTGGACGACGATATGCCCTTCTGATAAAAAAGGAGATATAATAATGGAAAATAAAGAAATCAAAAAGCCGATGAGAAAACCTGCTCGTCGTAAAGTTTGCAACTTCTGCGTAGAAAAGTCCGAGTATATCGATTACAAAGACATAGCTAAGCTCCGCAAGTATCTTACGGAAAGCGGAAAAATTCTTCCCCGCCGTATGACCGGAGTTTGCGCCCGTCATCAAAGAGAACTTGCAGTAGCAATCAAACGCGCCCGTCAAATGGCGTTGATTCCTTACGTTGCAGACTAGTCTGTTTTGGCGTAAAAATACGATCTCCTTTTAATAAACAGTACAAATTTAACTGCGGGGAGAAACTTTACGGTAGACCGACATCGTCAATAATAACAAACTAGACCTTCACTAACAACAGTGAGGTCTTTTTAATTTATAAAGTTGTCCAAAGCGCGCCTAAAACGTGTTTTTGCCGATTCGGCGTGCAGTTATATGACGCACACAGTCAAATGACGCGTAATTTTGCGCTATATATTTACTGCGATGCGTCCAAGTTGTTGAAAAATACAAATTTTTTTGTTAAAATATCATTTACGGTAGATAATGTCGCAACGGAATTGATTATCAACGCGGTACCGCTAAATCAACTGTCGATAAACGACGTATGCGCGGCGAGTTGTCTATTCGGGCAATCGAAAGAAATTATCTTACGTCGTCGCCGCGTTCGTATCGAATCGATATAGAAGGCAATTCGGCGCATACCGCCGACGTTTTCTGCGGCGACGAATTACATCGGTTAATCTTTCCGAGCTGTCGGAAGAAGGAAAGCGCAAAATACGATACATGGAAGTCGGGCAATTTCAACCTCGATTTGTTCATCGTATTTAACTGAACAACTAAACGGTCGAGAGCGAAGAAGACGACAAAGAGGGAGAACAATGAATATATTCGGTAAAATAGGTTGCAGACTGTATCAAAGCGTACTGTACGTCGGTATGGCGTTCATGCCTTTCCGTCAGCCGAAGTTACTCGAGGGAGAGGGAGCCTTTGAAAATACTGCGGATTATATGCGCAGTTTAAACGTTTTTCGTCCGCTTGTCGTTTGCGACAAGGCCGCGCTAGAAAGAAAAGCATTGCAACCCTTTTTCGACGGGGCGCAGGGTAAACTCGACTATTTCGTTTACGACGGAGTTCTTCCCAACCCCACCGTTCAACAGGTGGAAGAAGGTCTTGCCGTTTACAAACGGAACAACTGCGACGGAATACTTGCTTTCGGCGGAGGTTCCGCTATGGATTGCGCAAAGGCGATAGGCGCGCGCGTCGTCCGTCCAAAGAAGTCCGTCAACAAAATGAAAGGACTGCTTAAAGTCGGCAAAAAGCTTCCTCCGTTGTTTGCCGTTCCTACGACTGCGGGTACAGGCAGCGAATGTACAGTTGCCGCAGTTATCACCGACGGAGAAACTCACGATAAATACGCGATTAACGATTTTTCGCTTATTCCGCATTACGCGGTACTCGATCCGCTGCTAACTTCGTCGCTTCTGCCGCATTTAACCGCAACTACGGGTATGGACGCTCTTACTCACGCGGTAGAAGCGTACATAGGACGAGGAAATACGCGTTCGACTAAACGTCAGGCGGAAGAAGCGGTAAAACTTATTTTCGGCAATTTGCGCGAAGCTACGTTTAACGGTTCTAACACGGACGCGCGAATGAATATGCAAAAAGCGGCGTATCTTGCGGGTCTCGCTTTCACCCGAGCGTACGTAGGGTACGTGCACGCTTTGGCGCACGCGTTGGGAGGTACTTACGGCATTGCGCACGGTTACGCTAACGCGGTGCTTCTCCCCGAAGTTTTAAAGGCTTACGGCAAGTCCGCGCATAAAAAACTTGCAAAGTTAGCTTACGTAAGCGGCATAGCGGACAAAAACGATAAAGTTTCGGTCGCGGCAAATAAGTTTATTTGCGCGATTGACAAGATGAACGGGGATTTGTCGATAAGCAGCGCTTTCGAAGGACAAATAAAAGAGGAGGATTTCGATTCGTTGGCAAAGCACGCCGCGAAGGAAGCCAATCCGCTTTATCCCGTGCCGAAACTGATGAATTCGAACGAGTTGAAGCAAATTTACTTTAAGGTAGCTTGATATGGACGTAAAACAAATTCTCAAAGACGCCGATTTTAAATTCAATAAGCAATTCGGACAGAATTTTCTTACCGACAAGGAACTGCTTTCGGATATTGTAAAAGACGCGGATATACGCGGCGGTACCGTTTTGGAAATCGGCGCGGGCGCGGGTACGTTGACGCGCGAGTTGGCGGTCAATGCCGACAGCGTCATAGCTTTCGAAATCGATCGAAATCTCGAAAAAGTATTACAAGTTACTCTTTCCGAATTCGACAACGTAAAAGTGGTAATAGGAGATATTATGCGTTACAAAATCTCCGAAATCGAATCGCTTTGCGGCGGCGTTTTTACGGTAGTCGCCAACATTCCCTATTATCTTACTACGCCGCTTATTATGATGTTCGTCGAGCAGAGCGACAAAGTGCAATCTATGACGTTGACCATTCAAAAAGAGGTTGCCGAGAGACTGTGCGCTTCGCCTTCCACAAAGGATTACGGGGCGATTACCGTCGCCGTCAACGCCGTTGCGGACGTTACTTTGATGCGAGTTTTGCCCCGCGAGTTGTTCTATCCTCAACCGAACGTAGACAGCGCGGTAGTGCGTATAGATATGAACAGGACTAAATTCGATATAGAAAATCGCGCGTTATTCCGCAAAACGGTTAAGTCGGCGTTCGCCATGAGACGTAAAACGTTGGTAAACAATCTCACGGTCGGTTTCGGTATAAGTCGCTCTGCTGCGGAAAAACTGCTTGCCGATTGCGGACTTTCGACAAACTGTCGCGGAGAAGAACTGTCGGCAGAAAAGTTCGTAGAGCTGTACAAACGCATAGAAAAGGAAAATTTACTGTAAAAATCATTACAAGGAAAAACGCGTCGTTTACGCAATAAATACGCAGGTAAAAAATGATAAAAATCGATTTCACGAAAAAATACGCGCTAGCGGTTTCGGGCGGAGCGGACTCTATGGTTATGCTGCATATGTTTGCAGCTCTTTCGCCGCGCCCCGATTTTTTCGTAGTTACGGTAAATCATAACATTCGCAAGGAGGCGCAATCCGACTGCGATTTCGTACGGAGTTATTGCGAAGGACTGAGCGTAGAATGTAAAACGTTTTCCGTCGACGTGCCGACGTTTGCCGCAGAAAACAAACTTTCCGAAGAAACAGCGGCGCGGATATTGCGCTACCGCGTTTTGGACGGTCTGCAATGCGATTACGTTTGCCTTGCTCATCACGTCGGCGACAACGCCGAAACGGTGCTTATGCACATATTGCGCGGCAGCGGCGCGTACGGAGCGGAAGGCATAAGACAAGTCAACGGAAGATATTTGCGACCGATTTTAAATCTCGACAGGGATGCAGTCGAGCGGTACGCAGACGAACATAACGTACCGTACGTTCACGACAGCACTAACGACGAAACGAAATATACTCGCAACTTTATCAGACAGAAAGTTTTGCCGTTGCTGAAGGAAATAGCGCCCAACGCGGAAAAAAATATAGCGCGGTTTGCCGAGAACGTTTCGGAAGACAACGAGTTTTTGGACGGTTTGGCAGACGTTTCCGAAGTAACTTACAACGGAAACGGCGCGCGCGTTCCGTCGAAGTTGCTTCTCCAACCGCGTTCCTTAGCTTACAGAGCGATTAGAAAAGTTTTTCGGAACTTAGGCGTATATAAGGATATCGAGCGCGTTCATATAGAAGCGTTGTACTCGCTTGCGCGCGGTTGCGGCGGAAAATCGGTAAATCTGCCGTTCGGTTACGTTGCGACGAACGAATACGATTATGTCTCGATAAAAAAACAGTCGGACGACGTTCCTTATTTCGAAATACCTTTTAAAGTCGGCGTTACGGCGACTCCCGCAGGAACCGTTACCGTTACGCGTAAAAAGAGCGACAACGCCTTAATGATAGATTTAAATAAAATTCCGTCGAGCGCCGTGTTCCGCCAGAAAAAACAAGGCGACGTTTTCGAAAAATTCGGCGGAGGAAAGAAAACTCTTAAAAAATATCTTATAGACAAAAAAATTCCGTGCAAAGACCGTAGCGGACTCGTTCTGATTGCGGACGGCGACGAAATTTTCGTTATCTGCAACGTGGAAATATCCGACAAGGCGCGCGTAGACGCCGACTCGAATATTTATTATATATCCGTCGAGAGGTAAAACAATGAAAAACAACGAAGATATCAAACAGGTTCTGTTTACTTCGGAACAAATTCAGCGGCGCGCAGAGGAACTGGCGCGGCAAATCACCGAAGATTATCGGAAAAAAAATCTTTTAATCGTCGGCGTACTTAAAGGCGCCTGGATATTCGTCGCCGATTTACTTCGTAAAATCGACTTGAACGTAGACGTGGATTTCGTTTGCGCGTCCAGTTACGGCGGACGCACTACGACGTCGGGTATGGTGGCGTTGCTCAAAGACGTTTATCTCGATTGCGTCGGACGCGACGTGCTGCTGGTAGAGGACATTGTAGATACGGGAATTACTTTGTCCTATATAAAACGCAGATTGCTTGCTCGCAAAGCCAACAGCGTAAGTATTGCCGCATTGCTTTCCAAACCGTCGAGAAGAAAGGTTGACGTCGACATAAAGTATTTGGGCTATGAAATCCCCGACGTGTTTGTCGTCGGCTACGGTATGGACTACGCCGAAAAGTACCGTACGTTGCAGGATATATGCGTATTGAAAGAGGAAATTTACAATAAGTAAAATCTCCGCCGCCGAACGGTTCGTTTTAGGCGGTTTTTTCTTTTCAGTTCTCGTTTTCGTACATATCGGACAATTTTCGCATATTCTATTACTAACGCAATAGGAGTGGAAATTGTTTTATTACGACGATTTACTTAATGAAACGCAGCGGTTTTGTCAATACGGCGTAGAAACGGGCGTAGTAGGCGAAAGCGAGTTGGGGCAGCGTATTCCCTACATATTTACAGGCGTCAAAAACGGCAATTATATGATAGTTCAGGGAGCAATGCACGCGCGCGAGCATTTGACCGCGTTGCTTGTGGTGTGTTTGGCGAAGCATCTCGTCAAAAATCCTCGATTACGTTTGGACGGCGGAATATATTTTATTCCTATGACCAACCCCGACGGCGTAAGACTGTGTCAGGAGGGCGTCGGCTTTATACGTGATAAGCAGAGAAAAAGCAACTTGCTTGCAATTAACAACGGCGCAGATTTTTCTTTGTGGAAAGCAAATGCGGACGGCGTAGACTTAAACGTAAATTTCGATGCGAAATGGGGCGAGGGCGAACATAATGTTTTTTATAAGGCGCCCGAAAACTACGTAGGCAGAGAACCGTTTTCCGCGCGCGAAACTCGGGCGCTTGCGGAATTTACCGAACGGATAAAACCTTGCGTTACGCTGTCGTACCATTTAAAGGGCGAGGAAATATACTGGGAATTCGGACAGAAGTCTCATCGTCGTTTTCGCGACAAAAGATTTGCGGAAGCTATTTCCGAATTTACCGGTTACAGGTCGGTGGAAAATCTCGGAAGCGCGGGCGGCTATAAGGACTGGTGTATCGACAAGTTTTCCATTCCCTCCTTTACGATAGAAGTGGGCAACGACAAGTTTCCTCATTCGTTTCCGTACGGCGAGCTGGGCAACATAATAAAACAGAACGCGGACTTGCCGCGTCGGTTGCTTAACACTGTTGTTAAGTATAACCGCGACGTAGCGGAATTGGGACTGAACGACGTGTTGTTTGTATAAATCGGATTTGCGTTAACTTTTAATTTTGCAGTTTGTGTTTTTAAAGGTACGTTTAACTACGTAAGTCGGCAGTGGAGCGCGTTGCAAAAAACAGCAACGCTTCGGCGCCTTGCGGACGGCGGTTACGGTAGCCGTTTGCGGCGAGTACGGAAGTTTAAACGATTTTATTGACAAAAACCCGTTATTGTCTTACAATTTTAGCCATACAGCAATCGAACACTACAAGCCTACGAAGCATATCCTGCGCGCTCTTGACCCATTCCGTTGCTCTAACGTACATACAGTACGCCTTTGCAACGCAATGATGCCAATAGCGCACAATCTACACCCCGTAGGTACGCAGTAGTTTTGACGGATGTAATGCGCTGTTAGACGAGGAAAGACGTGCGAAACTGTACCGGACGTACTGTGAGTACGGCTTGACGAAGTATGACGTGCGCATTACGCCGTCAAAACCTTGCAGGTTCGACTACTGTATGGCTAACAAATATTTTTTGCGAGGTCTGGTATGGACAAGGTAGCAGTCGAAAAAAAATGGAACGAGCTTTGGGAAAAGAACAAAGTATACAAATTCAACGAAAAGGACGTTGACAACAAGTATTACGTCTTGGAAATGTTCAGTTATCCCAGCGGAGCAAAGCTGCACGTCGGTCACTGGTATAATTACGGATTGACGGACAGCTTCGCAAGATATCAGATTATGAAAGGCAAGAACGTTTTTCAGCCTATGGGGTTCGACGCCTTCGGTCTGCCTGCGGAAAACTACGCCATAAAAACCGGTATTCATCCGCAGGATAGCACTTTGCATAATATAGAAGTAATGGAGCGGCAATTACGCAACATAGGCGCAATGTTCGACTGGGATCACGAGATAAAAACCTGCTTGCCCGATTACTACAAGTGGACGCAGTGGATTTTCTGCGAGTTGTATAAGAGAGGACTTGCTTACAGAAAGAAAGCTCCCGTCAACTGGTGCCCGAGTTGCAACACGGTGCTTGCAAACGAACAGGTAGTGGACGGACATTGCGAGCGTTGCGAAAGTCAGGTTGTCAAGAAAGACCTTACGCAGTGGTTCTTCAAAATTACCGCGTACGCCGAAGAATTGCTTCAAGGTTTGGATACAATCGACTGGCCCGAAAAAACCAAAGCAATGCAGCGCAATTGGATAGGAAAATCCGTCGGCGGCGAAATCGTATTCGATCTTGCGGACGGAAGCGGAAGTTTCAGCGTATTTACTACGCGCGCCGATACGTTGTTCGGCTGCACTTACGTGGTGCTTGCTCCCGAACACGAGCTTGTCAAGCGCATTACCACCGCCAAGCAAAAATCCGCAGTGGAGCATTATTGCGAGGAAGTCGCCAAAACCGACGAAATAGAACGTCTGTCTACCGCTAAGGACAAGACGGGCGTGTTTACGGGCGCGTATGCGATCAACCCGATCAACGGGGAAAAAGTGGAAGTGTGGATAGGCGATTACGTGCTGGCAAGCTACGGCACGGGCGCGGTAATGGGCGTTCCTTCGCACGACGCGCGCGATTACAAATTCGCAAATAAACACGGTTTGGCAATAAAGAGAGTAATTAAAGGCGCTTCGGCAGACGTTGACGACAGCTTGCCTTTCTGCGAATACGGAGTAATGGTAAACAGCGGCGAATTCGACGGAATGTCTACCGAGAAAGGCAGAGTGGCGGTGGTAGAAAAACTTGCCGCAACGGGCAAGGGAAAGCTTACCACGAATTACCGTTTGCGCGACTGGCTGGTATCGCGTCAGCGTTACTGGGGTGCGCCCATTCCCATCGTTTACTGCCCCGAATGCGGAGAGGTTTTGGATGAAAATCTTCCCGTTATGCTTCCTTACGACGTGGAGTTTAAACCCGACGGCACGTCGCCGCTTGCCAAACACGACAAGTTTATCCATGACGTTACCTGCCCCAAATGCGGAGCCCGCGCAACGCGCGATCCCGATACGTTGGATACGTTCGTTTGCAGCAGTTGGTATTATCTGAGATACGTCGATTCCAAAAATGCCGACAAACCTTTCGATACCGAAAAGGTCGACAAAATGCTGCCCGTAGATAAGTACGTAGGTGGCGCGGAACACGCGTGCATGCACTTGCTGTATGCAAGATTTATCACGAAAGCGTTACGCGATATGGGATATCTGCACTTCGACGAACCGTTTAAGTCGTTGGTCCATCAGGGCGTTATACTGGGTCCCGACGGCAACCGAATGAGCAAATCTCACGGCAACGTAGTGTCTCCCGACGAATTCGTTTCCGCTTACGGCGCGGACGTATTCCGTTGCTACCTCGCTTTCGGCTTTAAGTACACGGAGGGCGGTACCTGGAACGACGACGGAATAAAAGCAATCAATAAGTGGTTAGACAGGGTCGAGCGTTACGTTCTCGCCGCGTACGGGGCGTATCCTTCGAATAACGAATTCGGCGCGGAAGAACGCGAACTTAATCGCGTAAGACACAATACCATAAAAGCTACCGACAACGACTACAGCGAATTTTCTTTCAATACTGCTGTCGCGCGTATGATGGAGCTTGTCAACGCGCTTAGCAAATACGATCAAAAAGCGGTTAAAAATGCCGAGCTTTATCGCGCAACGGTAGACGACTTACTCAAAACGCTTTGTCCTCTTGCGCCGCATTTTTGCGAGGAGCTGTGGCAGCAAACGGGACATAAGGGCAGTATAGTCACCTCGAGTTTTCCCGTGTACGACGAAAAAGCGCTTAAAACAAGCGAAATCGAAATTTTGGTACAATTCAACAGCCGTCCCAAAACCCGTATCACGGTAGACACTTCGTTGAGCGTAAAAGAAGTAGAGAACTTTGTGCTTGCCGATGAAAAGGTGAAGGAACTGCTTAACGGCGCCGCCGTAAAGAAAGTTATAGTTATACCTAACAGATTAGTTAACCTGATATTAGGTTAATGTAAAAGGAAACGAATCTATTGTTATGAACGGGCAATTATTCAAAAGTATCGCATCTCAACTGGGTATCGGAAATACGCCTCTTATCCCTTACGAGGAAGATTTTGACGCGGATATTTTTGTTAAAAACGAAGCAATGAATGCAAGCGGCAGCGTCAAGGACAGAGCGGCGCTTGCTATGATTTTAGACGCTGAGGAAAAAGGTCTGCTCGGTAAAGGAAGTACCATTGTTGAGGCTACGAGCGGAAACATGGGGATTTCTCTTGCTTACGTAGGATTAAACATGGGTTACAACGTGGTCCTCACTATGCCCGATACTATGAGCGTCGAACGCAGAACGCTGCTGCAAGGCTTAGGCGCGCAGCTTATTTTGACTGAGGGCGCGTTGGGAATGAAAGGCGCGATAGACGTTGCTGAACGTCTTTCTGAAGAGAAAGGACACGTTTGGCTCAAGCAGTTCGACAATCCCTCCAACGTCGAAGCGCATTACATCTCGACCGCCGAAGAAATTTTGCAACAGCTTGACAGAGTAGACGTTTTCATTGCGGGAGTAGGCACGGGAGGTACGTTAATCGGCGTAGGAAAAAGATTGAAAGAAGTTTACCCTTCGTGCAAGATTGTGGCGGTAGAACCTGCCTCAAGTCCCGTAATTTCGCGCGGAGAAAGAGGTTCGCACGCAATTCAAGGTATCGGAGCGGGTTTTGTTCCCTCTATCTACGACGGTTCGCTTGCGGACTGCGTGGAATTGGTTACCGACGAACAGGCGCTCGAAATGTTTCAAACGCTAAACAACAGGCAGGGATATTGTTGCGGAATATCCTCCGCCGCCAATATAGCCGTAGCAATTCGATACGCGCAAAATCCGCAATACGCAGGCAAAAACATCGTAACGGTTTTTCCCGACGGCGACGACAGGTACGAAAGTCTGTTAAATAAGCTTAAATAAATTCGTTTCTTCGGTTCTTTCTTTACGCAGAAGGAACCGTTTTTCGATTTTAATTGCGGAACCGCGCTTTAAAAGTCGCAAATAAATCAAACGATATTTATCGGTCTTGTAAAAGACCGAGTTCGGCATTGTGCTTAATTCAGTCTTTTTGTCCGAAAAGATATTTTGAAATTTTGTTAAACGTCGGGATGAAAACAATATATTTCGGTATGTAATTGAAATTGTAGCTTTTCCGACGCGGCGATTGCGGAGTTTCGGTCAAGTTACGTCGGCAAAACGTTGAACGTCAGTACGCTTTGCGCAAAAGACGGAATTACGAAAAGCGCGTAATTTGCGGAAAATTATTGCCTTATTTTTTTACACGGAGGAAAGCTTTTTGCCGTAAAACGCGAAAATTTATCTATTTTTTTATTATTGAAATTTGCGCGGTTTTGCGTTGACTTTAACCGCCGAATTTAATAAAATAATACTGCGTCGTCATCGCGGCGCGCAATAAAATTTTCGGAGGAAACGGAATGAAAAAAATCGTAAAAATTACGGCAGTAATGTTATTGGTCGTTTTAAGTTTTGCCGTTTTGGTCTCCTGCGGACCCAACAGCGATCCCGCTAAAGCGGAAGCGTCGTTGAAAAAGAACGGCTACACTGTAACTAATATGACGGGTGCAGTATCTACGGGCGCAGCCGCAGTGCTTATTGGACTGGACGGTGAAGACGTAACAAACATTATAGTCGCAAGCAAAAAAGACGACAACGGCGAAACTCAAAGTATAATTGCAATTTACTGCAAAGATGCGGCAACTGCAAAGTCCGCCGTAGAAAAGGCGCAGGAGAATATTACTGCGATAGAAAATCTTTTGCATATAAAATTCGAGGGCGAGTCTAACGTGGTTCGCAGCGGAGCAATTCTGTATACGGGAACTGATGCCGCCGTTAAAGCTACAAGATAGTTTTTGCAGTTCGGTAAAATACGGTTTCAATCGGGTGCGTCCGAGCGAAGCCGTTTTTTTATTGCTTGCGTACGGCAAAACGGAGATTTTATATCTGTTAACGGCGCTGTTAGATATAGACCGTCGGCATAAATACGGCATTTACCGTTAATCGGATTACGGGCAATATTATCAAAATATTGACATAACGGCATTCGGCGTGTTAAAATTAATAATAATCTATGTAAAGGAGGCGCAGTCATGGAGAACGTAAAGAAGACGGTTTTTTCGGGCGTACAGCCGACGGGAAAAATAACGTTGGGAAATTATTTGGGAGCGATTCGTAACTGGGGCCCTTTGCAAGACGATTATAACTGTCTTTACTGCGTTGTGGATTTGCACTCGTTAACGGTAACGCAAGTGCCTGCGGAACTTCGCAAAAATACGCTTGACCTTGTGGCGTTGTACATTGCTTGCGGCATAGACCCGAACAAAAGCTCGCTGTTTATTCAGTCTCACGTCCACGAGCACGCAGAGCTTGCCTGGATACTCGATACGATAGCTTACATAGGCGAGCTTAACAGAATGACGCAGTTTAAGGATAAGTCAAGAAAGCACGCGGATAATATAAATATGGGGCTTATGAACTATCCCGTACTTATGGCAAGCGACATATTGCTGTATCAAACGGACCTCGTCCCCATAGGTAAAGATCAGACGCAGCATTTGGAGCTTGCGCGTGATTTGGCCATACGGTTCAACAACCGTTATTCGGATACGTTTGCCGTTCCCGAAGCTCATATGTTTAAGCAAGGCGCCAGCATCAAGAGCTTGCAGGACCCGTCCGCAAAGATGAGTAAATCCGACCCCAACGACAACGCTACGGTGACGCTGACGGACGATAAGGACGCTATTGCGCGTAAGTTTAAGCGCGCCGTGACGGACAGCGAAACGGAAGTAAGGTTCGGCGAAGACAAAGCCGCGATTTCGAATTTGCTTACGATTTACAGTCTGTGCAGCGGCGAAAGCATACAGAATGCCGAAAAGCGGTTTGTCGGCAAGGGCTACGGCGAATTTAAAACTGCGGTTGCCGACTCCGTCATTGCGGTTATCGAACCTATTCAGGCGGAATACAAACGTCTTTGCTCGGATAAGAGCTATCTAGAAAGCGTTTTAAAGCAAGGCGCCGAAAACGCCGAACGCATAGCGCGAAAAACTCTCTCTAAGGTTTATCGCAAAGTGGGGCTCGTTGCCCGTATCGGATAAATATGTTCGGATATTTGGATATCGAAAAGGAAACGCTTCAGGACGGACAGCGCGGACTGTGGCAGACGTTTATGTGCGGACTGTGTATGTCAACGAAACAATTTTACGGAAACTTTCCGCGCGCGTTTATTTCCAACGACGTAAATCTGTTTAACGTTTTGTTTCATTCCGTTACGGAAACGGATGTCGCAGTAGAGCAGAAGCATTGCTTTTCGCACCCTTTCAAAAAGAGACCTATTCTTTGTACGACGGGTTTGACCGACAGTCTTGCGGCGGCAAATATACTGCTTACGTACTGGAACGTTTACGACGACGTAGTGGACGGTAACGGCACTGCAAAACGGACGCTTCTTAAATCGCTGAAAAAGGCGTACTCGAAGGCGAAGAACGCTTTGCCGCAGCTGGACGAGACGTTGTCCGTTCGTTATGACGAATTGCGCAAATACGAGCAATCCGATTGTAACAGTTTAGACAGAGTGGCTCACTCGTTTGCGCTTCTTTCGCAGCAATTCTGCAAAATTATTTTGGGAGACCGTTCGTCGGAGCATATCGAAACCCTCTGTTACAATCTGGGCAAATGGATTTACCTTATCGACGCGCTGGACGATGCGGAAAAGGACGTAAAAAAACACAACTACAACGTGTTTGTCAAAAGCTACGGCGTTTCGTCGGCAAAAGAGTTATCTTCGTACGTTGACGAAATCAAATTCGAAATGTACTCGGTATTGAACAGAATTGCCCAGTCGTTTAACGATTTGAATTTAAGCAAGTACGTTTGTATACTCAAAAACGTATTGTTTGAAAGTATCAGGAATAAAACGGAGAGCGTGTTGGCAAAATACAACTAGCGGAGAACAAAATGGATTACAATGCATACGAAATATTAGGACTGACTGCTTCTGCAAGTCGCGAAGAAATAGACGCCCGTTATAAAGAATTGCGCGACAAATATCAGCGCGACAGATTTTTGCCGGGCGAAGAAGGCGAAGAAGCGTCGGAAAAGCTTCAACAGATAGAAGTGGCGTACAGAGATATTCTTCTGTCGATAGAGGAAAGCAAACAGGCGGACGATTTTGCATCGGACGACAGTTACTCTGCCATACAGAATCTGATTTCCGAAGGCAAGCTGGACGAGGCGCAGGCATTACTGGACGAACGCGAAACCCGCGACGCCGAATGGCATTACGTGCAGTCTATTTTGTTTTACAAGCGTAATTGGTTTTTGGAAAGCAAAAAGCAACTTGAACTGGCTTGCCAGATAGACCCTAACAACGCCCGCTATAAACAGAGTTTGGAAAAGTTAACGAAAATTCTCGCGTCCAATACGATAAGTCCCGACCAATTGCGTACTACGTCCAGACCTATGGACGACGGACCGCGCGTCGGCGCGGGAAACGGTACCTGCACGGGAAGTTCGTGTATGGACTGTTTGCTGTGCAATACCTGTTGTAACTGTATGAGCTGTATGGGAAACGGTTGCTGATATGAACGACAAAGCAAAACTGATAGCGTTAAGCGGCGTTTGCGCGGCGGTAGCGGTCGGCTGTTTGGCTCTTGCGGGATTTGTAAAGTGGGTCGTTTTAATCTGCGCGGCGATAGCGTCCGTTGCGGTTGCAGTTCCCGTCTTGCTGGACTGTCGAAACTGGATTTACTCTGTGTTGATACTGATTGTGAGCGGAGCGTTGGGTCTTTTTATAGGCATTGCCAACGTGTTGTACGTAATGCCCATCGTTGCGTTTTGTATGCCGTTTTCCATTGTCAAAGCTTACGGCGAATCGCTTAAAGTTACTGCTTCGCTGCAGGAAAGAGAAGTGTTGGAAGATCCGTTTAATCAGGGCGACGACCGTACTGTATTTGCCGTAAAGTTGGACGGCAAGACGTGTTTGCCCAAAGCGGTCAAATGGATTCTGTACTTTGTTTTGCTCGAAGTTGCGTTAGGATTGACCGTGTTGTTCGTTTACCTGTTTACAAAGGACGTTTTCAACGCGCTTGTAGAAAGCAAAGCGATATACTGGTTGCTCGGAGCGGCGCAGCTTGTCGTAGTCCCTTACGATTTGCTTATGCGTGGTTGCTTTATCGGAACCGTCAAAATAATGCGTCGCGCGCATCTTAGTTAGAGTAAAAATACCGAACCGTAATTTATTTGTCAAAACAGTTGACATTTGCAATGATACGTAGTAGTATAAAACAGTCGAAAATAAAGCTTGACGTTTATATCGCGGGGTAGAGCAGTCTGGTAGCTCATCGGGCTCATAACCCGAAGGTCGTATGGTTCAAATCCTGCCCCCGCAACCAATAAAGCACCGGGAAAAACTCGGTGCTTTTCTTTTGCTTCGGGTTTGAGCGCAACGGGCTCCTCAGCCGAGTGAAGCGAACGCCAACGGAGCGATAGCGAAGTTATAACCCGCGCGAGGAGCATAGCGACGACCCGAGCAATTTCGTAGAAATTGTGCTAGGTCGTATGGTTCAAATCCTGCCCCCGCAACCAATCGGTGGCGACGCCGTAGAGGTCGCAAATAAAGCAACGAGCAAATGCCTCGTTGCTTTTAATTTGCTTCCTTGTTGGCGCGCCGCCTTTGTTGCAGGCGCAAGGACAGTTTGAAATAATGTAGCGCTCCACTTCGTTTCGCTTACCCTGCGCTACGCTTGCGACAAATCCTGCCCCCGCGACCAATAAAGCACCGGGAAAAACTCGGTGCTTTTCTTTTGCTTCGGGTTTGAGCGCAACGGACCCCTCAGCCGAGCGAAGCGAACGGTCACGTGGCGTAGCGGAGTATGCCCCGAAGGCAGTGTAAAATTGCAATAATAAAAACTTTACTAAAAACAATCATTGAATAAAATTGTCAATTTTGACAAAAATATTCAATGGCAGTTGACGGGTGGATTATTATAGGGTATACTTAAACAATAAAGGAGATTGTTATGCAAATAAAAAGAGACTTATACCTAAATAAACTTATATCGCACAAACACAACGGAATGGTTAAGATAATAACCGGCGTTAGGCGTTGTGGTAAGTCGTATTTGCTGTTTAATCTTTTTCAAGAACACTTACTCTTCGCAGGCGTAAAACCCAATCATATAATATCTTTGGCGTTGGACGATTACGACAACAGAGATAAGCAAAATCCCGATGCGCTTTATTCATACGTTAAAAGCAAAATAACGGACAACGATACGTACTACGTTTTGCTTGATGAAATACAATTAGTGCCGAACTTCGAGAGCGTTCTTAACGGTTTTCTTCGTTTGAACAACGTAGATATATATGTTACGGGCAGTAATTCTAAATTTTTGTCCAGCGACGTAATAACGGAGTTTCGAGGTAGGGGCGACGAAGTCAGAGTTTATCCGCTTTGCTTTGCCGAGTATTATTCCGTAGTAGGCGGTGACTTTAACAGCGCCTGGATAACGTATTCCAACTACGGCGGAATGCCGCTATGTTTGTCTATGGAAACACCGCAGGACAAAATGCAGTACCTTACCAATTTGTTTCAAATGACGTACTTATCCGACATAATTAACAGATACAACCTAAAAGGCAATGCGGAAATAAACGAACTGACAGACACAATAGCGTCGTCAATAGGCTCGCTTACAAATCCCACTAAATTAACGAATACGTTTAACAGCGTGAAAAATATTAAACTGTCCGTTAACACCTTAACAAGTTACTTGGAATATTTACAAGATGCCTTTTTGATAGAAAAAGCGACGCGTTACGATATAAAGGGTAAAAGATATATAAACACGCCCGTTAAATATTATTTTGTAGACGTGGGACTGCGTAATGCAAGACTATCCTTCCGTCAAAAAGAAGACGGGTATATTATGGAAAATATAATATACAACGAACTGCGCCTAAGAGGCTATTCCGTCGACGTCGGCGTAGTGGAAAACGTAATAAAGGAAAACGGCAAATACGTAAGAACAAAATTTGAAGTAGATTTCGTTGTCAATTTGGGCGACAAGCGTTACTACATTCAATCCGCGTCCAGTATGCCTACTGCGGAAAAGTTGGAACAGGAACAAGCGTCGCTGCTTTCCATAAACGACGCATTTAGGAAGATAATAATCGTTAACCAACCCATGCTTAGCAGATACAACGAAAACGGAATACTGCTCGTTTCGCTTTCGGATTTTTTACTAAATCTTTCTCAAATAATTAACATGTAAGCGCTTCATCGTATGTTTTCGGGTCGCTTATTTCCGCTTTAATAGTTGTCCCTACGAAACTTTCTGCGCCGCATAAAATTTCTTCAAAATGCCGCGCCGTAAGCGATTTAATAGCGAACCTTGTTTTTTATTGAATATAAATGCGCAAGTAAAATTGACATAGTCGAGATAGTATTGTATCATAATCTTTAACGGATATTTTGTCGATTCCGTATCGTTGCGCAGAGCAAATCTGCCGCAAACGGTACTATTTGTCCGACGGTCGGTAATCTTAGTCATACCGCGTTCGAGCACGGTATGGCTAACGTTACAGAAGCGCGTAAAAAGCGTTGTTGCCATACGTTTTAAATCGATTATCGACGCGGATCGAATGTTTAATCACTTTTAAGCGATTGCGGTTTTTTAACCGCAACGCGCGTATCGGTTACAAGGAGCGGATATGTTAAGAAAAAGATGGCGGATATTAGTCGTCGCGGCGGCGTGCCTGTTAGTCGTTATAATAACGGCTATAATGTACTCGGTATTTACGTCGCAATATATTTTTGACGAGAGTTCTTACCATTTAAGCGAAATTTACGAGCAATTCAACAAGCGTATAGGCAGTCAGATAGACAACGAACGCAACTTGCTTAAAAGCTGGCAGAATTATATCTGCGGTTCGATGGAAACCATAAACAATGCCGAGATTTCCGACACATTGCGCGAGAGCAAACGTTCCGAATTTATCGATTTTATCGGCGAGCAGCAGCAGGAATGGGAGTTTTCCAATTTCTTTTTCGTCAAGCGTCAGACGCTGGCGGACGAGGAACAGGATTCTGCAAGCGACGATTTGTTTAAGTACCGTTACTCCTGTTTGGACCCGTTGGGAAACGGCGACCCTGTCGTCATCAAGTTTATGAGGCCCGTCAGGATACTGCTTGACGAAGACATGAGCGGCGTAGCGGGACTTATCGAAGGACAAAACGGTCAACCCGACAAACGTATCGTGATGTTTGCCATAAGAATCGACGCCCGCGCTTCTACGGACGATTCGCCGTCGGAAGATCCCCGTTATATGTACGACGGCTTTCAGTTTATGACGATAGGCATATGTTTCGATATGGAAACTATGCTCAACATACTGGGAGTGGACATCTTCGAAGACAGAGGCGAATGTTACATAGCGTTGAACAACGGATACGTTTTGCTGCAATCGGGCGGAACGCGTATAAGCAATTATCTCGATTTTTTGCAATCGGGCAACTGTTCCGTTTCGGACGACGATTTAAGCAAAATGATCGGCGACTGGGATGCGGAAAATTCGGAACTGATTGTGGGAGAACAGAAAGCGGGTACGGTTCTGCTGTACGACAAACGGGATAATACCGAAAAATATCTTACGTATATGCCCGTCGGATACGGCGGCTGGATGCTGTTGGGAGCTATGCCGTCCTCGATAGTCAATGCCAGTCTCAGTTCGTTCCGTACGGTTACGATAGTCGTAATGTCGTGTTTGAGCGCGATATTGATCATTACAATGGCGATTACGTTTATGATTTTGCAACGCCGTCGCGCTATGGAGAAGGAACTTGAAATCAAATCCCGCGAGAAACTGCTCGACTTGCTTACGCTCAATTCGCAATACATATTTATACTGTTTTCCACCGACACGTTCGAGGCGGACTACGTAAGCGCCAACATCGAAACTATGTTGGGGTTGGATATTAACAAGGTACGCGCCGACGTTCACGAAGTTTTGAACGCTGCGGTCAACGAGCACGGCGAGTTTACGACCGAAGGCTTGAAGAAATTGCCTACGGGTCACACGTGGGAAGCGGATCTCGAAATGAAGAACGTTGCAACCGAGCAGACGTACTGGTTTAAAATGTCGCTGTTCCACTCCGTTTACAACGGCGTCGACAGCTGCGTTATGATGCTGTCCGACCGTACCACCGAACGCAAATTGACGGCGGATTTGGAATCGGCGTTTGAAATCGCCAAGTCGGCAAACAAAGCAAAGAGTAATTTCTTATCCAATATGTCGCACGATATCCGCACGCCCATGAACGCGATTATCGGTTATTCTACGTTGCTTGCAAAAGATGCAGACAAACCCGACAAGGTACGCGAATACGTACGTAAAATCAACTTCTCGGGACAGCACTTGCTAAGCCTTATCAACGACGTGCTTGATATGAGCAAAATCGAAAGCGGCAAGACGTCTTTGAATATGGCGGACTTCAACCTGTCGGAGTTTTTGGAAGAACTGTACCTTATGGTCGTCGCGCAAACTAAGGCGAAACGTCAGACGTTCGATATCCATACAAAAGGTCACCTCCCCGAAAACGTCACGGGCGACAAACTCCGTCTCAATCAGATAATGCTCAACCTCCTTTCCAATGCGGTAAAGTACACGCCCGAAAACGGCGCGATAGAGCTTATTATCGAAGCATTGGAAACGCGGGTAAGCGGTCACGCGCATTTGCGTATCGAGGTTAGGGACAACGGCATCGGAATGAGCGAAGAATTCATCAAGGAAATTTTCGAACCGTTCGCCCGCGAAGATTCCGTCCGTACCAGAGAAATTCAGGGAACGGGTCTCGGTATGGCGATTACGCAGAATATCATTGGACTTATGGGCGGCACTATATCGGTTAAGAGCGAACTTAACAAGGGAAGCACGTTTACGGTAGAGTTGGAACTTGCCGTATCCGACGGCGAAAACACCGACAAAGACTTCTGGAAACGTTACAACATCACGAAAGTGCTTGTAGTGGACGACGAGGAAGACGTTTGCGTGGAAGTATGCGAGCTTATGGAAGACACGGGCGTAAAAATCAGTTACACGCTCAGCGGCGAGACGGCGGTGCAGATGGTAAGCGAAGCGTACGACAAGCGCGACGAGTTTAACATCGTTCTGCTCGACTGGAAGATGCCGGGAATGGACGGAATAGAGACGGCGCGCAATATCCGCAAAAAAGTCGGCAGCGACGTGCCTATTATGGTACTTACGTCGTACAGCTTCGAAGACATCGAAGAGGAAGCGAAAGCGGTCGGCGTGGATTACTTTATGCCCAAGCCTTTCTTCGTATCCAACTTCCGCAACGCTATCACGCAGATACGCGATATAGGCAAAAAGGAAGATTCGCCTGTTGTAATCGACGACCTGTCTTTGAACGGACTGCACGTGCTTGCCGCCGAAGATAACGAAATCAACGAGGAAATTCTCCTCGAACTGTTGGATATCGAGGGAGTCAAATGCGATATCGCTCACGACGGCAAGGAGGCGTACGATATGTTCGAAGCGTCTAAACCCGGCAGTTACGACCTTATCTTTATGGACGTGCAGATGCCCGTTATGAACGGTCACGAAGCTACGCGCGCTATCCGCGCAAGCGACCATCCCGACGCAAAGACGATACCCATTATTGCAATGACCGCAAACGCGTTCGACGACGACGTACGTATGGCGCTCGATTCGGGAATGAACGCGCACCTCGCAAAGCCTATCAATATGAGCAAGGTCAAGCAGGTTGTTGCGGAAGTCCGCAAAAGTAAATAAAAAAACGTCGGGCGGCGCGGAAATTTTTCCGCGCCGCCTTTGCATTGCACCGACGTATAGATAAGTACGCTAAAACGGTATGTTGCGCGCAAGCATCGCCGCGCAGTAAAGCAGTAACCGAGCGCCTTATGACTAAACCGTCTCTGTTTGCCGGAGCATAGTCAACCGTACGTTTCGTCACGACGTCGTTCGCGCGGCATAACAAAATTGTAATATTTTAAAAACCGCGCGCATTTTCGACTGTTTTTCGACGCAAAACGCTTTTTTATTAAAGAACATATCGTACTATTTTTTTTATTTTTAAATTTTTGTATTGAATATCGAAAAAAAATAGTGTAAAATTTACGCATTGACAGTAGTTATTTGCAAATTTTCACAATAATCGAACGCCTGTACGATGGCTTTTAAAAAGAAAAGCGCAACATCTTACATATTGTCGTCTTAAAAACTTCTGTGGATAATTTGCAACAACGTTAAGTCAAAAATATCTTGCGGCTGCCCGCGGGCAGTTTTCGTTTTTCGTAAAAACGAAAACACGTTGTCTTACAAGCTCCGTCAACGTAACGTACGTTGACAAATCGCAAGACGTTTAACATAGGTTTTCTCAGCAAAAAGCTGTGTAAAAATGAAAATTCTAGGAGGAAAATATGAAAAAGACATTAGCAATTTTACTTGCGCTTGTTATGTGTTTGGGCATTGTCGCTCTCGTAGCGTGCGATCCTGATGATAACAGCGACGTACCCGTTGCGGAAGGCAAAGTAACTCTTTACTTCTCGCTGGCGGAAGATTCCGTAGAGCTTGCCGAATATGCAAGCGTATTCTACGCAGGCGGACAAACCGCGTGGGCTAAGGGACTTGCCGCTCCCGAATTCAAAAAGGTAGAGGGCAAAAACCTGTACTACGCTCAAATCGAATACGACGCGACGAAAGAACAGGCCAACGAATACGCTCTCGTGCTCGGTTACAACAAGAGCAGCGGTTTGCCCGACGACAAGTGCGGTCTTGCATGGATCGACGCTTACAAATCCGACTACTGCGCAACGTTTGCTTATGGCACGAACGCGACGTTCGAATACAAAGACGGCGCTAAAACGGTTAATCTCGGCGAACACAAGTTCTCGACGGCAATTTCCGCTCCCATAAGAGTTAACACGGAACTCAGACTTACGTTCTCTCAGGCTCTCGGCGAAAACGCGGAAGTTTACTTCATGGGCGACTTCAACGGTTGGACGGCTTCTGCAGCTCAAGCTACGGCAAGTGCGGACAGAACCGTTTACTCTCTTGCTCTTAACGACGTTCTTTGCTCCAACTACGGATACAAAGTATTGGTAGTTCGCGACAAGACGGCTGCTACGACTACGGAAGGCGAAGGCGACGATGCTACCGAACTCGGCATTTGGGACTGGAATATGACTACTCCCGAATTCCCCGCAGACGTTGAACACGATGACAACAGCGTAATCCGCGCTTATATCGAAATCGGCGCGTCCGACGGCGGCAACCTTACGTTATCCGTTATGGAATCCGACGGCGGTTCCTATATCGACCTTTTGGAAACGGTAAGCGAAGCTTACGGCGACGTAGATAAGACGGGTCTCGACCTTAACCAAATCGACCTTCAGGAAGGCGAAAACAACGGTACTCCCAACAACGTATTTACGTGGAAATATCAAATGGAACTCCCCGAAAAGACGTTCATTGTAAACTTCAAAGAAGCTCTCAGTACCGAAATGAGTATTTACATTCTCGGTTCTATGAATGGTTGGAATGAGGCTTACAATGCCGACGCTGCAAAAGACAAGTCCAAGATGACTATTTCGGCGGACCGCAAGAGCGCAAGCATCGCTCTCGAAGTTGCTCCCGGTAACTACGAATGTAACGTTATCGCAATCCGTAACGACTACGAGATCGCCAACGGCGGTTCTTTGTACGGCGGTATCAAACTTAACGGCAACAGCAACTTGCCCGTTACGGTAACGGGATATGACGACGAAGACATCGAATTATTCGAAGAAGCTTTGGATACTCCTTATATCGCTCCTTCTATCGAAGTAACCTGCACCGTTACGTTTGCAAGCAGTATGACAGGCAAAGTAGTCGTTTTGAAAGGCTCTATGATAGGCTGGGGGGAAGTCGTTATGACGTCAACCGACGGCTTGACTTTCACCGCTACAATCACTACCAATCCTGGAACGCATGCCTTCTTGCTGGGTATCGGAGATACGGAAGCAGCAGCTAAGACTTACGCAACGAAAGTGGGCGCTAACGGCGCATACGGCGCAGGAGACGCGTCCGTAACGATCGCCGTAACGGATACAACCGTTCAATTATTCGAAAACGCAGTTGCTGCGCCTGCCGCATAATTAACACAACTCAAATATTGTACTACTTCACTGTCGTAGCGGCTTGTCCGCTACGACAGTGTCGAACTTAAAAGATTTTTTCAAAAAAGGAGCAAAATATGAAGAAAATACTTTGTTTGGTCCTGGTTCTTATGCTCGTAGCAGGCAGCGCGGTAGCGCTTACGTCGTGCGACTCCAAAGAAATCATCGTTTGGGGACCGGGCGATCACGAGGAAATTTACCTTAAATGGACTCAGGAATTTATGGATATGCACCCCGAAGCATTCGAGGGATACAAGGTTACTTACGCAGGCAGCGGCGACTCGGGCGCGTACTCGGCAATGAACGTCGACCCCACGTCGGGCGCGGCTGTATACACGTTTGCCAACGATCAAATGGCAAACCTGTTAAACCTTGCCGCGTTGTCTCCCGTAACGGGCGACAACCTTGCCTGGTCGCAAGCCAACAACGACGCAAGAGCTTTCGCCGCTACGTTTATGGGCGAACAGTCTTGGGCTTATCCTTTGCAGGCGGACAACGGTTACTATATGTACTACAACAAGGCCGCTTTCAGAGGAACCGCCGTTTGGGACGATACCAACGACTGCTTGATGGAAAATTATACTTTCCGTCAGTTGTACGAAGCGCTGGATAGCAAAACGGACAACTGGAAAAAAGGTAAAGTTACGTGGGCTATGGGCGACTCCTGGTACGCTTCCGGCGTGTTCTTCGCGGTAGGCGGAGACTACGAAATCGGTTACGACGGAGACGGAAGACAGAACTCTGCCGACTGCTGGTTCTCTTACACTTTGCCGGAAGGCGTTACGGATAAGAAACGAGGCGACTACACCGTAGGTTTCGACGCATACGAATGTATGAAGAACAGCATCACTACTGCCGACGGCAAGATTTCCGATCATTATCTGTACACCGACGGCGACAAAAACCCGTTAAACGACAAGATCGACCTGTACTCCAACCCCGCTAACTTCGAAGGTCAGGAAACTCCTCTTGCGGCAGCCGTCTGCGGAACGTGGAAGGCTAAGACGCTTAAAGAGGCGTGGGGCGACGATTACGGCGCAACCGTGCTTCCCATGTTGGAAACGGACGACGGCGAAATGTTCGCTATGAAGAACTTTGCAGGTTACAAACATATGGGCGTCAACCCTCAGTGCAAGTTTGCAAACGCTGTGGAAGACGACTCCAACTTGAAGTTGTTGCACGAACTGGCTAAGTACCTTTGCGGAAAAGAAATTTCTTTGGAAAGATACGAAGCTACGGGCGCGGGCCCCGCTAACCTCGAAGCTTTGGCGGATCCCGACGTTGCTGCGGATGCGGCTCTGTTGGCGCTTAACGCGCAGTACGACCGCGTATGCAAATATCCTATGAATTACGCTAAGGAAGAACTGCGCGGACAGGATATCGGTAACGGTCTCGGTTACCGCGTTCAGGACTCCGTTCCCGCTAACTACTGGACTCCCATTCAGACGTTCAGCAACACGCTGTACAACGAAATCAGCGGAACGCAACCGTTAGACAAATTCAAGAATATGGTAAATACGAGAAACTTCCTTGCGGAACTTCAAACGCAAATTTCACAAGCGGCTCAATAAAGTTTAAAAATCAAAGCTAAGCATTTTTCGTCTGCTCTGCGCCGTTTGGGGCAGAGCAGACGTTACGCTTAGCTGTTTTTTTAGGAGAAACAATATGAGACATATATCATCGTTAGAATATTTGTCTATGTCCAAACCCCGTCGGGCATGGTACAAATTCTATTCGTTTATTCTCGGTATTCCATTCGCGGTTGGAAGGTTCTTCCGTAACATTCCGCGCGCTATATGGAAACTGTTGAAAAGAATAGGCGCCTGGTTTTCAACGCTTTGGGACGCTTTCCGTTACGGCAACTGGAAAACACGTCTGTCCGTGTTGATATGGGGCTTCGGCTGTTTTGCGTACCGTCAGATCGGTCACGGAATTCTGTATCTGGGGTACGAGATACTGTTCGTTCTGTATATGGTATTTTTCGGAGCGGGGTATCTGGGCAAATTCGGCACGTTGGGAACGGTCGTTCCCGAGCGCGACGAAGGCGGACGTATTATAGTAGGCGACAACTCGTTTGAGATTTTGCTTTACTCGATGCTTACGCTGGTCATTATTCTGTTTACCGTCGTGATTATGCTTAAATCGGTAAAGGAAGCGTACGGCAATCAGTTGAGCTATTCCGTAGCTCAGCGTATGGCAACGGCTAAGGACGACGTCAAACAGCTGCTCAATCACAAGTTCCATCTTACGATTCTCGCTTTCCCGTCCTTAACTTTAGTTGTGTTTACCATCGTTCCGCTGCTGTTTATGATACTGGTAGCGTTTACAAACTACAACCGCAACACGCTGCCGCCGGCGCACTTATTTACGTGGGTAGGATTCGACAACTTCGCATCCGTGCTTACGGGACAGGCTTTGGGCGGAACGGCTCAGGACGCGGGCAAATGGAGTTATACCTTCTGGCATATACTCGGCTGGACGTTGGAATGGGCTGTAATAGCTACGGTAAGCAATCTGTTCTTGGGAATGATACTCGCCCTTATCATCAACAAAAAGAGTATCAAACTTAAAAAGTTTTGGCGTACGTGCCTTGTTACGGTTATCGCCGTTCCGCAGTTCATTTCGTTACTGTTGGTATCGAAAATGTTCCGCGACGAAGGTATCGTAAACACGCTGTTCCGCTACGTGGGACTGTCGCCCGTCAAGTGGCTTACCAGTACGACGCAGCTTGCCAAAATCGTAATTATCGTTGTAAATATTTGGGTAGGCGTGCCGTACACCGTACTTACCTGTACGGGAATATTGATGAACATTCCAGGAGACCTGTACGAAGCGGCAAGGATCGACGGCGCAAATCCCGTTAAAATGTTCAGTAAAATCACCCTGCCTTATATGATGTTCGTTTTGGGACCTTCTCTTATTACGACGTTCGTAGGCAACATCAACAACTTCAATATCATCTTCCTGCTAACGGGCGGCCAATCGGGTACAATGAACTCGCAGTTGGCTATGTCGGCAGGAGACGTAGACTTGTTGATCACCTGGTTGTACAAACTGACGGTTGACAGCTCGCAGTACGATATGGCGTCCGTTTTGGGTATACTCATATTCGTAGTGGTAGCGTTCTTCTCGCTGTTTGTTTACTCTCGTATAGGTTCGGTTAAGAACGAGGAGGATTTCCAGTAATGAAATATCTGAAAACGACCAAAAGAAGCGCGAAAGGCGCGATTGTAGATTCTTTTATTTACATACTGCTCACCGTAATAAGCATAGTGTGGGTATTTCCCTTCGTCTACTTGATAGTAACCTCGCTGCGCTGCGAAAGTCATTCCATCGTTTCGTACCTCTTCCCTAAAAAATGGGGTTTCGACAACTACGTATGGCTGTTTACGAGCAATCAGTCCAAGTTCCTCAACTGGTACGTCAATACGCTTGCGATAGCGATAGTAGTGTCGATTATAAACACGTTGATTACTCTGCTTACCGCTTACGCTTTGTCGCGTATGCGTTTCAACGGCAGACAGGCGTTGATGAAGTTTATGCTTATTTTGGGTATGTTTCCCGGCTTTTTGAGCATGATCTGCATTTACTACATACTTAACGCCATGAAGCTTGTCGGAACGAGTCTGTCGATATTCGGGTTAATGTTGGTGTACGTTTCGGGTTCGATGATGGGCTACTACGTATCGAAAGGATTCTTCGATACGATAAGCAAGTCTCTCGACGAAGCGGCAATGATCGACGGCGCGTCGCGCAGCAGAATTTTCTTCTCGATTATACTGCCGCTTTCCAAACCGATAATCATCCAAACACTGCTGAGCGCGTTCGTGGCTCCTTGGGGCGACTACATGATGGCAAACTACATCGTAGGTCGCGGCGGCGCGGACTACAAGACGGTTGCGATAGGTCTTTATCAAATGATAGACAGCAATCAAAAGATGACGGACAACTTCACTCGGTTCTGCGCGGGCGGCGTAGTAGTATCCATATTGCCCATAATTATGTTCTTCATTATGCAGCGTTTCTACGTGGAAGGCGTAACGGGCGGATCCGTAAAGGGGTAATACGGTATGAGAAAAAGCGCAGTTTTAAAACTCGTTTCCGTAGTGTTGGTATCCGCTTTGATGCTTACTTTGCTCGCTTCCTGCAACGGCAGGAAAGAACAGATTATGGAGTATGAGGCGACTACCGACAATTACAGAACGTATTATCAGATATTTCCCTATTCCTTTGCCGACAGCGACGGCGACGGCATAGGCGATATCAACGGCATAATAGACAAACTGGATTACATAGCGGATATGAATTTCGAGGGCATATGGCTTACTCCCATTCATCAATCCCCGTCGTATCACAAGTACGACGTCGTAGACTACAAGAGCATCGATTCCAAATTCGGCACGCTCGAAGACTACGACAGACTTGTAGAGGAATGTCACAATCGCGGAATGACGGTTTTGCTCGATCTCGTGTTCAATCATTCCGCTAAGACCAACAAATGGTTCGAGGCATGTTACGCGGCGCATATGCGTAACAAACCGTACGACACGTATTACAACTTTTACAGGTTCGAACAGTTCACGGGCGGAACCGTCCCCACAGGTTGGGCGAAGTACAACAGCAACTGGATTTACGAAGCGCAGTTCAACGAAGGTATGCCCGATCTCAATTTGCAGAACGTTCTCGACGAACCGGAAGGGTATCTTGCCACCGAGCTTAAAAGCATAATGGAGTTTTGGCTTGTAGACCACGACGTAGACGGTTTCAGACTGGATGCTGTTACGAGTTATTTCACGGGCAACGCCACTAAAAACACGGAGTTTCTGACGTGGCTCAACGATACGGCGAAAGCAATCAAACCTTCTTGCTATATCGTGGGCGAAGGCGCGTGGTCCAACGTTGTGGAAAACAGAACCTACCAGTCGTCGGGAGTCGACAGCTTTTTCCTGTTCCAACACGGTTACGACGGCAGCGGAACGCTTTCTTTCTCGGTACGTTTGGAAAAGGCCCGCTACCTTTTCGCAATCGACGAAGAAAACGTAATCAACGTTGCAGGCGGAATCCCCGCTATGTTCATTTCGAATCACGACATATCCCGTGCGTACGGCATTTTGCAGGCGGGCAACAACGTAAACAACCTTAAAATGGGTTACGGACTTATGGCGATGTGCGCAGGAACGACGTTTTGGTACTACGGCGACGAAGTGGGTATGAACGCTTTTCCCAACAGCGCAGGCAAGGTCATCGACGAAAACAGACGGCAGCCTATGCCGTGGGGCGACAGTTACACCTGTCGGCCCGTAAACGGTTCTACCGCCGTTGCGGATTCGGTAAAGTATCCTTTGGGTACCGTCAAACAGAATTTGCGCGACAGTTCGTCGGTGATAGACTACATAGCGCGCGCAAATGCGTTGAGACGCGCGTTCCCCGCGATTGCAAGGAACTACGGCGAAAAGGTTTATCTCAGTGCGGACGGACTTGTTGCCGCCGTCAAAAAGGGCAGCGGAGCGGACGCCGTGTACATAGTAATGAACGTATCGCACAAAACGACCGCGACGGTTAATTTGTCGGAAATCGGTTCGAACTTAACGCTCAAAGGCACGCTGTCGGTAGACGACGTTCCCACTCTTTCGGAAAACGTACTTACAATGCCGAAACAGACGTTTGCTATTTTACAACAAGGTTAATGGAGGAATATATACTATGTCAAATTTAAGTTTAAGACATATTTACAAGGTTTATCCTAACGGAGTCAAGGCGGTCAACGACTTCAATATGGAAATAGAAGACAAGGAATTCATCGTATTCGTCGGTCCCTCCGGCTGCGGTAAATCCACTACGCTGCGTATGATTGCAGGGTTGGAAGAAATTACCGCAGGCGAACTGTACATAGGCGAAAATTTCGTCAACAGAGTGGAACCTAAGGACAGAGACATAGCGATGGTATTCCAAAACTACGCGTTGTATCCGCATATGACGGTTTACGAAAATCTTGCGTTCGGTCTCAAATTGAGACACGTTCCGCAGGCGGAAATTCATCAAAAAGTGCTGTGGGCGGCTAAAATCCTGAAGTTGGAAGAATACCTCGAACGTAAGCCGAAGGCGCTTTCGGGCGGACAGCGTCAGCGCGTATCGTTGGGAAGAGCTATTCTGCGTACGCCTAAGGTCTTCCTTTTGGACGAACCGTTAAGCAACCTCGACGCCAAACTGCGTACCGAAATGCGCGCGGAAATAGCCAAACTGCACAACGAGATTCAGACGACGTTTATTTACGTAACGCACGACCAGGTAGAAGCAATGACTATGGGATCGCGTATCGTCGTTATGAGTATGGGTTACGTTCAGCAAATAGACACTCCGCAGAATCTGTACAATTATCCCGAAAACAAATTCGTCGCGGGCTTTATAGGAACTCCGCAGATGAACTTCTTCGCCGCCACTTTGAAACGCGAAGGCGACACGGTTCGCGTAAGTTTCGAAGGCACGGACAACGTTTTGGAAATTCCTTTCCGAAATCTGCTTAAAGTCCGTCCCGAATACTTCAACGGCGACAAGAAGATAATCGTAGGACTTCGTTGCGAACATATTTCGGCAGATCCCGAAATAATCAAAAAATCGAAGAACGTCGTCAAAGTCAAGATTTCGCATTTCGAGGAACTGGGCAACGAAACGTTGATTTACGGCGATTTGGATATGAACGGCGACGGTCTGTCCGACACCGAGACGCGCGTAATAGTAAAGCAGTACGGCGGAACGCATACTTCAAAAATAGGCGACGTAATCGACGTTGCGTTCGATATGGAAAGGGCGCATTTCTTCGATTTGGAAACGGAAAAAACGATAGCGCCGCGTATTCCCGAAGACAACGTTTTCGACGTTACGTTGGAAAACGACAAGATGACGCTTTTGGGCGCGTCCGTCAAGCTTCCCGAAGCGATAGTCAAGCAACTCAACGGCGTTTCTAAGGAAAACGCAACCGTCATCATTCCCGCAAACGCTTTGCGCGAAGGGGACGATATCAAAGCGAAAGTAGTGGATACGGAAGTAATCAACGGAACGAAAATCACTCATTTGCAGATAAAGAACCGTACGTTCTTTATGGTGGGCGACAAGGATTACAAGGTAGGAGACGAACTGTCGCTCGGTATAGACTTTAAGCGAATAAGTATCGACGGCGCCGCCGTGTCCGTAAAGCCGCTGCCCGACCGCGACGTATTTTACGGTTCGTATTTCGACAGAACAAACGCCAAACGTTCGGTATCGTATCTTGTCAAATACTACAACGAGCAGAAGAAGAAGGAAATAAGCGAACTCAACAAACAGCTTAACGCGCAGCTTGCGGAATTCACTTTCCAGGAATCGATGCTTAAAGTTATCAAGGAGGAATATGCGGAAAAACGCAAGGAAATTCTGGGTAACAAATCTTATAGACTTGGAACGGAAAGTTTGGGTAAAGAAGGCAAGAAGAAAGTAGAGCAGGAAGCTAAGGAGGCGCTTGCTCTGGCGAAACAGGAATACGACGCAAAAGTCGCCGAGTACAACGCGGCGAAAGCGGCATACAACGCGTTGTCCGAAGCGGAAAAATCCGCAGGCAAGGAGAAGGAAAACGCTTTAAGAGGCGAATATAAGAAGCTGGAAGACGCCGTCGCCGAAAAGTACGCTAAAATTATCCAACAAATACAAAGCAACGTCGAATCGGTTGCGAAAGAACTGTTACCGCTCGAACAGAGCAAAGCGCTCGAAGCCAAAGCGGATGCAGAACGCGCAAACGCAGATTACGCGCGTATCAAGACGGAAAGAATTGCCGAACTCGACGCCGCGATAGAAAAAGCCAAAGCGGACGTAGCTACCCTTACGGGAGCGGACAAAGACAATGCGGTAATCGCATTGAAAGACGCAAAACGCGCGAAGATCGACGGAATAGCGCAAGTTAAGAGCGAGCAAAACGCCGCAATCGACGACATAATGTTCCGTTCGAAGGTCTTTACGGCGTACATCAACGGTCAGTCTTTCCTGACGTCGTTGGATATCAACAAGAAGATTATCAAAGGTTTGGGCGCGCAACTGTTCTTAAGTCATTACCGTTTCGAAGTTCCTCACGACGCGTATACCGTAGTGGACAAGGGCATAGAGCTTACCGTAGAAGAAATCATCGATTACGGCAAGGACAAGTATGCCAAATGCTCTCTTTACGGCGACACGGTCTACGTTAAAATCGACAAGGATTACGAAATCGGAGCAAAAATCAACGTCAATTTGGACGTTACCGCATCGCAGATTTACGAGAACCTGTTCGATATCAGACTGTACTGATGCAAACGCGTTAATCCGTCGGAAGCTCGGACGTTTCGGCGTTCGGGTTTCCTGACGCTCGATACGATTGTTTTCGGCGACTGAATACGGCAAAACGCCGTATTCGCGCCGAGAACTGTATTGAGCAAGCGTATCGGATTATTATTACTGCAACGTTGCGTTTGCGCGTAAAGGGCGCGCTGCGTTACGTAAAATTTAAAATAATTTTAAATAAGGTGTAAAATGAAAAGGAAAATTTTATTGATATTATTGGCGATTACTTTCGCTTCCAGCGCGTTGCTGTTGGCGGCTTGCGACAATTCCGGTTTCGAGGTCGATCCGTACGAATCGGCAAGCGGAAGTACGGGCAGCAATACGATTGTTATGCCTACGGACATTCCTCAAACGGCGTCGGAACCGTCCATTATGCTTCACTATCACCGCAACAATTCCAACGATTACAAAACGTGGGGATTTTGGATGTGGCAGCAGGACGGCGGCGAAGGTAAAGTATACAACATTAACTATCAGGACGACAACGGCGGCGTAGCGGTGTACCCGTTATCGCAAATCGGCGGAGACGTAATCAATAAGGGTATAGGAATTATTCCCCGTTTGCAATCGACGTGGACTAAGGACTGCGACGACGACAGATTCGTAAACTTTGCCGATTACGAAATGGACGAACATAACTATTATCACGTTTATCTGACGCAGGGCGACAAGAATTTGTACAAGGACGTAGTAACGATGAGATACAGTATGTCTGCGATGTTCTCTACGGAATCGCAAATCGCTATTAAGACGAAAGAGCCTATTAACAGCGTAAAAGTTTACGAGGGCGCGGAACTTATTGCGGAAAAGAAAATTTCCCCCGCAGTCAGCGTGCGTTACAATCTTCCCCAAAACAAAACGCCCGACTTGATTAAAGGGTATACGGTAGAAGTTGCTTTTGCGCAGAGTTCAGCCACCGCCAAAGAAAAAGTAGGAGTAACCGTTTTGTACGCTACGCAGGCGTTCAACGACGCTTACTACTACGACGGCGAGTTGGGTGCCGTTTATTCTTCCGCGCAAACGCAGTTTAAAGTGTGGTCTCCCGTATCCACGCGTATCGTTCTCAATATTTACAACAGCGGACACTTAACGGAAACGCCGACGACTCACGAAATGACGAAAGGCGACAAAGGCGTATTCGAAGCTACCGTTTCGGGAGATTTAGAAGCGAAATACTATACGTACACCGTTTACAACGACAGTTATCCTCTCGGAAAGGAAATCGTCGACCCGTACGCAAAGAGCGCGGGACTTAGCGGCGTTCGCGGACAAATCGTAGATTTTACAAAAACGAATCCTGTCGGATGGGCAGACGTTACTCCCAAAGCGTACGACAGAAAAGAGTTGGTAGTGTGGGAAACGCACGTGGCAGACGTTACGTCTTCCGCCACGTGGACGGGCAGCGAAGCTAACAGAAAGAAGTTTCTCGGTATGATCGAGGAAGGTACAACGTATACTTCGGGCGCGGTAACGGTCAAAACGGGTTTCGACCATATTAAGGAACTCGGCGTAAACGCAGTTCAACTTGTTCCCATTTTCGACCAGGCCAACGACGAAAGCAACGTTGCTTTCAACTGGGGTTACAATCCGTTAAACTACAACGTTCTGGAAGGAGCTTATTCCTCCGACGCTACGGACGGTTACGCCCGTATAAGAGAGTTTAAACAACTCGTTATGGCGTACAACGGCGCGGATATCAACATTATTATGGACGTCGTTTACAATCACGTAAGCAGCTCGGCTAACTCAAACTTCGAAGTGCTTATGCCCGGTTACTATTTCCGTTACAATGCCGACGGTACCGCGTCGAACGGTTCGGGCTGCGGCAACGAAACGGCAAGCGATCACAAAATGTTCCGTAAGTTTATGATAGACTCCGTTTGTTTCTGGGCGGAAGAGTACAAGCTGGGCGGATTCCGTTTCGACCTTATGGGTTTGCACGATATAGAAACGATGAATCTGCTTGCGGCGGCGTTGAAGGAAATCAACCCCGATATCGTAGTTTACGGCGAGCCTTGGGAAGGCGGAACGTCCGCGTTGCCCGAAAATCAACAGGCCGACCAAAAGAACGCCAACGCGCTTAACGGCGTAGGACAATTCAACGACCAGATGCGCGACGCGTTAATAAAGGGCGGAATGAAAGGTAAAACCGAAACAGGTTGGGTAACTAACATGTCCACCGTAAATTCGGGCGACGTAGACGCAATCATCAAGGGTATGCAGGGTATTACCGCAGGTTCCGTCGCAATTACCAGCCCCGACAGAACGGTCAACTACGTCACGTGTCACGACAACTATACGTTATACGACAGAATTATTGCCACAGGCGCGGTTCGTAAGAGCAAGATTGACATAATCAAAGGTATGGCGGTGTTGGCAAACTCGGTGGTGTTCACTTCCAACGGAACAACGTTTATGCTTGCAGGCGAAGAGTTTCTTCGCACTAAGAACGTAGACGGCGCGACTGAGGACGAGGTTCACAACTCGTACGAATCCAGTTACAAAGTAAACGAACTCGATTACTCGCTCAAAATCACATATGCAGACGTCTTTGCAAATTATCAGAAGTTGATCGAATTCAAAAAGACTTGCAGCGGATTGCATCTGAGTGAAAACGAGATAGCGGGCAATTACACCGTAACTCAACAGGCAGGCGGTTCGGTAATTCAGGTTATCGTAAAAGACGCCGAAAACAACAGAGAGTACAAGATTATTCACGCTAACGGTTCGGTTAAAAACTATACCGTCGACTTTGCGGGATATACGCTGTACTGGGACACTTTGGGTACGACGCAAAGTTTGAGCGCAGCTACCGCAATAAGCGCGTATCAAACGATAATTGCTTATAAATAAGGTTTAAGCAATGAGAAAAAAATCAGCGGCAGTAATATTGTTGTTTGCGCTTTTGCTTGTTTTTGTCGCCTGCGAAAAAGAGTATATACCCGACCCCGCCGTTGAAGAGTATCTTAACGGCGGATTAACGGCGGATAAGGCATTTAAACAAATCGCGTCTGCGCATTATTTCACTACGGAAATTACGGCAAACAAAGCAGGCGCGGAGCAGGGCAAACAAACGTCAGACGTATATTTCGATTTGTCCGACAAAGACAATCTAAAACTTACTATGAGTCAAACTTTTTCGGGGACGTACGTAACGGACGGCGTTACGGAACAGATGACCGCTCTCGAAAAAAGCGGCGACGGTTATACTTATTCCGTCGTTACAAACGTTCAATCGAAGAATAAAAATCAACAGGTGACTGCGGAATTTGCGTTGGATCTTGTAACGTCGCTTGTATATACGGACAACGGCGCGTATAACGAAGGCGGTTTGTACTACGGAGATTTGTTTATGTTGAGAATTTACAGATTTCCGTCGGAATCGTTTTACGTCGATACGGAAAAGGACTTGTGCGTATTCGACGAAAAAATGCGTATTCTGCGCGACGACGTAGGCGACGTGCTGTTAAATCAGGTAACGAAAATAAACCGACTGGGACTGCTTATAAGCGATTACGAGGAATACGAAAGCGTAGACCGCGATTACGTTATGAAATGCAGCGTATCTGCCGAATACGAATTTACCGAAAGCGATTCGAATCAACAATAAAACGTATACAAAAACAACAGCCGATAATTCGGAAAAACTCCGAATTTCGGCTGAGTATATGTTTAGGGAATCGTTCGCAGTTGTTTAAATAATAGTAAACGAGCCCGATTCGTGACGGAACGTTAAAAAGTATATCTCTGTAAAGGCAAGGTTGACAAACAGCATAAGTCCTACGTACGCAACAAAGCGCTGCGCGCGAAGAGGTATGTCGAGCAGAGACTTAGCGTACCCCGATATAAAAAACACGACGGCGACGGCGCACGAAATCAACGCGCCGACAAGGACGAGAATAATTCCCGCAAGATACGGAGTACCGTCGTTTTTGAAAACGAGATTTTTCATTAAAACGGTAGGGTAGCGGTACGATCTGATGATAAACCCGATAATCGACCCTTCGAAAAGAATAGCTATAACAAGAGAAATCAAAACGATACAGTCGTCAAAGCTTATTTTGTTGTGGAATCCGTAAATTATATAATCTATAAGCGAGTAGAGCGCATAACCTATTACCGCAAGAGATACGGATAAGTATACGGATTTGAATATGATTGTTTTTCGAGGCGTTTGTCTGTACATAGTCATTTGCCGCGCGAATCGTTTGTTTTAACGAAGCCGAAAGCTTGCAGGTTCGGTTGCCTGCGACGGTGCGTTTATTACTCGCGCAAGTAAATTATACGATTACAAACAGCGTTTGTCAATAGCAAGGAGGCAAATGGCGTCGCGTACGGTCGCAGGCAAGAGCGAAGTCGTTCGCAGCTGCGGCAAAGCGGAAAAGCGTATGTGCCGAGATTAGCAAGCAACGGCGTACGCGTTTAGGTTGGTTATTCTAAAAATACAACAAATTTAACATAGAAAATAAGGAGAAAATTATGGATAAATATGCGATATTGCATCAAAGCGATTCGCGCTTTTCCTTCCCCGTAAGCGCGACTGCGGCGCGAATAAGACTGCGCGCGAAACGCGACGATACTATAAAGGAAGTAAACGTTATATGGAATACGTCGCACAAGTTTTATCTCAAACAGCTCAAAACCTCGCTAGAAGTCCGTTTCAGCGACGCGTTGTACGATTACTACGAGGGAGAGATAGACAACGGCTGTCCCGGTTATTCGTATCTGTTTCAGATCGTTGACGGCGACGGAAGCGTAACGTACTACAACGAGAGCGGATTCGACTCCGTAATGCGGATAAGAGAAGCGTTTATGGATAATTTCACCGTTGTTTTTCCCAACGAAAGCGACGTGGTAGTTGCAAACAAGCAGTTTGAAGGGAGAGTGTTTTATCAGATATTTCCCGAAAGATTTGCCAAAAGTTCGCGTAAAAAGAACGCGTCGTATATCGATATGGACTGGAACACGGACGAACCCGTAAACGACAAGTTCGCGGGAGGCGATTTGGACGGCATACGAGAAAAACTGCCCTATCTCAAAAAATTGGGCATCGGCGCAATTTATATGACGCCCATTCATCAATCGGTAAGCGCGCACAAGTACGATATAGACGATTATTTTTCCGTAGATAAAATGTTCGGAGATTTAAACGCGCTTAAAAATCTTGTGGACTGCGCGCATGCTAACGACATAAAGATAGTAATGGATCTTGTTTTTAATCATTCGAGCTTTTACAATCCGTTGTTCCAAGACGTGGTAAAAAAAGGCAGAAAAAGCAAGTATTACGACTGGTACTTTGTGTACGGAGACAAACCCGAATGGGACAAGGGCAACTACAACACTTTCTGCGACGTAAAAATGATGCCGAAACTCAATACGAATAACGTCGAGGTTCAGGAGTATCTGTGCAGCGTAGGAGAGTTCTACCTGCGCGACTACAACGTTGACGGCTACCGTTTGGACGTTGCGTTCGACGTTTCGCACGCTTTTTGGCGTAAGTTCAAGTCGCGTATGAAAGCGGTTAATCCCGACGTATTTATTATCGGCGAGGACTGGCAGAATTCCGAGTCGTTTTTGGGCAACGATCAGTGGGACAGCGTAATGAACTATCCGTTTTTGTACGCGTGCCAGCGTTTTTATGCAAGCGACCGCTACAATGCGGCGCAGTTTAGCGACTATCTCAATTCCGTCCTGATGAGGTACAAGGACGGAACAAACCGTATGATGTTGAATTTGCTGGATTCTCACGACATCGAGCGTTTTTACAATTCGGTAGGATTTAACAAAAAATTGCAGCTTTTGGCTATGGCGACGATGATGTTTTATCAGGGCAATCCTATGCTGTACTACGGCGACGAGATTTTTATGGACGGCAAACAGGACCCGTACAACCGCAAATGTATGCGGTGGGACAGTCCCGAATACAACGGCGCTGAGCATAAGGTCGTTTGCGATTTGCTGGCTATGAGGCAGAGCGACGTGTTGAAAAAAGGGGATATACGTATCTGCGCAAAAGACGGACTTGTATATATTACTCGTTGTTACGACGAAAAAAAGCTTACTCTTGTTGTCAATCACGGCAAGGAAGCGCATAGTCTTTGCGGTAAACCCGTTTATACGTTTAATTGCGCCGACGGACAAATGCTTGCCGACTCCTTTGCGGTATACGACAACTGACGGACGTTTGCGCGGGGTGACTAGTCAATAGCGCGCAAGGGCGCGTTGCTACCGCTTGCGTTCCGTTAACTTAACTAAAAACAATCCGCAGTCTAAAACGGCGGATTGTTTTTGTACAATGGCAAAGACTTTTCTTCCGATAACGGCAAGAACAACTAAATTTTAATGCAGCGATTATTACTTTTTGCGCCGACACTCTGCTATAATAGCATATATGGGGTAGTTAACGACGTTTCAATACCATTAACTGCTGTTAACTACTTGCTATTACATCGTATCACGTTGATAATTATATATCGCAATAAGTATTGCTCGTGTACGATATAATACAATACAACGACTATTAACTACGTTTAACTGCTGTTAACTACTTGCTATTACATCGTATCACGTTGATAATTATATATCGCAATAAGTATTGCTCGTGTACGATATAATACAATACAACGACTATTAACTACGTTTAACTGCTGTTAACTACTTGCTATTACATCGTATCACGTTGATAATTACATATTGCGATAAGTATTGCTCGTGTACGATATAATACAATACAACGACTATTAACTACGTTTAACTGCTGTTAACTACTTGCTATTACATCGTATCACGTTGATAATTACATATTGCAATAAGTATTGCTCGTGTACGATATGATAACATTTAATATGGTACGGTATAAGTAATCGATACGGTATCTTATTTAAGGGAATAAGAGAAATGAAATCTGTCGGTTACTGAAACAGCAAGGAAATGGAACACATCTGAGTACAGCGTTAGGAACTATCGCGGCTTAAAGGAATGACAAAACGAATGCGGACACTTGCGCGACGCCTGCCTTGCGGCGCAGGACAAATTCAAACTTTATCTTGATTATTTTAAGATTCGATATTGTAATAGCAGCAACGGAGAATAAATATGTATTATACAAATCACTACGAATCGCCTATCGGCGGAATAACGCTTGCAAGTAACGGAAGCGAGCTTGTCGGTATTTGGTTTGACGGACAAAAGTATTTTGCAGACACTCTGCCCGAACGGTACGAGGAAAAAGATTTGCCGATATTCGACCAAACTAAAAAGTGGTTGGATATTTACTTTTCGGGCAAAGCGCCCGATTTTACGCCGCCGCTTTCTATGGACGGAATATCGCCGTTTAGAAAGCGCGTGTGGGAAATAATGCTTGCTATTCCGTTCGGGCAGACTTCTACTTATGGGCAAATTGCAAAGCAAATCGAAAAAGAAACAGGGCGGAGAGCGTCGGCGCAGGCGGTCGGCGGCGCGGTAGGGCGCAATTCGATTTCGCTTGTTATTCCGTGTCACAGAGTCGTAGGAACAAACGGCAGTTTTACGGGATATGCGGGCGGAATAGATAAGAAGGCGGAGCTTTTGAAATCAGAAGGCGTAGACGTATCCAAACTTACCGTCCCGAAAAAAGATACTGCGCGTTGTTAAAGCGTAAGAAAAAGCCGTCCGACAGGACGGTTTTTGTGGAGCTACTAACCGGATTTGAACCGGTGACCCCGTCCTTACCAAGGACGTGCTCTACCTGCTGAGCCATAGTAGCGTATTGAATTTGCGCACCGTTTTGTCGCATTGCTCATTTATTATATATTGTTTTTATGTCGTTGTCAATTATCTTTGTCAAATAATTTCCGCGCGAGGTTTGTCGTTACATCTCGGCAATTAAAAAAATATATACCGATATAAATTTTAAGTATAGTGCTAACGCGTTTATCGGTTAGTCTTAATTTTCATTTTTTGATATAATGTACAATGTTGCGGCCTATTTCATTATATGGGTCGAAAAATGTCGAAAAAAGTGTTTTGTATTTTCAGTAAAATTATTATACGTTAGGAGGGGAAACGGTGAAACTAAAAAGTATGCCGTTTGACGGCACTAAAGAGCAGGAAAAAATTTTGCGCGGCAAGCTTGCGGAATTGAAACGGCAAGGATCGTCGTTGATGGTAGCGTTGCAATTTGCGCAAAATCTATACGGTTATTTGCCGTACGAAGTGCAGCAGATTATCTCGGAAGAGTTAGACGTTACTTTGTCGGAAGTTTACGGAGTGGTGACGTTCTACTCGCAATTTACCATGTATCCTAAGGGAAAGTATCAAATAGGCATATGTCTGGGAACGGCTTGTTACGTAAAAGGTTCGGGAGAAATTTACGACAAACTGAAAAATCTGTTGGGAATAGAAAGCGGCGAATGTACTCCCGACAGGATGTTCTCTCTTGACGCTACAAGATGTATAGGTTGTTGCGGACTTGCGCCCGTTATGACCGTCAACGACGACGTTTACGGGCATATTACCGCCGACGACGTGGAAGATATTCTTGCAAAATATATGGCGAAGGAGGCGTAGGCGATGGATACGAAAACTTTACAGGAAATAAAAGAACGCATAAATAAAGAAGTTGCCAATCGCGCCGTAGACGCGCAGGCGGAAGGTATGAAATACGAAAAGCAAGTGCTTGTATGCGGCGTCGCGGGGTGCGCTTCGGGAAATTCCCGCAAGGTTTACGACGCTTTCGAAAAGGAGCTTGCGGCAAACAAACTCAACGAAAAAATAAACCTCGTTATGACGGGCTGTTTCGGTCTGTGCGCGGTAGGTCCCGTAGTAGTGGTCTATCCTGAGGGCACGTTCTACACTAAGGTAAAGGAAGAAAACGTTGATGAGATCGTTCAAAGTCACTTATTAAACGGCAAACCCGTGCAAAAATTGCTTTACTCCGAAACCGTTACCGACGACGGAATCAAACCTCTTACCGAAACCCGTTTTTATCGCAAACAGCGTCGTTTGGCATTGCGTAATTGCGGAGTCATCAACCCCGAAAGCATAGACGAGTACATAGCGCGCGACGGTTATGCCGCTTTGGATAAGGCGTTGAGTATGACGGGCGACGAGATAATAGACGTTGTGACGAGGTCGGGTCTGCGCGGCAGAGGCGGCGCGGGGTTCCTGACGGGACGCAAATGGAAGTTCACTCGCGACGCTAAGGGAGATAAAAAGTACGTAGCTTGCAATGCGGACGAGGGCGATCCCGGCGCGTTTATGGACAGATCGGTTTTGGAAGGCGATCCTCACGTAGTGTTGGAGGCTATGAGTATAGCGGCTTACGCGATAGGCGCCGATTACGGTTATATTTACGTGCGCGCCGAATATCCCGTAGCGGTTCAGCGTCTGCAATTAGCTATAAAGCAATCGCGTGAAAGAGGATTGTTGGGTAAGAATATTTTAGGCAAAGGATTCGACTTTGATATCGAAATCCGTCTGGGCGCGGGCGCGTTCGTGTGCGGAGAGGAAACGGCACTGATGACGAGCATCGAGGGAAAACGCGGAGAACCGCGTCCCCGTCCTCCGTTCCCCGCAAACGAGGGTCTTTTCCGCAAACCCACGTTGCTCAACAACGTAGAAACGTACGCAAATATACCGCAGATTATTCTCAACGGTGCGGAATGGTTTTCCGCTATGGGTACAGAAAAAAGCAAGGGAACGAAAGTGTTTGCGCTCGGCGGCAAAATCAACAATACCGGTTTGGTCGAAGTTCCTATGGGTACGACGCTGCGCGATATCGTATACGAAATAGGCGGAGGCATTCCCAAAGGCAAAGCGTTTAAAGCGGCGCAGACGGGCGGTCCGTCGGGAGGCTGTATTCCCGCAAGTCTTATCGATACGGAAATAGATTACGAATCGCTGCAAAGCATAGGTTCTATGATGGGAAGCGGCGGACTTATCGTAATGGACGAAGATAACTGCATGGTAGACATAGCGAAGTTTTTCCTCGAATTTACCGTAGACGAATCCTGCGGAAAATGTACTCCTTGCCGTATCGGCACGAAACGCCTTTACGAAATGCTGTGCAAAGTAACCGAAGGAAAGGCGACGTTGGAAGATTTGGATAAAATGGAAGAGTTGTGCTACTACATAAAGGACAATTCTCTTTGCGGACTCGGACAGTCCGCTCCCAACCCCGTACTGTCTACGCTCAAATATTTCCGCAAGGAATACGAGGCGCACGTCGTGGATAAGAAGTGTCCCGCCGGCGTTTGCAAGTCGTTGATAAATTACGTTATCGACCCCGAAAAGTGTATCGGCTGTAATTTGTGCGCGCGTAATTGTTCCGCTAACGCGATACGAGGAACGTTGAAGCAACCGCACGTAATCGATACGAATTTGTGTATCAAATGCGGAATCTGCGTAAGCAAATGCAGATTCAACGCTATCAAAAAGGAGGGCGGAAAATAATGGTTAATCTTAAAATAAACAATATTCCCGTTTGCGTTGACGACGGTTGTACTATTCTCGAAGCGGCGCGCAGTCTCGGGATAAAAATCCCCACCCTTTGTCATATGAAAAATTTAAGCGAAATCGGCGCGTGCCGCGTATGCGTAGTGGAAGTTAAAGGTATGCGCAGTCTGGTGGCTTCGTGCGAATACCCCGTAAGCGAAGGAATGGAAATTTTCACTAATACGCCCCGCGTGCTTAAATCCCGCAAAACGACGATAGAGTTAATCCTTTCCGCTCACAAAAAGGACTGCCTCTCCTGCGAGCGTAATCTTAACTGCGAGTTGCAGAGTTTGTCGTATAAGTACGGATGCGACGCCGACAGGTTCGCCGGCGACGTCGGTAATTTCGATATCGACACGTCTACGGAATATCTTGTGAGAGATAACAGCAAATGTATTTTATGCCGCAGATGTATTTCCGTTTGTAAGGATTTGCAGAAAATAGGGGTAATCGGTCCCAACAACAGAGGCTTTTCAACTCACGTAGGCTGCGCTTTCGATATGGACTTGAAAAACACGCCCTGTATCGGCTGCGGACAATGCGTAAACGTCTGCCCGACGGGAGCGTTGAGGGAGAAAACGGAAATAGAACGCGTTAAGGACGCTCTTGCTGATCCCGACAAGTACGTGGTAGTGGGTACCGCTCCTGCCGTAAGAGCCGCGCTTGCCGAAGCGTTCGGAGCTCCCGTAGGTACCAACTGTCAGGGACAGATGGTAACCGCATTGAGACTGTTGGGGTTCGATAAGGTATTCGACGTAAACTGCTCGGCGGACTTTACGATTATGGAAGAATCGACGGAGCTTATCGAGAGAATTACAAGCGGCGGTAAGCTGCCTATGTTTACAAGCTGCTGTCCCGGTTGGATCAAATACGTGGAATACAATTATCCCGAACTTATAGACAATTTGTCTACATGTAAGTCTCCGCAGCAAATGTTCGGAGCGTTGATAAAGAATTGCTTTGCCGCAAAGGCGCAAATTGACCCGAGTAAACTGTTCGTGGTAACCGTTATGCCTTGCACGGCGAAGAAAGCGGAAAAGGAACGCACTCTGTCGGGAAAACTCAAAGACGTTGACGCGGTGCTTACGACCAGAGAACTTGCACATCTTTTAAAGCAAAACGGAATACTGTTAAACGACCTCCCCGAAGGAGAAGCGGACAGTCCGTTCGGCGAGTACACGGGCGCGGCAATGATATTCGGCGCGACGGGCGGAGTTATGGAAGCGGCGTTACGTACGGCCGCCTACAAACTGCAAGGAGGCAATTCGTCGTTCGCAAAGTTGGAGTTTAACGAGGTGCGCGGACAGGAAGGCGTTAAGGAAGCGACTTACCGTTTGGGCGATGCCGAGATAAACGTTGCGGTAGTAAACGGCATTGCAAATGCAAAAGCTATTTGCGACGATATCAAAAAGGGTGTCAGCAAGTATCATTTCGTGGAAGTAATGACATGTCCGGGCGGTTGCGTAAACGGCGGCGGTCAACCTATAAAAGCGACTTTCGTCAAGCACAAGCAAGATGTCGCCAATTTGCGCGCATCGGTACTGTACTCTGCCGACAAGGTTATGTATAACAGACGCAGTCACAAAAATTCCGCCGTAAACGAAGTGTACGAATCGTACTTCGGTAAACCTTGCTCGTCTGCCGCGCACAAGGTACTGCATACGCATTACAGTCCGCGCGACAAATACGTAAAAGAATAAATACGGTCGGTAACACATGAAAAAATCGGTTTTTAGGATAGTATGCTGCGCGCTTGCGGTCGTCGCGACGTTTCTTTTCTATGCGTGCGCGCCCGATTCGTCCGACGAGATAAAAATTTTTCTCCCAGACGGCGCGCCTGCGCTTACTGTCGCGAATCTGTTTTCCGCAAATCAAATAGGCGGCAGAAAGGTGAGTCTTACCATCACTACCGGCGCCGACGTGCAATCTAAAACGTTGAACGGAGAGGCGGACGTAGTGGTGTGTCCTACGAATATGGCGGCGACATTATACAACAAGGGCGTTAAGTACAAGTTGGCAACCGCCAACCTGTTCGGCTTGCTTTATTTGGTAGGCAACGGAGAGGCGGACGATTTGTTTGACCTGGTCGGCAAAGTGGTGTACAGTATAGGCAAAAACAATACTCCCGAATTCGTATTTAAGAAAATTCTTTCGAGCAACGGTATAGAATATGCCGACGGAGATACTGCGCAGGCAGGGAAAGTCGTAATACGTTATTTCGGCGCGGGTTCGGAAATAGTGCCGCTGTTAAAGAGCGGTCTGGCTCAATACGCGATTTTGGGAGAACCCGCCGTAACAAAAGCGGGCGTTAAGGACTTGTTCGATTTGCAGGCATTGTGGAAGGACGCGACGGGTTTGGAGGAATCTTATCCGCAAGCGGGAGTGTTCGTTAAAGAAGAGTTGTTTGCCGACGGCAAGTTTATGACGGCGTTACTTGATGCTTTAAACGCAAACGTAACGTATATAAGCGAACACAGCGGCGACGTCGCCTCGTTACTGACGGCAAACGGAAGCAGCGATTTCAACGGTACCGTTTTTACGGCGGATACGCTTGAAAGGTGCAATATCCGTTGCGTAAAAGCATCCGATTGCAAAGCTCAGATGACGGCGTATTTCAAAGCGATTCAAAGCGTCAACGTTGGATTTCAATTACCTGACGACGGCTTTTACGGGTTGTAAAAAACGCTTTCGCCGCTATAATTGCGATAACGGCTGATTTGAAGATTCTAAAAAGAAACGCGCGAGGTTGGCCGTTTATGCTGTTCCTGCGCGTTTATTATTGCCGTCGTTTGCTAAGGCATTGTCGAAACGGCAAGCGTGCGTATTTAAACGGTATGAAGAAAAAAGAAATATTCTACAACTTAATATGTCCGTTTATAGGCGTTATCGTTTTTGTATGCGTATGGGCGATAGCGGCGGCAATTTACGGCAAGCCGTTGATTCTGCCCGACGTAGGAAGCGTGCTTGTAAGTTTCTTCAAACTGTTTGCTTCGGGCGATTTTTACGCGTCTATGGGAATGACGTTTTTGAGAAGCGTCGCCTGCTTCGTAATGGCGTACGTTTTGGCGTTGCCGTTGGCGCTCGCGTCTGCGTTTAGCGCAAGCCTTGCAGGGATAATAAGACCTATAACGGATTTTTTCAGAACGTTGCCCGTTATAGCGGTTATTCTCGTTACGTTGATATTGTTCCCTTCTACGTTTACGCCCATAGCGGTCGGATTTCTGACGGTGTTTCCGTTGTTGTACTCCGCTTTGTATAATTCGTTGACTTGCGACGCTATGCGGAAAAATCTTGATATGTGCCGCGCGTACAACGTCGGAAAAAGAAATATTGCAAAGTATTTGTATATGCCCGCGCTTATTCCCGCTTCCTTCGCTCAGGCGGAGACGTTGTTGCCGCTTGCGGTAAAGGTCGTGGTGTCGGGAGAAGTGTTGGCCTATACGCGCGTGGGACTGGGACTCGCAATGCACTCGGCGCAATTAAACGTCGAAACGGACAAACTTGTAGCGTACGCGTTCGTTGCGGCGTTGCTTAGTTTTGTCGCGTCACTGTCGGTTAAATTGATAAGATTGATTTGCAGGAGATTGAAATTATGTCGGTAATATTGCGCGGCGTAAATCAACGATATCCCGATATGGACAAACCCGTCTACAAAGATTTCTCTGCGGAGTTTGCAACAGGCAAAATTCACGCGGTGTTGGGAGCATCCGGAAGCGGTAAAACAACGTTACTTAACATAATTGCCGACGTATGCGATTACGGCGGCGAAGTTGAAAAGGGCGAAGTATCTTACGTTTTTCAGGAACCGCGATTGATAGAAGATATTACCGTTCGGCGAAATTTGCAGCTTGTATTGAATTCCAAAATAAAAGACAGGTCGGAATTGAAACGTAAAACGGAAGAAGCGCTGTGCTTTACCGAGATAGAACGCTATGCCGACGCGTATCCCGACAAGCTTTCGGGCGGAGAAAGACAACGTGTGTCTTTGGCGAGAGCGTTTGCGTATCCGTCGGACGTTTTGCTTATGGACGAACCGTTCGTTGCGTTGGATTACGGCGTAAAAACGCGCCTTATGAAACAATTCCTCGATTTAAACAGTCGATTTCCGCGTACGGTTATATTTGTCACGCACGACGTCGACGAGGCAATTGCGATTGCAGACGAGCTTTATCTTTTGCAAGGTTCTCCGTCGCGTCTCACGCATATCGCTGCGTTAGAAGACGGACAAGCCGAACGCGACGTTTACGCGGACAAATATGTAGCGCTTAAAAAAAGCGTCGAACAAATTCTCCTTTCAACGTCGGACAAGTAAAAGGAAAATAAAACGCAAAAAAAGCGCCCGAGAAAAAATTTCCGTAGGGCGCTATTGCTGTTGAGATATTTTGCCGCAAAGTTTATTTGTCAGACGTCAATCGAACTTTGCGTAACGGTCGATAGTCGAAGATTATAAATCTTCCAGTCTTTCAATTGAAATCATTGCATCGTTGCCTTCGATAAAATCGTTGATTTTTTCGGCGTTGTAATTCTGATTCGGACGTATAACGGCTTCTACCGTCAACTCCTGACCCGAACGCGTAATTTTGTATCTGTGGAATTGCGTAATGCCGAAATAAACTTGCAGCGTTTTTTGGAGCTCCTCCGAGTGGTAAAATCTTACGAGCAGCAGTCTTTGTCCGTGCTTTTTAAAACGCGGCGTGTGCAATATAATTTGCATTACAATTACCAGCAGCGTTCCCCCCGCCGCAACGATATACATGCCCGTGCCGCAAGCCATACCGATAGCTGCGGTGGACCAGATGATAGCTGCGGTGGTCAGTCCGTGCAAACTCTCTCTGCGGAAGAATATTATGCCCGCTCCGAGAAAACCTATGCCGGTTACTACTTGCGCCGCGATACGCGCGGTGTCGCCTCCGGTAGTTTCAAACGTATATCCTATGCAGGTAAACAGCGCTGCGGCAAGTCCTACCGTAAAGTGAGTGCCCATTCCCGCCTCTTTTTGACGGTGCGAACGTTCGATGCCGATTAGTAACCCGAAAATGCCTGCAAGCACTATTCGGAATAAGTAAATCAGCTCCGATTGCCACGAAAAATTTTTAAACAGATCGAATCCGTTTTCGCTTATTGCAAGTAATACATTCATTGTAGATAACCCCTGTTATTTATGCGGACGGTATTATTATAACCGTTCCTCAATCGATGTAAAAGATAAATTTAACGTTTGATTATTTTATCACAAATATAACGCAATTTCAATAGAATATATCCAAATTATTTGACAAATTTTTTAAATTTGATAAAACCGCCGTATCGTGAGAATTTCACGACGGCGGTTTTGCTGTGAAGCGATAATTTTATTCGAGGTTTATCGGCAGAAATTATGTTCCGCTTCGGTACAGTTTATAAATTAGTCGATGCGATTAGTATGAATGTTAGCTACTGTTTTATGCGTTTGTCCGAACCTTCCAGCTTTGCGACGAGAGTGTTGTTTTTGTCTACTAAACGCGAGAATATTCTTTCGTCGTATCTGTCCCGAATGTCGAGCAGCGTCAGGTTCGTGCTTATAAACGTTTGCTTGCGTTGCGCGATACGCTCGTTTAAAACGGCAAACAAGTATTCCGCAGTTACGTTTTTGCGGTTTATTTCCGTTCCCAAGTCGTCTATTGCAAGTACGTCTACGTCCGTCAACGTATCTAATATGGCTTGTCTGGTCTGCAAGTCGGAAAGATACGCGTCCAGGAACATATTGTTTAAAGTGTACGCCGTAACGAACAAAACGCTTTTGCCTTTGCTTATGGCGTAGTTTGAGCAGGCGGTAAGCAGATAGGTTTTTCCCGAACCTGTGTTACCTGTCAGCAATATGTTTTTAGCGCCCGTTTCGCACGCTTTGCGCGCCGCTTTGTAGACGGACAGATTATCGGCGTCTTTTTCGGCGGAGTTGTCAAACGTGTAATCGGTATTCATTACGTTGCTTTCCGCCGTAAGCAGTCTGCACAGTTCGTTTTGCAGACAGCTGCAAACGGAACCGTTGACGTACCCCGAGTCGTTGCAGATTTTGCACTCGTATTTAGGTCGAAGCGCGCTTTCGTCGAGACGGAATTTTGCAAGCAAGGCGCGTTGTTCTTTTTTGTACTTTGCGATTTTTTCTTTTACGTTCAAACGTTGTTCTTCCGAAGCGTCGGCGTATTCGATCTGCGCCAAACGAAGATTGCGTTCGCACGATTTGAATTCGGGATCTTTCCGCAGTCGTTCCATTGTGGATTCGTATTGCTCTTCCGCGCGAAAACGTTTTTCCTCTATATTGCGTTTGGCGTTAGCCAGCAGTTGTTGTCTATTCATCAGTCCTCCGTTTCGTCCAGCGCAGTGAACAATGCGTTAATCTCTTCGTCTGTGTATTGCCGCCTTTCCATATCCCGTCCCCCGACAAGCACTTTCGCGGCGGTTGCCGTCGTCTGAGTTTGAGCCGTCTTGTAATTCTTTGCTTGCGTCAAAGTAAGTATTCCGTGTTGTTTGTAGTCGGACAGTATGCGGTTTACGTACGCCATAGGAGCGTTTGCTCCTGCGGCCTTTTCGGCGGCGTATTCGACTGCGTCGGCGGAAATTTGCCAGTTTTCCGTCCAGGTTTTGTATAACAGGCGATCGTTCGAGGTTACCTTTCTGTCCAGTCCGCATTTTATCAATACGTTCTTTATTACGGCGTCCTTTTCCGCTATTGCAAGCAGGTACTTGTCAAGCGCTCGCAAAGTTGTAATGCCGTTTTTGTACAATTTGTCTATAACGGAAGTCAGACCGTTAAGCGTTCGCGTGCCGCTGCGGAAGCAGTATTTTGCAATCGCCAAAAGCGTTTCGTCTTCGAATCCCTTATTAAGCCAGTTTACTATATATTCGTCCACAATCATATCGAGACTTTGATAGTAAACGCCTATAGTTTTGTTTATTGCGCGCGCAAGGTCGTACAATCTCGTTTTTTCTTCTTCGTAAGCGGCAATCTCTTTTACGGACATTGCGCCGCGTTTGTAGTATTCGCACAGCAATGCGTCCAGTTTCGTCATCCCGCCCGTTTTGCAGTTTTTGGACACCTGTACTATTACGTCTTGAGTAAATCCCAACTCGCGAACCCACTTGTCGTACATTTCTCTGTCGAGATGTTCGAATCTTCGCGACAGTCCCAACGCTTTAAATATCGGTTTTAAATCTTCGTCGTATTTTTGCTGGCAGTTAAGATGTTCGGCAACCGTTGCAAGCGTGGTGGCGCCCCGTTTAATCTCGTTGCGCGCGACGGTGAGTATGTACTGATATTTAATATCGTTGCCTTTAAGCGCCACGCAGTATTTTGCTACGGCAAGCAGAGCTTCCGGTTCGAAAGTGGTGTTTTCCAAAAAGAGATAGTATTCGTTGTATTCGTTGACGGTAATCATTCTGCCTTCGAGTATAATTTGCATTTCCTTAGAAAATTTGGAGTATTTCGAAGGTTTGATTTTTTTTAAGGCGCTTGCCGAGTCCCTTACTTCCAAATAAACGACGCGCGGAGGCAGATCGTTTATTATGTGTACAAGTCCCAGTTCTTCCCAGTATCGGTAAGCGGTTATAACGTCGTCGGTGGTTATCGACAGCTTTTGAGCGATTGTTTGCAAGGAGTTGTCGCTGCCCTGACTGTCGCACAGAGCAAGTCCGGTTAGGTACGTCTTGACGCAAACGTCGGGGGCATCTGCCAGATAGTTCAATAAAAACCTGTTATCTACAATCGTGTATCCGCCGTAAATAAGCGTTTTTTCCTTCTCGCAGAATGTCATAAATTACCTCTTTTGCCGTTAAAGTATTGATTATTTTTACGTTATGAGTTATACTATTAAATAATCCCGATATAAAATGTCCGAATTAGATGCGTATGTCAACTCGGTTATTTTATTCTAACACAAATTGTTTGCCTTATCAACAAAATTGTTGAATTTACTAAAATTTGAGAGGTACGGTATGAAGATAAGTAAAGTCGTTGCGTCCGACGTCAAAACGGAAGAAAAACGCGTTTATACATTCGGCACTGCGTCTGACGGAAAAAGACCGGTTACGTCGGGCGGCGGCAAACTTAACAATTATCTGGAATTCTGTTTTAAAGAAGACGTCGAATGCGTCAAAGACGTAGAAGTGGAATTCGTCATCAACAACGAAGAATTTTCGCTCAGTCGTTTGCATAACGAAGACGGAACTACGCGCTGCGTTTTGAAAAAAAAGGAGGACGGCAGTTGGCAGGTCGTAGCCCGTTCAAAGACGCGCGAGTATATCGAAGAGCTTTTAAACGAACAATTGGAAGATATGCTTAAAATCGATTACGTTAACAATATCGCAATCGACAATTTTCACGGCGATTTGAATATGTTCGACGAGATTCGTTTGCTTGCGTCCGTTCAGCAGAGCGTCGCGCGTTCGTCCGAAGAAGCGCGCAAGCTCAAAGAAAACGCTTTGCGCAAGGTCAGAGAATACGCGAGCAATATGCCTAAAAAGGCTTCGCCCGAACAGCTCGACGCGATCAATAACGAATTAAACGCGGTTTTCCGCGATATTACGGCAATTACGAGCGAGCTGGGCGACTTAAAAGCGCGTAAGACCGCCGACGGTCTGCGCGAAGACGTAGCGCGCGAACTCGAAGCTACGCAGAAAAAGTATACTGTGTTAACTTCCCGACAGGAAGAAATAGAAGAAGCGCGTAAAAAAATAAAGCTGCACGACGACGTCGAAACGCTTATTCCCAAAGTTAAAACGTTGCAAGCGGTAAACGAACAGCGCGCCGATTACGAGAAGAAACGTTACGCCATCACCACTGAGTTGGAATGGCAGGAAAAGGAACTCGCCAGTATCGACAGTCAGTTGGAGGAGAAACAGCGTCAATACGCTCTGTCGCAGGATAAGCGCAACCGCGTGGAATCCATTAACAACGAATTGTCGTACGTATCGTCGCTTTACGAAAAGAACAAGAGCTTAAACGAGCAATTACTCGAACTTAACGAAAAGCAGCAAAGACTTTCCGCAGAAAAAGTTATGTATACGAATAAAATGGACGAGTTGGAAAAGTCCATTTCCGAAGTTAAGGAAAGTCTCGATGCGTTTAACGTTCCTGCAAAATCCGTAGGCGAGTTGCTGGAAACGGTACGCGTAGACGTCAAAATCGACGAAGTCGAATCGCAAATAGAAAAGCTTCAAAGCGAAGTAGCGGTAAAAGAAAGTCAGATTGCCGAAAAGGAAAGCAATCTCGTCGTCCAAATGAAGCGTTTCCGTTCCGTAGCGGAGCTTGACGTCGCCGTAACGCCTATGAAAGCGAAGGACACCATATTACAGGTTCTCGACGCCAAGTTTTCCAAGTTGGAAGCAATCAATCAATCCTTGCAGGAAAAATCGCGCAATCTGGAAAGAGCTCTCGAAGACTATAAATATCGCATCGGTCAAATCGAACGGTCAAAGAGCAAAATCCAGGCAGAGTACGAAAAAACGCTTTTGCGTAAGCAAGAGGAGTTCAAGCGGGAAGTATTCCTCAACAGTCAAAAGGTTTTCAGCGACGACGCTTCGGGCGTATTCGCGGTTACGGCTAATTTCCACGATCAGGAAGTGGAGGCTTTGGAACAGGAACTGTCCGCGCGTTCTATGGACAGAGAATTGCTGCTCGAACGTTCCTATCAGTTGGAAGGCGCGTTAAAGGAAATCAAACGTCATATAGAAATTAACGGCGCGGAAATGGAAACCCTTCAACGCGAAAAGGGAAATATCAACGACCGTTACAACGAGATCGTCTCGCAAAACAGCAACGAAACCGTTTTCAATTACCTCAAAGCGTTAAATACCGACGGCGGCACCAAATATCTGCTTAACGTTCAGCAAGACGCGGTACGCAGCGAAGCGGAGCTTGCCGAATTGAAGCGTTCTACCGAAGCGTTGCGCGCTAAGGCTACCGCGCTCAAATCTCGTTTAAAATACCTCAAAGAAACGCAGCAGCAGTTGGATAGCGCGCAGGCGTCAGTCGATTCGCTTGTTACCACCAACGACAAGGTCAAGGAAGAATTGACGGATATAGGTGAAAGACTGTCGGCAAGTTACGAACAGTATAAAGCGGTTTCCAGACAGTTGGAAAGCATCGAGTCAAAGCTTGACGACGTTCGCGGAGCGATAGTGGAAATCACCAAGACCATCAAGGTAAACGAAGCGCAGATAAACGAATCTAACGAAAAAGCGAAGAAGTACGCGGGAAGCGACGATATAGAACAGGCTCTTTCGACGTTTAAGTACGATTTGGGCGACGTCGAAAGCGAAAGGCAGATGCTGTTGGATTCCAAAGCGGAAATGGAAAAAGACGTATTTAAAAAGCGTTTGGAAATGGAAAAAATGCAATGGTTGTACGAATCTACGACGAAAGAGTACGACGAACTGCACAGGGAATTGCAATTCGAATTCAACCTTAAAGGTTTGGACGTAGACAAGGTTAACGCGCAGGACCTCGAAAGCAACGTCGACGAACTCAGAAAAGTTATCGCCGACTACGATTCGACGCGCAACGCTCTTGCGGATAAAATCGAAAATCTGTACGGCATTTTACAAAACCGCCCCAAAGACGACGTTCCGCAGGAGGAAATAGACAAGAGAGAACGTCAACTGGAAGAGCTTGAAAAACGCAAGGCGGAGCTTGAAGAACAACGTAAGGCGCAGCTTGACGGTTACGTTGCGGCAAGCGCGGCGCGTATGCGCGTAACTGCGGCGGCGGCGGAAGCGCGTACTCTTGCAAATTTGCGTTCGACGTTGGAACATAACGACTTAATAGGTCTGCTTATCCGCGACAAAATCAACGCTACGCTCGTTGCCGCAACGCAATACGTCAACGCGTTTACGGGAGGCAGTTATCTGCTTAGCGAGAGCGGTTACAAAGTGTTGGTAAAGAGCAACGGCGAAGTCACCGAATACGACGACTTGCCTCAGGATATAAAAACGGCGGTGTACGTAAGCTTGATGTTGAGCGTTCCCAATACCGACGACTCCGACGGCAAATGGATTATATTCGAAGAACGTATCAACATAGATAAGAAGCTGCTTGCCGATATGCTTATGAGCATAGACAACATAAGCTACGTAGTAAGCGTTACGAAAGAGTAGGAGGTTTTACTATGATTAAATTCGAATCTAAATTTAACGCAGAGAGAACTAAGCAACTCAACGCTTTTCAGATGAAGAAAATCTGGTGGGTTTACCTGCTCTGTTCGTTGATTTTTGCGGCTATCGGCGTTATCGAGCTGTTTGACAAGGAAGAGGGCGTCCTCGCTTTTGCGATTTTTATGATTGCATTCGGCGTACTGTTTACTCCGTTATGTATGCTTTTAACGAAGCTTATTCAGAAAAATATCAACAAGTCTATGTCGATAATGAGCGACGAGACCGTTCAATTCTATACGTTCGAAGAAGACCGCTTTACGATACGCGATTCTAAGGGCGACGATTACAGCGCCGAAGTCTGCGCAAAGTACAGTTATTTCTACAAGGTAGTTTCTACGCGCGACACTTACTTGCTGTATCTGTCGTCGCAGCAGTGCCACGTGTTACCCAAAAACAGCATTGTCGAAGGGACGCTTGACGAACTGGACGCTATTTTCCGCAGACAGCTGCAAGGCAAGTTTACGGTAAAAAAGTAAAAAGATTATTTAAAATATTTTCGACTACATGGGGCTGTCGCAAGTTTTTTACTGACTTGCGACAGCCCCCTAATATCATTTACGGGTTAAGGTTTATTAATGTATCTTCTCGCAAAGCGCTCCTTTTTCCGAAAACAATATACGCTTGCAGACAAAGACGGTTTAGTAATGCATTGCCGAAAGCATAGGACGTATTCTCGAAATGCGCGCCCTAAAGCGGCCATTTGCCGAAAGCTAAGCGTAACGGACGCTATGATTGCAGATTAACGATGGCTCCTCTTGAATTTAAAAAAGATATATGATATAATATATATATTATATCTGCAAATCACTTCAATTCTAAAATGCCTAAAACGAGGTAAACAATGAGAGTATTCATCGCGCTGGACTTACCGCAGAAGACGAAAGATAATTTAGAACGTTCGGCAAAGCAATTCGTCGAAAAAACCATAAAGGGCAATTTTACCAAAAAAGAAAACTATCACGTTACGTTGCATTTTTTAGGAAACGTAAACCCCAACGACCTTATTTATATACAAAGCGCGATGGATTCCGTCAAAGACTTGCCCGCGCCTAAACTTGCCGTAAATCAATTTGCGATACTGCGCGCAGGGGGCGTAGTATGCGCCAAATTCAACAAAGACGGCAATCTTACCGAATTGCACGACAGACTGGGAGCAAAACTGGAAGAATCCGGATTCGGCGTGGAACACCGCGCGTACCGACCGCACGTTACGGTAATACGCAATTTCGCTTTCGAATTGCCGTTTTCCGAAGTTACCAAAAGCGTAGACGTTTACAACAAACCTTTCGACGCCACGCAAGTCGTACTGTACGAAACGGTGTTCGGCGACAGCGGAGTAACTTACCGCAAGCTGTACGAAGTGGATTTGAAAGCGGAGCAGGACTGACGTTGTCAATTCCGCGCCGAATATTCTCGACTACTGTATGGGCTAAGGGGCCGTCGCAACTTAATGCGACGGTCCCTTTTTACAGTTTATTTAATGCAAATTTTTTAGAGCGCGCGCGGTAACGTTCCGCGTCGAACGGCGTTACTGTACGATTTCGCCGATTATTTCTTTTCCTTCTATAAACGATTCGAACACGCTCCCTATTTCCGCGCCGCCCACGTTTGCAAACTTGTCTATCATAAGCTGCGGTTGCGCTACGGTAAATTGCGCTTCGTCAAAATAATCGTTCAACGCTTTCATAAATTTCGTTTTGCCCATTGTTTCGTAAAGCGTTCCAAACAGTATGCTGCCTTTTACGTATGTAAATATTACGTATTCGTTGTCGTTTTTGTATTTGTCTATCGGGCGGAAAGACGTGTCGATATTTTCGTAGAAGCGGTTGAGTACGTCCACGTACGAAACGTAATTTTTCGTGCAGGCTTTCATAGCGGTAGACAGCGGAGTTTTACCGCATTCGTCCAAGTACAGATACGTCACGAAGTCCGCAAGTCCTTCGTCCATCCAAGCGCTGTTTATTTGGTCGTTGCCGACTATGCCGTAAAACCACTGATGCGCCGTTTCGTGTACTATTGCTTCGGCATAAGCGCTCGAACCGCTTGTGACCATCGAAAGATTAGGATATTCCATTCCGCCGAAGCAAAATTCCGTTTCGCAAACGCTGTATTGCGCGTACGGATATTTGCCTACGTTTTTGTTGAGATATTCGAACATACCGACGGCTAACGCCAGGCTTTCTTCCGCTTCGGTATCGTTGTAGTAATAGTAATTGATTTGCGTTCCGTCCGCAGTTTGCGACAGCTTGTTGAATTTGTCCGAAGCTACCATTGCGAAGTCGCGTACGGCTTTCGCCTCGTAACTGTACGTCGTAAATCCGTCCGTTTGCGTTGCGTCTTGCAGCTGTCCGCTGCTTGCAACAATATATTCTTCAGGTAAAGTTAAACTCACGTTATAGTTGGCAACTTCGCTTACAAACGGGTCTCCTATATTGTAGTAGGGCGAACAAACGTAATTGCCGTTTTCTATACGGCACAGAACGGGATAAAAATTACCCAAATTTATGCCGTTGTCGGTATATCCCAGTCGGTGCGCGACGTTTGCAAGCTGTACTTGATACGTCATTTCTATAGTAGTAGTTTGGTCGGGGAATAGTTCGTTTGCAACGGGTACGGACAGTATATCCATATCCTGTCCTTCTATGGAGTAGGCAACCGCCTGCCCCTCAACCTTTACGCTGTCGAAAGTAATATCGCCGTAACTTATTCCGTTGGGGTACGCTTTTGCGCGGTAGACGTTTGTAACTACGCCGTTTTCCGCGCCCTCGCGATACTGATTTGCGTAAATGTGGAATTTAACCGCCGTAAAACTGTTTTCGCTTCTGTTGGTCATCTCTACCCTTTGCGAAGCGGAAAGTATGTGCGACTCGGGATCGTAAGCGGCGGCGATAACGTAGTTGTCGGCATTTTTGGACGCTTTTTCGTACGCATCGGGACCGCAGGACGCAAGTACCGTCAACGTCAAAACTATGCAAATTGCAAGTAGCAGGCAAATGATTTTTTTCATATAATAATCTCCGCGTGTTTATTCTGTACAAAGTTTATGATGCGTGTCGGTAATTTATGCCAGGTCGCATCGGGTAGTCGCATCGGGGTGTCGAATTGTTCTCGGTTTCGATTGCTTCGCAATCTGCAAATGT